>VGCJ01000001.1 GCA_016870035.1 Alphaproteobacteria bacterium
GTTCGGGCCTGATTGGCCGGGGCAAAGATGCGGGGCAAAAACGCGTCGAGGTACACCCTGCCTTAAACCGGCTTTAAAAGGCCGTACGAGGTGTCAACTTCATGGGGGTAGGTCTACCGGCCCCAAAACGATCGAGGGCCGTCAGCGAGTCTCTGAAGCTCATTTGAAGCATGGTCGTAGGACTAATGCGCAAATTGCTGCTGATCGTGAGAGGGCTCAATCCAATCGTGAGATATGGGCTGCGTTACGGGAGAGAGTCGCGTTAATGGTTGCCGATGGGACACTTCCACCAGACTACAAGATCTAAACGCGGACAAACCAAAATTCCTGACATTCCTGATTGCGCGCACGAATAGAGAAAGAAATAAAAACACTTACTATCTTACGCACACGCAATCAGGAATGTCAGGAAATACCCCCCGCTCGGCCTAAAGAGCGTATCTGGTTGTGACAAAACTCCCTGCGAAGGCGCTCCTTCTCCGCACGATCCTTGTAGATTTCATGAACGCGCGGATTGACTATCCAGCTCTTAGGTTTTGCGGCGGAGGCTTCCGGGAGGAGCCACCCATAGTTACAGAGGTTCTCAGCAACAGGCGTTACAATTTCAAGGGCTGTCCGATTATGGGGATCATTACGAAACTCACGCACATTTGCCGTCAGATCACTGGCCACCAACCGTTCGAGCTGCTTTGATATGATGTAATCGGCAGCTGCCTGCTCACGGCGGAACAAAGTGCTATTTTCGGCACTAAAGAACTGCATGGCGTGCGGAACGACATAATTAAAGAAAATTGTTCGTGCCGCAGCAACTGTATGATGGGGGATATCCGCTGACGGACTACGCAAAGCATGAAGGGCGATCAATATCCGACTAAAATGCGACAGCGACTTCATAGACCAACCAGCAAAATCAGAACCGGATTGTCCGCCACCTTCAGCGAGCATCAGGCCCGCTTCCTCGATTTCCGAGATAATTGCCTTTGACTCGTTAGATAGGGTCAACAACAAAGGGCCGCGAGCCGCTATCGTCCGAATATTTTTTTCGAATATCTCATCAGTTCTGCGCGTATCAATGTCTTGGCTCAATCGCCCGGGCTCAAGATTCACGTAGATAAACCGCTGAAGAAGCCCATCATTCACGCCACGGTGTTTCACGATGACGTCGGGTTGAATGCCTCCAATAACCCCGAATGAAAAATTTGGGACAGCAGTCATTCCGCTTGAAACGCGAAGTATATTTGCCGGTCCACCCTCATAGCCCGTCAAATAATAAGCTTTATCGCTGCTACTCTTTTTGTATCGATCCATCGAATTAAACATTGTCTCAAGTTCGTCTACATGGATCGTCGTCCCGCTCTCTTGCTTCGATAGATGCTGCGCAAGAGCCTCAATCGTTGAGTCTTGAGCCATAAAAAGCTTACAAGTAGGGGGATCCTCAGTCTTCTTTTCTTGCATTGATTTGGCTTTATAACGATCCATCGCCTTCTTATACTTTAGGTTCTCTTCATTTTGAATTTTTTGAAGAGGCCCCCTTGTTTTGGCAAGAATGGGCGATTTTTTTGTCGCAGGGAGGCCGACCAGTGCGAACCAAAAATTTTTACCGCCTGAAAAATTACTGTTTTCCCGAAACATGACTCGGGTTCTTGCATCGACAGCTGCGGATGTATTTGCGAGCATTGCAATCGCAACCGCCCCAGTGTCCACACCGAGGCTAGTGCTTACATTTGTTACATAGACCCTCTCTTCGTCGTTTAGGGCTTCCATGGGGAATAGAACGGTTGAGGTAGAAGAAAAAATATCTATAGGCTCTTTAAAATTGTCATTAGAGGAGCCAACCGTAGTTTTGTCCCCGTCACTTGAGTAATCGCCATCTGAGAGGCCATGCTCTTTCAATAAAGTCTTTAGCCCATCCTTATATGAGGCTTCTGCTCCCCATCTCTTCCCAATCTCCACATCAATGACGTCATGGTCTTTTCGACCAAACAATTGTTTTTCCGCGCTAAGAAGATCATTTGCATGAAAACAATAGAGTCTTTCGACCCCATCTTCACGCCGATTTATTAGGATACCCGCCGTCTCAGGATCGCCATCTTGGGGATAAAATCGATCTGACCTTTGATCATAGCGATAGCCATATTTTGAAAGGACGTCGCTCAACGTACCGAGTTTAGCTCGCAAAGCATCAAAGACTGAGTTGGGCTCCTCTTCAAAGTTGCGTTTGAAAACAGCATCAACAGACTTCGACGTTTTTTTGTTTCTTTCGGCTTCGATGATATCATATTCTTCAGTCGCCTCGGGAACATAAGTATCATAGTCGACCAGATTGCCCGCAGTTTGGAAGGTTTCAGCGAACTGCATATTTTCTTTTGACACTCTTGGAGTGTAGAAGATCGCTTCAGCGCCCAATTTACTCAGGTCGATGCAGTCTGAGAGACCGAGATCCCGAGCAACCTTTTCAACAATAAGCTTATCGATTACGTATTTTCGATTATACTCGCCTATTGTTTTATTTGGGTCTGGGAACTGTACAACTTTCGACAATGGAAGAACGATCCGAAAGCGCGTCTCCCCCGGGCAATGGGAATAAGTCGTATAACCGATCGCTTGAATGCCCAATTCCTCAAGCCTTGTACGCATCTCAGACATTGACGGCGGTTTCGGGCCTAAACTCGCATCACCATCTTGCTGCTCGACGTCGAGAATTATACCCGTTCGGGTTTTAATCTCCGTCTTTTTTCTACTCCCTAAAAAGGTCGCTGGTGCGATTGCGCCGCCGTCCTTTTCACCCTCTAGATGTAGAGTAAAGACAAGCCCAGCCTTCTCTACTGTATAGTTTAGTACGTTTGTCGCCTCAGAATGAAACTTGTTCTGAAAGGAGGTCACCCGGAAGATTGGCTGACCGTAGTCAGGTTGGCTCATCGACCTATTTTTTCGGGGACGGCTCATTTTGAGTCTCCCTTCGCCACTGTATTGTTATGATTAGACGGGCTTGCTCGGCTGATTCGATCTTGGATCCAATCGTCGAGATCACTCTCAACCCAGCCGACAGATCTCGTTGAGATCTTCACAGACTGAGGAAATTGGCCCTCTGCCATTTGAGCGTAGAGCGAACTACGGCTCAAGCCGCAGCGTTGAAGTACATCAGGAAGTCTCAGAATTTTCATAGCCATTGTCCTGTCCCCTCGGGGTTCGTTGACGATGGCCAGCACATAGACCGGTTAGAATGGGTCTAAGCCAAGCTTCCAGCGATTATAATTTGGGGCTACCTCGATTTTTTTGAGCCCCGCCCATCCGGCCGTTTTCGGCGCAAACTGCTGAACGGTTCTTTGCGGCTTCCCTGTATCGATTTAGTTCTTCAAGATCTTTTGCCCTCTGACGATCGGCTTGTTCTTTCCGCTGGGTCAAACTGAGCGCAAGTTCCTTCAATTCTAGAGGGTCGTCTGGTAAAGGGACCGCCGATGTTCCGTCCCCTACTTCAGCAATTGCCTGTAGACCGGTTACGGTTACATTTGCCGAGAATGATAACCCTTTTATATTTTTCAGATATTGCCAGCACTCTTGGGTAACGGCCCATGCGAAGAACTTATGTGAGTCCATCCCACGACTATTTGGCAAATACCCTTTCGCCTGAGCGTAACCGATTTTCGAATAATTTGAGTTGTAGGCTTTGGCCCGGTCGGTCCCGGGCGGGGCGTGTGCCGCGATAAACTTCGACGCCGCTGCTACGGTTATGAACGGATCGCCGACATGGTATTCATCGAGTAAGGGCATAAAATACTTCGACCAGTCCGTGATACATGGTTCCGCTACTTATACTTTATCTTGAGCCATACTCATACGAGAACGACCTGTGAGATGTGCCGTTTTCCCCAATGGTCTTATTTGACGAATATTTGATGTTTTCTTCGCGAAAAGGACTAAGTCTTTGAAATCATTGGCGCGCCCTACGGGACTCGAACCCGTGTTTTCGCCGTGAAAGGGCGACGTCCTAGACCGCTAGACGAAGGGCGCTTCTTTGCGAAGACGGGCGCTTATAGGCGATCATAACGCGCTAGACAAGCCGCCTGTGACACGGCAGAAGGGCATAAATTGATCAGCTCCCGCGTCAATTCTATCTAAGACATTCTCAAAAAGGCCGAAAACCCCAGAAATGTCTCAAACACCCCCCTCCTCCTCGGACACAGCCCGTCCGCATACGCCGCTTCTAGAGCCCTCAAGCGGCACGGGAGAGGATCTCGGCGACAGTGCGCGGGACGAGGCGACTGAAGCACCACTTCATCAAAACATCCCGGCGGGCATCGGTTTGATGATTCTGGGCATATTTCTCTTTGTCGCCAATGATGTGATGGGGAAATGGCTTGTGGCGACTTACACGGTGGGTCAGGTCTTGTTGATCCGCAGCGCAGCCGGTCTTGTGATGCTCAGCCGCTCGCTTTGGAAGGCGGGCTTAAACACCATTCTGTTTCCGCCGTCGCCAAAACTCAATCTGCTGCGCATCTTTCTCACCACATGTGAGGTCGCGTGTTTTTACTGGGCGGTTTCTTATATTCCGCTCGCCGATATTGTGACACTTTATATGGCCGCCCCAATTTTTGTGACGGCGCTTGCCTATCCTTTGCTGGGTGAAAAAATTGATACACCGCGCGTGATCGCCATTATCATCGGCTTCATCGGCGTCATCATTGCGATGCGCCCTTCAAGCGCGAGTTTTTCACTGCCGGCGCTTGTGGCTCTCTCAGGCTGTCTCTTCTTCTCGTTGATGATGATCATCACACGTCACTTGCGTGGGACGAAAGGCATCGTGCTTGTGACGTGGCAATCGATGGCCGCGCTTCTTCTCGGCGCCGTGATTTCACCCATCGGCTGGGTTACGCCCACACCACGTGATTTTGTTTTGTTGCTTATGCTCGGTGTTGTGGCAACGCTTGCCCATATCGCCGTGAATAAAGCGCTCAAACTCGCGCCTGCCGCCATAATCATGCCCTATCAATATACGCAGATTATCTGGGCGGTGATTTTTGGCATTATCATCTTTGGAGATTGGCCAGATCAAATGATGATCATGGGCTCTGCATTGATTATCGCTGCTGGTCTCTTGATTTTCTGGCGCGAGCAAAAAGTCGGGCGAAAAGAAAAAGACGCTTAATTGACGCGCGCGATATCAACAAGACGAAGTTGAACGCGCTCACCGCCGCCATAGCGATCAACGGTCAGCGTTCCTGCTAGATGAAACGATTCACCGCGTCCGGAGAGCAATGCTTTGCCCATCGGCGTGTCTTCACTTCGAAACGCGATGGCGCCGATCATAGAGCCATCACCTGATTTGAAGCGCGCGCGAACATGGCCTTGGCCAACAATACCGGAATCAACCAAACGATGATTTGAAAAGGCCATCATCGGTTCGGGATGTGAAGAACCAAAAGGGCCCGCCTTCTCAATCCGTTCCACAAGTTCGGCTGTAGCCCCCCCTGCAGTGAGTGTCGCATCAATTAACAAAGCCGTTTCAGCGCGTGAAGCTTTCACATCATTGTGAAGACGCGCCTCAAGAAATTCACGAAACGAGTCAATCCGCTCTGACTGAATCGTAACACCCGCCGCCATGGCATGACCGCCACCTTTGATGATGATCCCCTCATTAACAGCAGCGCGAACCGTGCGGCCGAGATCAACGCCTGTCAATGATCGACCTGATCCCGTGCCCAGCCCCGATGCATCTAGCGCAATGGCAAATGAAGGACGCCGAAATCGTTCTTTCAAACGTGACGCGACAAGACCCACAACGCCCGGATGCCAAGATGGCGATGAAGTCACAATAACATTTCGATTTTCATCTTCATCAAGACCGATCATCGCGAGCGCTTCGGCTTCAGCCTCTTCAACCATGCGCTTCTCGATCTCGCGACGCTCTTTGTTTAATTGATCAAGACGCGAAGCAATCGCTGTGGCTTCCGCTTCATCTTGTGTGAGAAGAAGCCGCGCGCCGAGAGCCGCATCCCCAATTCGCCCGCCTGCATTGATGCGCGGACCGATGAGAAACCCCAGATGAAACGGCGTAATCGGTCCGTCAAGACGCGCAACATCAGCCAAAGCACGTAACCCAATGCGGGCACGCGAGCGCGCAATCGCAAGTCCTTGGCGCACAAAGGCGCGGTTTAATCCGTAAAGCGGCACAACATCGGCAATGGTTGCAAGCGCGACAAGATCAAGTGAAGAGAGAAGATCAGGCTCTTTGAGATGGGCATTAAAAAATTTCCGCTCCCGCAAAACTCTTGTTGCCGCAATGATCGTCATAAAGACAACACCGGCGGCACAAAGATGACCGAGGCCCGAAAGATCATCTTGTCTGTTGGGATTCACAAGCGCATCCACAAGCGGCAATTCAACGGGTGCTTGATGGTGATCAAGCACAACAACATCCATGCCTAAACGTTTGGCTTCTTGTAGCGTGTCATGGCTTGTGGTGCCGCAATCAACCGTCACAAGAAGGCGCGCTCCCGATTGAGCGAGCGTTGTGATCGCTTCTTTGTTGGGGCCGTAACCTTCAACGAGACGATCAGGAATATGTATGGCGCGCTCTAAAGCGAAGTGATCTAACCATTCTGCAAGAAGCGCTGATGAACATGCACCATCGACATCATAATCACCAAAAATAGCAACAGACTCGCGCCGCATCACCGCATCGGCTAGCCGCGCGGCGGCTAGGTCCATGTCTTTTAAAAGAAGCGGATCCGGCATCAAATCGCGCAAACGCGGTTCAAGATAGGCCGGTAAATCGGATGAGCGAACATCACGCCCCGCAAGAATGAGTGCAAGCGCATCCGACAAACCATGCTCTTGTTGGATGGCGAGCGCCTGCGCTTCGCCTTGATCATCAAGACGGTATCGCCACACACGGTCAGATACCGATCGTTCATGCGTGAAAACAGGACGCGTGATCATGCCGCGATACGATCCTTGTTCAGGCAAGATAAGAAAGGCGTCTGTTTTCACAGACGCCTCATCTCAATTATCAGCCTTCATAGGCTTCCACTTTTTGATACTGCTCGCCAAGACCAGCGATACCGACTTTCATCGTGTCGCCCGCTTTGAGATAGACCGGCGGCTTCATGCCCATGCCGACACCCGGAGGTGTACCGGTGGTGATCACATCACCCGGATCAAGCTGCATGAATTGCGAGATGTAAGCGACGAGATGCGCAACACCGAAAACCATCGTCTTCGTTGAACCATTCTGCACGCGCTTGCCATTGAGATCGAGGAACATATCCAAATTCTGAACGTCCTTGATTTCATCTTTCGTGACAAGCCAGGGGCCAAGCGGACCGAAAGTCGGCGAGCCCTTGCCTTTCATCCATTGACCGCCACGCTCGGTCTGGAAAGCACGTTCGGAAATATCGTTACACACGCAAAAGCCAGCGACATAATTAAGCGCGTTTTTCTCTTCGACATAAAGCGCGGTCTTGCCGATGACGATGGCGAGTTCCACTTCCCAATCAGTCTTATCTGAGCCTTTTGGGATCACGATCACATCATCAGGACCTTGCACGCAATTCGGCGCCTTGTTGAACAGGATCGGTTGCTCGGGCACCGGCATATTCGACTCCGCCGCGTGGTCGGCATAGTTCAAACCCACGGCGATGAAATTGCCCGGACGCGCCACGCATGAGCCGAGCCGCGTGCCGGGGGGAACAGCGGGCAAAGTCGCCGGGTCAAGCGCCTTCAATTTTGCCAGTGAGTCGGACGACAGAACCGCACCATTCACATCGGCAATGTGCGAGGAAAGATCGCGGATCGCGCCTGAGGCATCGACCAGACCGGGCTTCTCATGGCCTTTGACACCAAAACGGACAAGTTTCATCGGAATTTCCTTAGTTTCATTCGAGAGCAAGTGGAGCTTGCCGCGCACCATGACGAAGGCAGCGGCCAGAGGCAAGCCCCGGCAAATTTAGGTCTGATTTGCATCGCGCTGAATGGAAAATCAGAACGCCAAGCGCGCGATCCCGCGATCAAAGCGCAGCCAAAACCTCCGCCGTCGTCATCACGCGGGCGAATTCAACCCGCAACGTCGCGATATGTGCATCATGGATCGCACGCGCGGGGATTGTGCCGCCTTTGCCATTGGGCAATTCAAAACAATCACTCGCGTCTTCAACCAGGATCATTTTGAAACCCATATTCGCGCGGACGCGTATGGTTGTGGACACGCACATATCGGTAGAGATGCCGAATACGACGAGTGTATCAGCAACCAAGCGACGAAGGCGCAAATCGAGATCGGTTCCGATGAAGGCAGCGTTGACGCTTTTTGTCATAAGCGCTTCACTCGGCAAAGGCACAAAGCCCGGACGATGCGCATTGCCTGGATGCTCGGGACGCAATGTCGAGCCTTCTTCAACACTGTCATGGCGCACATGAATCAAAGGGCGATTTTTTGCAAGCCATGCATCGAGCAAAGCCAAACCATTTTGATCGTATGCGGTGTTCCAACGCTTGGGCCAAGGTGCAAGATCAAATCCGCATTGCATATCAATGGGCAGCAAGACAGCATCAGACGGCAAGGATGTCATCATAGACTCCAAACATTATTGAACAAAAAAAGAAAATTAGGACGCATGACGCAACGAGACAACGCAACAATACTTTACGCGCGGACTTTCACAAACTCACCCGGCGCATCACCTAATGTACCGTGATCGCCACCGGGAACTCGCGCATCCACTTTCTCAGGTGCTTGCTCTTCAATCCATTTGATCCAATGAAGCCACCATGTGCCGGGCGTTTCTTGGGCGGATGCCACCCAGTCATCATACTCACCTTTTGGCGCTCCACCGGTCCAATATTGATATTTTGGTTTCGTAGCCGGATTGATGACCCCCGCAATATGCCCTGAGCCAGCAAGCACATAAGTGACATTGCCACCGAAATATTTTGATCCGACGAAAACAGATTTTGCTGGAGCGATATGGTCTTCCTTCGCAGCCAAATTATAAACGGGGATCGATATGCGTTTCAAATCAAGCTTGACATTGCCGAGCGTGATTTTTCCTTTCGACAATTTATTGTCGAGATAGCAATTGCGCAGATAGAAGGAATGATTTGCACGCGGCATACGCGTTGAATCGGAATTCCAGAACAAGAGATCGAAGGGGAAAGGATTTTCACCCTTTAAATAGACATTCACGACATAAGACCAGATCAAATCATTGGGCCTGAGCATGTTGAAGGCCGCCGCCATACTCGTCCCTTCAAGATAGCCACGCACATCCATTTTCTCTTCGATGGATTTAACTTGCTCTTCATCAACAAAAACTTTGAGATCACCGGCATTTTCAAAATCAACTTGAGTGGTCAGCAGCGTCGCACTCGCGATGCGTTTATCATTTGTTGCCGCCATATAAGCGAGCGCAACAGACAACAAAGTACCACCGACGCAATAACCCATCGCGGTCACTTGTTTTTCGCCTGTAATTTTTTCAATTGTCTCAAGAGCTGCAAAAATGCCCTCGCGCATATAATCTTCGTAACTCTTTTCAGCCTGCCGCTCATCGGGATTGACCCATGAAATCACAAAGATGGTCAGCCCTTGTGATACGGCCCAGCGGATAAAGCTCTTCTCGGGGTTGAGATCGAGAATATAAAATTTATTGATCCAAGGCGGCACAATCAGCAGAGGGCGTTTGAACACTGTCTCGGTGGTTGGCGTATATTGAATGAGTTCGATGAGATCATTGCGGAAAACAACTTTACCCCGCGTGGTCGCAAGATTGACACCAACTTGAAAATCACCAGGCACAGTTTGACGGAGCTTCAAAGTGCCCTTACCGGCCTTGATATCCTCCACCATCATCTTCATGCCGCGTACGAGATTTTCGCCATTCTGCTCAAGCGTCGTGCGTAAGAGTTCCGGATTAGTGGCAACGAAATTCGTCGGCGCCAAAGCGCTTGATAATTGCTTCACATAGAATTGCGCTTTGTGTTTTGTATGCGGATCAATATCGTCAGCCTGTTGAACAAGATCATCCGCCCATTTTGTTGTGAGGAGATAGGCTTGTTTCACAAAATCAAAAACCGGATTGTCATTCCATTCAGGATCGCGAAAACGTTTATCCGTGGGTTCCGGCTCAACAATGGGCGTTACCGCTTCGCCTTGCATTTTTTTTAAATTATTTGTCCAAAGATCGAGAAATCCCTTTGTGAGCGCGGTTTGCGCTATCACTAGACGTTGCGGATCGGACGCAACTTTCTCAATCACCTGCCCGAGTGTTTTGACAACATCACTCACTTCTTCTGACATGCCGGCTTTGGCACGCCCTTCTTCAACAGGCTTTAGTGAGGCGGTTGTTGCGTGACCAAGCTCTTCCATCAACCGAGCAGTATTGCTGGCGAGCGCCTGGTAATTCGGCACGGCGAAAGTTGAGGGGACGATGCCCGGAGTCGGTTTGGCCTTATCCGA
Source organism: Alphaproteobacteria bacterium (assembly GCA_016870035.1). Classification (GTDB taxonomy): domain Bacteria; phylum Pseudomonadota; class Alphaproteobacteria; order Rhizobiales; family Beijerinckiaceae; genus CAIUPE01. The sequence continues at coordinate 10,454 of VGCJ01000001.1, forward strand.
TGTCATTCCCTGATCCCCCGCGCTGTCACTCACGTTTTCCTTGCCGGATTTACGACTTCACTGTAGCGCGGAAACAAGGCTCGTCGAGCCAGTAAATTGGTCGTATAAGGACGTTATGACAAAATCTTGGCAGATCCGCAGCTTCTGCGCTGCCTCACTCTTCCTCGGCACAGCGCTGCTTCTTTCGGGCTGCGCCACCACGGCGAGCGAGCGAAAAAGCAGCGGGAACACTTTTAAAGACCTTGCGATCTGGGCGGGATTTGCCACGAATGCCGAAGAACCGGCCGATTTCGTCAAAGAAACCCGTCCAACAGACTTGAAATATATGCCGGTGGGGGTCACGCCGGCTGGACCTAAGAAAAACGCGCGTAAACTAACGCCCGAAGAGTTAAAAGCGCTCGAGGATCGACTCGAAGCCGCGCGCCTTAAAAACGAAGCCGTAGGCGGACAAACGCCTTAAGCCATCTCATTTTCAGAAAAACTTTAGATTTTGCATCTAATTTTCTCATGAATTCGATACTGGCCCATGCTAGAGCCTGTCGTCCCCTCGCGTCTCTGAGCCCTCCGATGAATGAATTTTATCGCATTCAGCGCCTTCCGCCCTATGTTTTCGAACAAGTAAACCGCATCAAGGCGGCGGCGCGTGCGCGAGGCGCGGATATTATCGATCTTGGCATGGGCAACCCCGATCTGCCTGCGCCCAAACATGTGATGGAAAAGCTTGTCGAAACCGTCGGCAAACCACGGACGGACCGCTATTCATCCTCGCGCGGCATTCCGGGGTTGAGGCGCGCGCAAGCGGCCTATTATGAGCGGCGTTTTGGCGTAACGCTTAATCCTGACACACAAGTCATCGCGACGCTCGGCTCGAAAGAAGGCTTCGCCAATATGGCGCAGGCGATCACCGCGCCGGGTGATGTCTTGCTTGTGCCGAACCCGTCCTACCCGATCCATGCGTTCGGCTTTCTGATGGCGGGCGGTGTGATCCGCTCGATACCCGCTGAACCGAATGAAGAGTTTTTCCGCGCGCTCACGCGTGCGGTGGTGCATTCAATTCCAAAACCGATTGCGCTTGTGACCTGTTATCCAGCCAACCCCACAGCCTATATCGCCTCACTTGATTTTTATCGCGAGCTTGTGGCGTTTGCGAAAAAGCATGAGCTTATTCTTCTGTCCGATTTGGCTTATGCAGAAGTCTATTTTGATGATCACGCGCCGCCGCCTTCCGTGCTTCAAGTGCCAGGCGCGATCGATGTCGCAGTCGAATTCACCTCGATGTCGAAAACCTTCTCAATGGCCGGATGGCGCATGGGCTTTGCGGTCGGCAATAACAAGCTTATCGCAGCTTTGGCACGCGTAAAATCTTACCTTGATTATGGCGCTTTCACGCCCATTCAAGTGGCAGCAACCGCCGCGCTCAATGGCCCTGAAGACTGCATTCATGAGATGCGCGCCGTCTATCGCAATCGTCGCGATGCTTTAATTGAAAGTTTTGGCAATGCCGGATGGGAGATTGACCCACCCGGTGCTTCCATGTTTGCGTGGGTCAAAATTCCCGAACCGTTCACGAGCATGGGCAGTCTCGAATTTTCGAAACTTATGGTCGAGAAGGCCGATGTGGCGGTGGCACCCGGCATCGGTTTTGGTGAACATGGCGATGAATATGTACGCATCGCGATTGTTGAAAATGAGCAACGTCTAAGGCAAGCAGCGCGTAATGTCCGACGCTTCCTTGAAACTGCAGACAAAATATTTCACAACGTCGTCCCGATGGTGGCCAAAGGCTGATCACCCGTTTTAGTTTTGGAACTCTCAATGACATCCCCTCTTTGTATTGGTATTATCGGTCTTGGCACTGTGGGCGCAGCGCTTGTCAGCTCGCTTCAAAAAAACGCAAATTTCATCGCGAGCCGCACGGGCCGCCCGCTTGTTGTTGTCGCCGTTTCTGCGCGTGACAAATCACGCGATCGCGGGTTCGATGTTAAAGACCTTGAATGGTTTGACGATCCAGTGGCGCTTGCGCGTTCCAACCGCGTTGACGTTGTTGTTGAATTGATTGGTGGCGCGGATGGTACGGCGAAAGAGGCCGTTGAAGCGGCTCTTGCCAGCGGCAAATCAGTGGTAACCGCCAATAAAGCGTTACTGGCGAAACACGGCAGCCCCCTTGTTGCGCTGGCAGAAAAAAACAATGTCGCTTTGAATTTTGAAGCCTCTGTTGCGGGCGGTATTCCGATTGTGAAAACATTGCGCGAGTCAATTGCGGGCAATCACGTTACGCGCGTGTCGGGTATTTTGAACGGCACCTGTAATTATATTCTCTCGCGCATGGAGCTTGAGGGTCTCACTTTCGAGGATTGCCTCAAAGACGCGCAGCGTTTAGGTTATGCGGAAGCTGATCCGACTTTTGATGTCGGCGGTTTTGACACCGCGCATAAGCTTTCCATTCTCACCTCACTTGCCTTTGGCACCGAGATTGATTCTGAAGCGGTTTACGTTGAAGGCATCGCGTCGATCAAGCCGCTCGATCTTGTGATGGCGGATGAACTCGGCTATCGCATCAAATTGCTTGGCGTGGCCGAGCGCACATCAACCGGCATTGAACAACGCGTGCATCCCACCATGGTGCCGAAGCATTGGGCGATTGCGCAAGTGATGGGTGTTACGAATGCAGTGAATGTGATGGCCGATATTGTCGGCGAGATAACGCTTGTGGGCCCCGGTGCGGGGGGGAATGCCACCGCATCCTCGGTGCTTTCCGATCTTGTTGATATCGCGCGCGGCCTTCATGTGCCACCTTTGGGTGTAAGCTCAAAAGCTTTGACTCAAACCGACCAGGCGCCGATGCAACGCCATGAAGGCGGCTATTATATTCGACTCACAGTGCGCGACAAACCGGGTGCAGCGGCAGGCATTGCCACACGCATGGCTGAACAACAGATTTCGCTTGAAAGCATTGTGCAAAAGCGCCCACCCGCTTCGCGTGCCGCTGATCCTGCAGGAAAAGCGGGCACACCTGTGCCCGTTGTTCTTATTACCTATGCCACAACCGAAGAAGCGATCCGCCGAGCGCTTGACGCGGTGATGGCCGATGGTCATATCGCGGAACCGCCTCAACTCATCCGCATAGAGCGGGGATGAGTCGCCCAAAAAAATAAGGGTTAGGAGTGCTTGATGACCCAGAACACCGAGATCCACGTTCCGCAGAAAGAGGTCATTGAGCGCATTTTGTCGATGGAATTGGTGCGCGTCACCGAACGCGCTGCGGTTTCAGCCGCGCGTTTACGCGGGCGCGGTGATGAGAAAGCGGCCGACCAAGCGGCGGTGGACGCGATGCGGCGCGAACTCAATAAGCTGCCGATTGATGGCACAATCGTGATTGGCGAAGGCGAGCGCGATGAAGCGCCGATGCTTTTCATCGGCGAAAAAGTTGGCAATGGCACGGGCCCGAAAGTCGATATCGCGGTTGACCCTTTAGAAGGCACGACGCTCTGCGCCAAAGACATGCCCGGCGCGATTGCGGTGATGGCAATGGCGCAAGCGGGCTCGCTTCTCTATGCGCCTGACGTTTACATGGACAAGATCGCGATTGGCCCAGGTTATAAAAAAGGCATCGTCGATCTTGATGCTTCGCCTGAAGACAATATCCACGCGCTTGCCAAAGCCAAAGGCGTGAAGCCGCATGAAATCAACGCGCTGATCATGGATCGCCCGCGCCACGCGGATTTGATCGCAGCGGTAAGAAAGACTGGCGCGAGCATTCGCCTCATCACCGACGGCGATGTTGCTGGCGTGATCTTCACAGCGATGCAACAAGAAACCGGCATTGATATTTATCTCGGCATTGGGGGCGCGCCCGAAGGTGTTCTTGCCGCGGCCGCACTTCGTTGCGTTGGCGGCCAGATGCAAGGTCGTCTTATTCTTGACACGCCCGCAAAAATTGAACGCGCGCGCGGCATGGGTGTGAAAGATCCCAAACGTAAATATGATATGGCGGAACTCGCAGCCGACGACGTGATTGTATCAGCCACTGGTGTGACCGATGGCGCGCTCATGCATGGCGTGCGCTTAAAGAATGATGTGATCGAAACGGAAACGATTGTCTATCGTTCAATCACAGGCACTGTCCGCCGCATTCATGGCGAGCATCGGGAGTTGGCGAAGTTTTTGTTGGATTAGGCGGTAGGCAAACTACAACCCTAACATCAACTTCAAATTCTGCACCGCGGCCCCCGACGCCCCTTTGCCGAGATTATCGAGCTTGGCAACAAGTACCGCTTGACGTGCACTCTCATTAGCATAGATGCGCAATTCCAAAAGATCGGTGTTGTTGAGCGACTCCGCTTCCAGCCGACCTGATGTCATTGAGGCATCTGTCATGGTTACAACGCGCACATACTCGCAACCTTTATAACGTTCAACGTAAGCGTCATGAAGATCTTTGGCTTTTGGTTTGCCCTCAAGATGATCAAGATAAAGCGGCACGCTTACCAACATGCCTTGTTTGAGATTGCCGACAGACGGCACAAAAATGGGACGTTGATCGAGATTAGAATAGTTTTGCAATTCAGGCAGATGTTTATGCCCAAGACCCAAACCATAAAGTTCAAAATGCGGCGCGATGCCTGCTTCATAAGATTCAATCATGGATTTGCCGCCGCCCGAATAGCCTGAGACGGCATTCACAGTAATTGGATAAGACGGGAGGATGAAACCCGCATCGACAAGCGGACGAATGAGCGCAATCGCGCCGGTCGGATAGCAACCCGGATTTGCAACACGATGCGCCCCTTCAATCATATTGCGTTGGGTCGGATGCAATTCGGCAAAGCCATAAACCCATCCATGCACGACACGATGCGCGGTTGAGGCATCAAGAATGCGCGGCGCATTCGCGCCCAAGTCATCAGCGAGCTTCACAGCCTCAATCGCCGCATCATCAGGCAAACACAGAATGACTGCATCGACTTCCGCCATCAAAGCCTGACGCGCTTTCGGATCTTTGCGCTTGTCAGCATCGATACTCTTGATCTCGATGCCTTTGACATGCGCGAGACGCTCGCGGATTCCAAGACCCGTTGTGCCCGCTTCGCCGTCAATGAAAACCGTTGCTGTCATAATCTCTGCTCCGCGCTATTCAGACCCTACTGCAACCGTTAAATAATAACATGATCCAATTCTTTTAGTGGTCGCATGCTCTTAGCTAAAAGCCGGAAACCACCTTTTCGCCGCATGCTCCACCGCGCTCATTTATACCCAATCAGACATTTCGTCTCGAGATAATCATGCAGACCAAATGCGCCATATTCGCGGCCATTGCCTGATTGCTTATAGCCGCCAAAGGCCGAGAAAGGATCAAAGGCCGGGTAATTAATCTGCACGGCGCCATTACGCAAACGGCGCGCCACCGCCCTCGCCTTCTCTATGTCAGCTGATTGCACATAGCCCGCAAGTCCATATTCGGTATCATGCGCAATCTCGAGCGCCTCATCAATCGAGCCATAGCCCATGATCATCAAAGTCATGCCGAAGATTTCATTCTTCGCAATGCGCATATCACGCGTGACATTGCCGAATATTGTGGGCTTGGCGAAATAGCCGCGCGTCAATCCATCGGGCAGACCGAGACCACCGGTCACGAGTGTGGCGCCATCTTCAATGCCCATTTTGATGAGGCCTTGCACCTTCTCCCAATGCGCTTTTGAAATCAGCGGACCCAATGTTGTTTTGGGATCATTCGGATCGCCAAGCACGTATGATTCAGCGGCACGTTTCGCAATCGCCATCACCTCATTCATACGATGATGGGGCACCAACATACGCTGTGGCGAGTCACAACTTTCGCCCGAATTGATATAGCACCCTGCAACGCCATTGGTGACAGCCGATTCAAAATCGACATCATCAAGCACGATATTGGCCGAATTGCCGCCGAGCTCTTGCGCGACACGTTTCACGGTGTCGGCCGCAGCTTTGGCAACCGCAATACCGCCGCGTGTTGAGCCGGTGAAGGACACCATATCGATATCGGGATGCGCGGCAATCGCCGCACCCACTGTGGGCCCATCACCTTGCACAAGATTGAACACGCCTTGCGGCACGCCTGCTTCATGCAAGATTTCAGCAAAGACGATCGCCGAGAGCGGCGCGATCTCTGAAGGCTTCAACACCATGGTGCAGCCGGCGGCGAGTGCGGGGGCTACCTTGCAGACGATTTGGTTGATCGGCCAATTCCACGGCGTGATCATGCCCACAACGCCGATGCCTTCATGCATAATCAAAGTTGTGCCTTGCAACCGTTCAAACTCATAAGTTTTGAGAACTTCAATCGTTGACTCAAAATGCGGGGTGCCCGAGCCCGCTTGCCATTCCATTGCGAAACCGCGCGGCGCGCCCATCTCGAGTGTCATTGCGTCAGCCACATCTTGGATGCGGCGTTGATAGACCTCAAGCACACGCGACAAAAGCGTAAGCCGCTCCTCACGCGTTGTTTGGGAGAAGGTCTGGAAGGCTTTACGCGCAGCCGCTACCGCGCGATCGACATCTTTCGTAGACCCAAGCGCGATCCGCGCGCAGACTTCTTCATTCGCCGGATTGATGACGTCGAAAGGATGAAGCGACACCGGATCGACCCATTGTCCATCGATATAGAATTTGAAATAATCGGTCATCTCGTTAAGCCTTTCTTCTCACCCCGTGCCGTCAATTTGTGGCGGCGTGCCCATCGGGCTTAAGATCATGGAATCGATCATAATTCAGCATGGTCGAACCGTCCGAATGCGACTCAATAGAGTCGGCATAACGATGATCGCAACGAATGTCCTTCACATCATACCAGTGCCGCGCCCTCACCTCTTGCGCCATATTCTCGTCATAACCCGCAATTGTGAGGATCAAAGTCGAGAGCGATGCGTCTCGGCCTTGACGTAACTCATACAAGGGCGATGCCTCGTCAATCACATGGAAGATCGACCATGACAAAAAAAGACGAGATTTTCAACGCGCTCCAATTTCAATTCGACGAAGCGACGAAAGCGATGGCCTTCTTTTGATTTACCTTCGGCCAAAATCCACAAACGCGCGGAGGCGTCCAAGACCGCATTATGCCACTCATTGGCGACACCAATCATCAGCGTGGGTTTGCCGTCCATCATCGTCACCACCGGATGACGCGCAAACATAAAACGAGCCTGAGGACGTGCAAAGCGCGTGATCATCAAACCGGTCGTTACCGCGACAAACAACAAACAAAAGAAGTTCTCAATCGAAGCCACGAGATGGCCATAGGTGGTGGCCGGATGCATATCGCCAAAGCCAACCGTTGAAAGCGCTTCAACGGAAAAGAAAAACAACATCGCAAGCGAACCGCCTTGCGTATTCGCGATCACATCGCCGCCGAGCCAATAGATGAAAGCAAACAAAAAATTCGTAGCGATAAAAATTGAGGCAACGGTCAGAAAGAATTTCGGCCAGCTCATCGCCAGGCTTTCATGATAAAGATCACGAAAAGTCCGCCGCTTACCGCCCAAAATGGTAAAAGAGCGCCGCCCGATCCAGACCTGGCACGGCTTTTTATTCGAAGAGGCCATGAGACATCCAATATCTGTCGTTTGGGAAACACCCTAATAGCCGGTTCGGCCTCTGGAAAGCCCGTCAAAACCCCCTCCTGCTCCTCGCAAAAGGAATGGCTTGGCTTTTGCTCTCAAGATTGAAAGAATGAATTTATTAGGTCTAACCGGACGAAATGATGAAATTTCATGCATTCAATGATCAAAGCGGCGGCACAACGCGTCCCTCCGCCGGATTCGATGAGATGGTCCGCCCTGATGGCAGCATTCGTCCCGCCTATCAAAAGCTTGCCGATTGGCTCTCTCAACAATCGCGCGGGCTTATGGCCAAAAAGCAGGAAGAGGCCGAGGCCATTTTCCGACGCCTCGGGATCACCTTCGCGGTCTATGGTGACAGCGCGTCGAATGAACGGCTCATCCCCTTCGATCTCATTCCGCGCATTATTTCTGCGAAAGAATGGCGTTTTCTCGAGCGTGGTATCGAGCAGCGCGTGCGTGCGCTCAATGCTTTTCTTTATGATATCTATCACCGTCAGGAGATCATCCGCGCGGGCCGCATTCCTGCTGAATTGATCACCAACAATGAAGCCTTTTTACCCGAGATGATCGGCTTTGATCCGCCGCGGAAAATCTACTCGCATATCATAGGCACCGATATTGTGCGCACGGGTGAAAATGATTTCTTCGTGTTGGAAGATAATCTGCGCATCCCTTCGGGTGTGTCTTATATGCTCGAAGACCGCGAAGCGATGATGCATCTCTTCCCTGAACTCTTTGCCGCCCATCGCGTGGCACCGGTTGAACGTTATCCGGAATTGCTGCGACAAACTTTAGAAAGCGTGGCACCCGCGGGCTGCAAAGGCGATCCCACCATCGCGGTGCTTACACCGGGCATTTATAATTCTGCTTTTTTCGAGCACTCCTTCTTGGCCGATCAGATGGGCGTCGAATTGGTGCAGGGCTCCGATCTCTTTGTCGAAGATGGCGCGCTTTATATGCGCACCATAGCGGGCAAAGAAAAAGTGGATGTGCTTTATCGCCGCGTTGATGATGCCTATCTTGATCCGCTGACTTTTAGACCCGATTCATCGCTCGGCGTGCCAGGCCTCTTTGATCTTTATCGCGCGGGACATGTTACAATCGTTAATGCACCCGGCACCGGCATTGCCGATGATAAAGCCGTTTACGCCTATGTGCCCGACATCACTGAATTCTACACCGGTCAAAAGCCGATCTTACAAAATGTGCCGACATGGCGCTGTGCGATCAAAGACGAATGTGCGCATGTTGTTCAAAACCTCGATACGCTCGTTGTGAAAGAAGTTCATGGATCAGGCGGTTACGGCATGTTGATTGGACCGCATGCAACAAAGGCGGAACGCGCGTCGTTCGCTAAAAAAATTGCAGCGAAGCCTTCAAACTACATTGCGCAACCAACATTGAGTCTTTCGACCTGCCCTTCCAATGTCGGCAAAGGCCCTTCACCGCGCCATGTGGATTTACGCCCCTTTGTGCTTGTCGGTGATCGCGTGCGCATTACACCCGGCGGCCTCACGCGCGTGGCGCTGAAAAAAGGCTCTTTGGTGGTGAATTCCTCGCAAGGGGGTGGCACCAAGGACACATGGGTTTTGGAGGACTGACGATGCTCGGACGCACCGCTGCCAGTCTCTTTTGGATGTCGCGCTATATTGAGCGCGCCGAAAACATCGCGCGATTGACGGAAGTCGGCTATCGCATCGCACTCACACCCGATATTGGTTCAGGCCATCGCGAAGACTGGCAATCGACTTTGATTGCGGCGGCGGGGTTAAACACTTATCTCGAACGCCATTCCGCGATCACGCCTGAAAAAGTGCAGCATTTTTTGCTGTTTGACCGCGACAACCCCTCTTCTGTGCGCTCTTGTCTTGAAACCGCGCGCAACAATGCCCGCGCCGTGCGCACCGCGCTTACTCGCGAAATGTGGGAAGCGTTGAACTCAACCTATATTGATTTCACCGCCGTGAAAGCGAGCGATCTACGCTCTGGCAAATTGCCGGAATTTCTTGATTGGGTGCGCCAACGCTCGGCACTTTTTCGCGGCTCAATGCTTGGCACTTTGCTGCGCGACGAAGGGTTTCACTTCGGCCAACTCGGTGCTTTCATTGAACGCGTCGACAATACCGCGCGCATTTTGGACGTAAAATATTATGTGCTTCTGCCAACGAATGAATCGGTCGGTGGTGATCTTGATGCGTTTCAATGGGAGACGATTCTGCGCTCGGTTTCCGCACATCGCTCTTACCGACATGTTTACAAAGATCGTTATCGGCCGTGGAACATCGCCGAGTTTCTAATTTTGCGTCAGGAGATGCCCCGCTCCTTCCGCTTCTGTTATGGGTGGATCGAACGATCACTCGAAGGGCTTTTGGAAATTCTTGGACAATCGCCGCAAAGCCGCCATGACGCCTTAGCCATTTTAAGCGATCTCAAGAGCGCGTCCATGGATGAAATTTTCCAATCAGGCCTTCACGAATTCCTCTCGAATTTTATCAAGCGCAATAATGATCTCTCTAGCCGCATCGCGCATGACTTCCATTTCTTATGAGTGAGAAAGTCTGATATCCCCATGTTGATCTCGATCCATCATCGCACGTCCTATCGCTATGATCGGCCCTTCAATCATGCGATCCAGGCCTTGCGCTTGACGCCCCCCACTGACGAGAGCCAGATCATTCGTTCATGGAGCATCACATGCCCTGGCATTGAATACGCGGCAGAGTATCAAGATGCTTTCGGAAATGTCGTTCATCTCGTCACACCGCCGGGCGAAACAGATGGACTCGAGATTGAAGCCTCAGGCGTGATTGAAACAAATGATCGCGCGGGCGTTATTGGTTCAACGCATAAAATCGTTCCGCCTGCAATTTTTCTGCGTCCCACAGCAAAAACAATCGAGTCTCCAGCGATTGCAGCCTTAGCCTTGCAATGCTGCCGCGCAACACGGCTCGACACGCTTCACGCACTCTTGTCATCAATTCATGAAACCGTGACTTATGACACAGATGCGACGCATGCGCTGACTACGGCGGCGGAAGCCTTTCGCGCCAAGCGCGGTGTTTGTCAGGATCACGCTCATATTTTTATAGCCGCTGCACACGTGTTAGGGATCCCCGCTCGTTATGTCACGGGCTATCTCTTGATCGAAGGCGATACAGCCGCCTTTGCTCATCATGCATGGGCCGAGGCCTATACCGACGATCTCGGCTGGATCGGCTTTGATGCCGCCAATGGTGTTTGCCCGACCAATCATTATGCGCGCCTTGCCATCGGCTTTGATGCGCCCACCGCCGCACCGGTTCGGGGCACAATGCGAGGCGCGGGAAGCGAAGATCTTTCCGTAGAGGTTGTCGTGCGGGCAGGAGACCAGTAAAAGCTCTCCTTTAAGTTTCGCTGCCGCGATCCGAAGGAGCCCGTTATGACCTATTGCGTTGGTTTGCGCCTTGATGATGGCATTGTCTTCGCCTCAGACACACGCACCAATGCGGGTTTCGACAACATCGCCGTCTTCCGCAAAATGCATGTCTGGGAGAAAAAGGGCGATCGCGTTTTGGTTCTGTTGTCGGCGGGCAATCTCGCGGTCACGCAAGCGGTGATCTCCAATCTCAATGAGCAGATCGACGCGGCTGAAGAAAATGGCGGTGCTTCGCTTGTCAATGTCACCACTTTGTTTCAAGCCGCTCGCCTGATTGGCGATGCGGTACGCGATGTTCGGCGTGTTGATGGTCCGGCGCTTGAAGCCAATAATGGTGTCTTTGCGTGTTCCTTTATTTTGGGCGGACAAATTCATGGTGAGCCACCGCGCATGTTTCAAATCTATAGTGAAGGCAATTTTATCGAAGCAACCAAAGACACGCCCTTTTTCCAGATTGGTGAGCACAAATATGGAAAGCCCATTCTCGATCGCGTGGCGCGTCCTGAAATGACCATGGGCGAAGGCGCGAAAGTCATTCTGATTTCTTTTGACTCCACCTTGCGCTCTAATCTTTCGGTCGGCATGCCGATTGATCTTTTAATGTATGAACGTGACTCGCTTGAAATTTCCTATCAGCGCCGCATCTCCCAAAATGACCCCTATTTCGAAAAACTCTCGAAGGGCTGGTCGGGCGCGTTGCGTGAGGCGTTTAAGAATATCGATAATTATCGTGATCCGTCCTCGACTGTTGAAACTGTGTCCATCACAACGCGCGATCTCTCTGCAAAATGAACGATCAAAAGACAGCGTTGTTCATTGGTGTTGATGGCGGCGGCACAAAATGCCGAATCCGCATCCGCAATCAGAACGGAGTGATCTGCTCTGATGCCGATGGCGGGCCGGCGAATATCTATTCCGATTCTGATGCCGCGATTGCTGAAATAAAGAAAACGCTTGATCGCGCCCTGGCAAAGCTCAATCGAAATAACGTTTCAAAAAATTATATCGCGCTCGGTCTCGGCTTGGCAGGTATCATCATGCTTGATGATCCCGTGCGTGTGGCAAAAACATTCTCAGAATTCAAAGCGATTCATGTTGACAGCGACGCAATGATTGCTTGCCTTGGTGCCCATGCCGGCAAGGACGGTGCGATTGTGATAGCCGGCACAGGATCGGCAGGTCTTTATCGCACCGAGACAAAAATCTATCACATAGGCAGGCGCGGTTTTCGGTTGGGTGATGAAGGTTCGGCTGCACGCATCGGTAGCGAAGCCTTGCGGCAAACGCTTCTCGCCGCTGATGATCTAAAGCCCGAAACACCTCTCACCAAATATCTTTTGAAAAAATTTGATCAGGATCCTGCCGTCATCACGCGGTTTTCGATTGATGCGAAAGGTGGCGATTACGGCGCGCTCGCTCCGCTTGTTTTTGAGTATGCCTTGAAAGGCGATGAAGTCGGGTTGCCCATTGTGAAACACGCTGCACGCGCGCTTCTCGATTTGGCTCATGCACTGCAAAAGCAAGGTGCGGAACGCGTGGCGCTTACCGGCGGGCTTTCAAAAGTCATGCGGCCTTGGATTGCGCTTGAAGGCGAAGACCCCTTCTCTGATCCGCTTTATGATCCAGTTGACGGGGCCATTCTTCTTGCGGGAGGATCCCTCGCATGAAACAGATTTTCTTAGGAGCTGATCTTTTTGACGGCGAGCGGATTATCAAAGATCACGCGCTTGTGCTCGAAGACGGCTTGATCAAAGCGCTGGTACCGTTCAGCGAAAGACCACATGACAGTGAGATCATTGATTTGGCAGGTGGAATTTTATCGCCGGGCTTTATTGATATTCAGGTCAATGGCGGCGGCGGTACACTCTTCAATGAAGATCCGACGCTTGAAGGCATCGCCGCAATTGCTGATGCGCATCGTCGTTTTGGAACAACCGCCCTTTTGCCGACCGTGATCACTGATCACCAAAAGATAATCGACGACGCATTGCGCGCCACACAGAGTGCGCGCGAAATACGACGCGATATTGCAGGTATCCATGTCGAAGGTCCCTTCATCGATGTCGTGAGAAAAGGCGCGCATCCGGCAAATTATATTCGCGCACTGACACAAGCGGACATTGATCATTTTGCAGAAGCGCGTTCGGGCGTTCTTCTTCTAACCGTTGCACCGAATAAAGTGACGGCTGATCAGATCACTGCACTCACGCGCGCGGGGATCCATGTAAGCCTCGGTCATTCCGACGCGACCGATCTCGAAGCAAAAGCGGCGATCGATGCCGGTGCGCGTGCGGTGACCCATCTTTTTAACGCGATGAGCCAATGTGAAGGCAGAGCCCCGGGTCTTGTCGGCTCAGCGCTTGCCGATCCACGCGTGATCTGTGGTTTGATCGCCGATGGTCATCATGTGGCCCCTACAGCTATTATCGCTGCGCTGGCTGCCAAAGGCGCGGAAGGGATTGCACTGATTTCCGATGCAATGCCTTCAGCTGCGGGGGGCCCAGTCCACTTCACGCTTCAAAGCCGTCTTGTGCGGCGGCAAAATAAGAAACTGACGCTTGATGATGGTACGCTCGCGGGTGCCGACATCACGATGTTCGATGCGGTCAACTATATGCTCTCGCTCGGGATCCCGCTCGCATACGTATTGCAGATGGCCACAAGGACCCCTGCCCGCCTTATTGGTCTTGAGGGACAGATCGGTGCCCTTCGCCCCGGCTATCCGGCTGATATCGTACATCTCGGGCCTGATCATCGGCTTTTGGGTGTCTTTTACGGCGGAAAGCGCCTCGATTGATCCAAAAAGGGGGAGTGAGCCGTAAGAACGGCGGTCAATGGTATATGTTGCACCGCAGCATAAATCTGATATGTTTATTTTTCTGCGAAATCGGCGATAATCGCATCTGATCCCAGTAGAATAAGTCTCTCTTTGAAAGGTCGCGGCGATGAGTGCCGTCTGGAAAACCAAGCAGGGCTATAGAAAAGTCAAACAATCGCCTCCCAATATCAAGGAAGCGATCGAAGCCGCGCGCGATATCAGTGATGACCCTGCAGCGCAGGCTGAAATTGCCGCCGCTTTGATGGGCATGCCGGTCGAGGATGTGAAGCGTGAGGTGATGCGCGCAGTCGCCCACCGCAAAATGACAGAACGTGTGGCAACCATTGCCCGTGGCGGTTCAAAGCCCGCCGTCGTTGTCGAGCGCAACACAAGACGCCGCGTTCGCGTTTTCGACGTTTAGTCGATAAACAAGATCTGACATTTCCGATTCTCTTGACTGAACCAAACGGTCGCGTTCCGAAAGCCAAGTACAATGGATTATCTTTATTCGCTGCTTATTGATCCCCATGCATGGATAGCGCTTGCCGCTTTGGTGACCATGGAAGTCGTGCTCGGCATCGACAATCTGATCTTCATTTCAATTCTCTCAAATAAGCTACCGCCCGAGCAGCAGAAGATTGCGCGACGGATCGGCCTACTCGCCGCCCTAGGCCTGCGCATTGTTCTTTTGGGCGCATTGACCTTCATCATTCATCTTGTCGAACCTCTGTTCTCGATCATGGGAAAGAGTTTCTCTGGGCGCGATTTGATTTTGATTTCCGGTGGTTTGTTTCTGGTCTGGAAAGCGACGCGTGAAATTCATCACGTGCTCGATCCCGAAGAGGACTCTAATCTATTCTCTTCTGCCACCAGAAGTGGTCTTTCGACTACCATAGTGCAAATACTTTTCCTCGATTTTGTCTTTTCAATCGATAGCATTATCACTGCTGTTGGGATGACCGAGCATTTACCTATCATGATCATTGCGGTTATTGCTGCTGTTTTGTCGATGATCTTAGCTGCGGACACCTTATCGAAATTTATCAAAAATAACCCGACAATCGTGATGTTGGTGCTTGGCTTTTTGTTAATGATCGGTATGACCTTGCTCGCCGAAGGTTTCGGTGCAAATGTACCAAAAGGCTATATCTATTCGGCCATGGCATTTGCAGCGGGCGTCGAAGGTTTGAACATACTTTCTCGTCGGTCAGCTAGAAAGCAGCGTGGTTAAGCCTTCATGGCTGAGACTCCGGCGGCAGTTGGTCCGTCCGCATCACGCGTTGGATTGATCCCAAATCTTTTGGGTCTCGGGCTTTTCTGGGGTTTGTCACCCGTAATGACAAAGGCGCTCGCGCAAGTGGGCGTCACTCCGTTGCAAACGATTACCTATTCAAGCCTCGCAGTTGGTGTTGTTCTCTTCGTAATTTGGCGTGCCTTCGGACCTGTGCGTTTATGGGATACACACTTATGGTTCTTTGGACTCGGCTGCGCCATTATGCTCAATCTTCCTTTTGGCTTGAGCTTGATAATTGTCGCGCATGTTCCAGTTTCAACATTCTCGATTGTAACATCAACAACGCCACTCTTCGGTTATCTTTTGGCTTTGATGGTCGGCATGGAAAAACCGAACCGCATGCGCATTCTCGCGATTATCGCTGGATTTTTGGGCGCCGCCTTTTTGATCATCGATGCTAAAATGATCGCTCGTGGTATTGTGATTGATCCTTGGCTCGCCGCCGCTTTTGGTCTTCCTTTTTTCTACGCAATTTATCATCTCTTCGCTGCAAAATTTTGGCCGAAAGATCGCGAGACCAGCGCCGTGGGGATTGCCGAGAGCCTCGCCGCAGGCCTCGCCTTTTTACCGCTTTTGCTCGTGAGCCAAGGCCGCGAGTCAGCGGATATCACGACGAATGGTCTCTATCTCCTCGCAGCGGTGAGCGTGTTGTGGGTAATAGAACGCATCGCCTTTTTCAATCTGGTCCGGCATTTTGGTCCTGTTTCAACCGTTCAAGCTGTCAATCTGGCAACCGTCAGTACCGTGATTATGGGTGCGATGATTTATGGCGAAGAGATTGATGCGCGCATCATTGTGAGCGCGGCCCTCGTCATCATCGCGCTCTGGTTAAATGCCAAAGCCGAGCGACAAAGACAATTTGCCTAACGCCTAAGGATTGCCCGAAAGCCAAGCATTCGCTAGGGATCGGTTTATGAACACGCCTCATACTCTCCCTCTGGCCATCACGATGGGCGATCCGAACGGGATTGGCCCGGAACTCTGCGTGAAACTCTTTGCCGAGGGCGTAACTCACCCCGCTTTTGTGATTGGCGATATTGGTGTGCTCACACGCGAAATCAAAACTCTTGGCGCTTCATTGAACCTGCGCGCGATCCATAACGCACATGAATGTTCTCTCAAGCGTGGGACAATGGATGTGATGGCGGCAAGCAATTTACCACCATCATTGCAAGCGGGCGCGATTGACGCGCACGCAGGACAAGCGGCCTATGATTATGTCATCAAAGCGATTGACCTCACCAAAACCAAAGCGATTGCTGGCATTGTCACAGCGCCGCTTGCAAAAGAGTCTATCAAGCAAGCAGGGATACCCTATCCAGGCCATACGGAAATTCTTGCTGACAAGACGCGAACGAATGATTATGCGATGATGCTCGCAAATGACGAGCTTCGTGTCATCCTTGTTACCATTCATATTGCGTTGAAGGACGTAGCGCCCCTCATCACAAAGGCGCGTGTCCTAAAAACCATCCATCTTGCTGCGACGGCGTGCGCGTCTTATGGCATAATAAAGCCACGCATTGCGGTTTCAGGTTTAAATCCGCATGCAGGCGAAAATGGCATGTTTGGTCAAGAAGAGATTGACCACATCATCCCCGCAATCACTGAAGCGCGCACAGAAGGATTAGATGTCTCTGGCCCCTATGCGGGTGACACGATATTCATGCGCGCGCGTAAAGGCGAGTTTGATATTGTTGTTGCGCAATATCATGATCAAGGACTGATCCCCGTAAAATACCTCGGCATCGAACAAGGTGTGAATGTCACAGTTGGCCTACCCTTCATCCGTACAAGCGTTGATCACGGCACGGCGTTCGACATTGCAGGTCAAGGCATCGCCGATCATTCCTCATTGCGTTATGCGTTTAACCAAGCTTTGCGCATGGTGAAAGCAGCCGCGTCATGAGTGATACCCCGATCATCATTCTTGTCGAACCGCAGCTTGGAGAAAATATCGGAATGACCGCGCGCGCCATGGCGAATTTCGGTTTGCATAACATGCGCCTTGTCAATCCGCGCGAGAATTGGCTCAATCAAAAGACAATCGCGGCGGCTGCGGGCGCAGGCTTTGTAATCGAGAAAGCCACTCTTTTCAGCAGCGTGCGCGAAGCCGTTGCCGATCTTCATTATCTTTACGCAACGACTGCACGTGAACGCGGGCAAGGCAAACCGGTGCATGGTCCTGACGAGGCCTCACGCCGCCTCTCCGATCACGTCAAAAAAGATCATAAAGTCGGCATACTTTTTGGCCGTGAAAGAACAGGTCTTGAAAATGAAGACATCGCGCTCGCTGATGCGATCTGTACCTTTCCCGTTGATCCGGAGTTTGTATCTTTAAATCTCTCGCAAGCGGTTTTATTGATGAGCTATGCGTGGCGCTCCGCGCAAGAAGAAGGGAAAGCTCTGCCCTTCACGCATAAAATAAAATGGCCGCCCGCATCGCGTGAAGCGCTTCTGAATTTTTTTGAATATCTCGATGAGAAACTGGACGAGCGCGGATTTTATCGCCCCGCGAGCAAGAAGCCCCGCATGAGCATGAATCTGCATAACATCTTCATGCGTATCGGCATGGATGAACAGGATCTACGAACCCTGCGCGGCGTGATTGTACGGCTCGTCGATGGTCCGCGAAAACCCTATTCGAAAAAGGCGCGTCGCGAAGCTGAAGCGGCGCTTAAGGCCGCAAAAGAGATCGAAGAGACATGAGTGCAGCGCGGCCAACGATTTTGATTTTTGACTCAGGTGTTGGCGGCCTCACTGTGCTTGATCCTATTCGGACAGCACGTCCCGACGCGCATTTCGTTTATGTTGGCGATACCGCATTTTTTCCTTATGGCGAACGCGAAGAGGAAGACTTGATCGCGCGGGTTGTGAACGTGATCGATCGCGCAGTCGCGCGCTTCACACCCGATCTCATTGTGATTGCCTGCCACACCGCCTCAACGCTTGTGCTTCCAGCACTTCGCGCACGCTTTACCATCCCGATTGTCGGCACTGTGCCCGCAATCAAACCCGCGGCAGAAAGTTCTCAAAGCCGTTTGATCTCAGTGCTCGCCACCAAGGGGACTGTGAAGCGCGATTACACAAGCGCGCTTATCCGTGATTTTGCCGGTGATTGTTGCGTCACACTTGTGAGTGCTTCGCGTCTTGCAGGTTATGCGGAAGATGCACTTCATGGTTGTCCCGTTTCTGACAATGACATCCGCGCGGAAATCGCTCCCGCCTTTGTCGAAAGGGACGGCCGCCGGACGGATCGGGTCGTGCTCGCTTGCACCCATTACCCCTTGCTCCTCGAGCGCCTTGAGCGTGAGGCACCTTGGCAAGTAACCTGGATCGACCCCGCGCCAGCGATTGCCCGTCGGGTGGTTCAGCTCTTGGGGGATGCGCCGACTGGCGCGATCGAGAGCGGTGACGGCGTTGTGGATCTGACCGCGGCCAATGATTGGACGGAGACCTTGCGCTCGGCCTTCGCCACACGCGGTCTGACCCCCACCGTGAATTGACATCAAGAGCGACTGTGAGTATGGACCCGTGAACGTCTGACGGGTCCATATGGGTCCGCTTGTCGTTTAAACGCTCCCGTGACCCTTTTTCATAGAAAATTGGTCTGTCGGCCTGAGAGATTGGGCAGAGGATGGGCGCGTTCCTCGAAACTTCGCTTAAACTTATGAGGAACAGCGATGACAAAGCGTATTGACGCAAAGCATAAAATTGATCGCCGCCTTGGCGAGAATATCTGGGGCCGTCCGAAGAGCCCCGTAAACCGCCGCGAATATGGTCCGGGCCAGCATGGTCAGCGCCGCAAAGGCAAATTGTCCGACTTCGGCACGCAGCTACGCGCCAAGCAGAAGGTCAAGGGCTATTACGGCAATATTTCGGAAAAGCAGTTCCGCCGCTATTATCACGAAGCGCTTCGCCTAAAGGGTGACTCGGGCGAAAATCTGATCGGCCTTCTCGAGCGTCGTCTCGATGCGGTTGTCTATCGTGCAAAATTCGTTGCGACCGTTTTCGCTGCGCGCCAATTCATCAATCACGGCCACGTGAAAGTGAATGGTCGCCGCGTGAATATCGGCTCCTACCAGCTCAAAGTGGGCGATGTGGTCGAAGTGAAGGAATCATCACGTGAACTCGCGGTGGTTCTCGAAGCGACACAGCTTCCTGAGCGCGACACACCCGATTATATCGAAGTTGATCACAAGAAGATGACCGCGAAATTTGTTCGCCTTCCCGCGCTCTCGGATGTTCCCTATCCGGTGCAGATGGAACCATCGCTTGTTATCGAATTCTATTCACGCTGATCTTTTAAAAATCAGTTCGAAATACAAAACCCGCCAGAAACGGCGGGTTTTTTGTTACTTTTGTTTTAAAGCGTTAAGAAAAATAACCGTCTCCCATTTGCGGAACGCAGCATGAAGACCATCACAACTCATCGAGGAAGTTTAGTTTTGATGGTGGGCGCACTAGGGCTCGAACCTAGGACCCGCTGATTAAGAGTCAGCTGCTCTACCAACTGAGCTATGCGCCCATCAAAACAAAGGCGCGGAAAATGGCCGCGCTTAAGTCGCTCCTTAGCAAGCAGCGGATTGGGATGCAAGCATAAATGGAAAAATCAAGCCGCTCTCACCCGTAGAATCTTGCGCTTCGCACAAGTTTTTCCGCATGGTATGGCATATGCAATATCTGCTGCTGAACGAGTGCTCGCCGTCAGCCTGTTGACAGCGAGTGCATGAAGCAACGCAAAGGAGACCATGGATCGGCCGCATCACGCCGCGCTCTCCGATCAGGAAATCGAGGCCTTTCAAAACGCCCTCGAGTCTATCCCTCCCCCGCACGCACTACAGCCACGCTTCAGATTGAAAGACCTCTTCAAACTCGGTGCCTTCGTTGCGGCATTTCATCTTCTTTCTTTCAGCACAATCGAACCGAATGACCCGCCCCTTGTCATGACAATTCTTGTGTGGAACGATGGGCCGAAATGGAGCTCTTTTGAAAGCTTTCCGCTCGTTATAAAAAATGAAGCGCCGTGGCCGTGGCCTTGGCCTGTGCCTGATCTTGAAATGCCGCCTTTGGCCTTTGAAAGCTCTGGTGCCCCGCAACGAGCGCAAACCACGTACCGATGACATCGCAAATATTCGCGTGAGCGAGGGCGCGGCCCCGCGTGAAGCCCCATCCTCGCCAAATCAAATTTCAAAGGCAGTAGCACCAGCACCAAAAACAACCGCGCATAAGCCGCCATCCGGATCAACGACACAAACGCCACGTCCGGTTTCATTTACAAATTTTTTTTCAGGTTTAAGTGCGGCGTTGAAAACGCAAAGCCAGACACTCAGCAATGCTCCGTCACGCACAATCACAGCACCATCGCGTGACAATTTCGCGCCAAACAAAAGCACACCTCCCCGTCACCATCCTCAATCGGCGGATTGCTGAGCGGTCTTCGAAAAGGATAAGGGCGCGCTCTCTATCAAGAACACGCCCTTTAATCATTTTAAGAAAAATGAAATCAGCTTGCCATGGCTTGCGCGTTCGGTCCGCGTGTGCGCTTCACCATTAAACGGTTAAGCGCGGCGAGATAGGCGCGGGTTGAGGCCACAAGCGTATCGGGATCAGCCGCTTTCGCCGTCACCGAGCGGCCATTCTCACCCAAACGCACCGAGACTTCCGCTTGCGCGTCTGTGCCCTCTGTCACCGCATGAACCTGATAGAGTTCGAGCTGCGCTTCATTGGGAACAAGTTCTTTGATCGCGTTGAAACACGCATCCACCGGGCCATTGCCGCGCGCCTGCACCGTCTTATGCGTGCCGCCGATGTTCAAAGTGAGTGTTGCGAGTTGCGGGCCTTGTGTGCCGGCAATCACAGTCAAGCTTTCAACCTTGATCGGATCGGCACCCGAATTCATCTCGTCGCCCACAAGCGCTTCGATATCTTCGTCGTAAACATGCTTTTTACGGTCGGCCAAATCCTTCATGCGGTTGAAGGCTTCCTCAAACGCATTCTCGCCGAGTTCATAGCCCAATTCCTTGAGCTTATCGCGGAAGGCCGCGCGGCCTGAATGTTTGCCCATCACGAGCGATGTTTTTGAAACGCCGACGGATGCAGGGGTCATGATTTCATAGGTCTGCTGGTTCTTCAGCATCCCGTCTTGATGGATGCCGCTTTCATGCGCAAACGCATTCCGGCCGACAATCGCTTTGTTGTATTGCACAGGGAACGACGTGACCGCCGCGACAAGCTTTGAAGCCCGCGTCAACATTGTCGCGTCAATGCCCGTGACATAAGGCAATTTATCGCTGCGTGTCTTGATCGCCATAACGACTTCTTCAAGCGCGGCATTGCCCGCACGTTCTCCAAGGCCATTGATCGTGCATTCGATCTGCCGCGCACCGCCTTCAAGAGCCGCGAGCGAATTTGCCGCCGCCAAACCCAAATCATCATGGCAGTGAGAGGAGAAAATCGCTTTGTCAGAATTGGCAACACGTTCGCGTACTTGTTTGAACATATCGCGATATTCATCCGGCGTCGCATAACCAACTGTATCGGGCAAATTGATCGTTGTTGCACCGGCTTTGATTGCGGCATCGACACAACGGCAGAGATAGTCAATCGAGGTGCGGGTGGCATCCATCGCCGACCATTCGACATCTTCGACGAGATTGCGCGCGCGTGTGACGGTGGCGGTGATGATATCGAGCACTTCCGCCTCGCTCTTCTTCATCTGGAATTCGAGATGAATGGGCGAGGTTGAAACGAAAGTGTGAATGCGCGGCTTTTGCGCAAACTTCACGGCTTCACCGGCGCGGTCAATATCAGCATTGATCGCGCGCGCGAGACCGGCAACCGTTGCGCGTTTGATGCGCTTGGCAATTTCCGCGACCGCTTCAAAATCGCCATTCGACGCAATCGGGAAACCGGCTTCAATGATATCAACGCCCATCGCGTCCAAGAGATCGGCGACTTCGAGCTTTTCTTCGAGCGTCATGGACGCGCCCGGCGATTGCTCGCCATCGCGCAAGGTGGTGTCGAAAATGATGACGCGGTCTTTATCAGATGTGGTGGCCATGATCTTTGGTCCTTCGTCTTGCCCGGGACACGGCTTTCATAGGGTCGCGCAGGCCGTTGGAGCGGCTGGTCTTGTCATGCTCCCCTGAGCGCCCAGGCTGATGCCCGGCCGGCCCTCAGGGGCGGCTAAGAAGAAGGAGGCCGGAAAGCGGACGCGCAAAAAAAGCACGACGCATTGCCTTCGCCGCCAAAGCGGCGGTCGCGAAAAACGCGATGATAGGCAGGGTCGAAGCCACAACAAAGTCCTTTCCGGTCTAACCTTACGCGGAATCATGCTCACGCGCCGGTTAAGACTTCGCTATCAATACAAGAAAAGCCACCTCGGGCGCAAGAGCCGCTAAAATCCCCTCCTTGAATACGGGATCTCCGTCTTGAATTTGAGCTCACATGGGCGCATATTTTTCTCGTGTCGCGTTGCGTATCGGACACTTGGATTCTGGGATGATTAGATCCATGACAGCACTCGCCTTTGATACGCTAAAATTTGCGCAGACTTAGCGCGACAAAGCTAATTTTACGCAGGAACAGTCGGAGGGGCTGGCATCCGCCATCGCTGATGCGACGTCAGATCAATTGGCGACAAAAGCTGATATTCGCGAATTAAAACAGGAAATGCGCGAAATGGAATTGCGCATCGAGGCAAAAATTGATTCTCTGCGGATTGAAATGCTGAAATGGATCATCGGGGCGATTGGGGTTCAAACTGTCGTGATGTAAGGCGCAATGATCTCATTGATCTGCCTCGCGGGTCACAATTAAGTTCCGATCAAACCCTTAGCGTTCCCTCACTCACAATTACCGCTGACCCGCCAATACGCGCGGCAACGAGCGCGCCTTTTGCAATATCCATCTCAAGCGCGATTTGCGACGGTCTGCCCATCGCATAGCCTTGCTCAATGACAATGCGATGCGTGCCGTCTTCAGGTTTTTCAAAATCAACAAAGGCTCGCGCAAAGGCTGCAACCGCGCTGCCTGTCGCCGGATCCTCACTAATCCCCAAATGCGGCGCGAACATGCGCGCATGAAAATGATGACCTGCTTCCACCGCCTCGCTCGTGTAGATAAACGCATTCGGACGCCCCGCCGCTTTGAAGGCTTCCGTCCAATTCGCACCTTTAATGGATGCGCGTGTCACAGCGTCTTTGGATTTCAACGGTACAAAATTAAAGCCAACGCCTGCAGATGCGATGAGTGGACGATGATCATCAAACCCGATCTCATCAACGGCTACACCCAACGCTTCGGCAATGATGGGTGACGGCGCTGGTTCGGCAATGCGTTCAGGTAAATGCGGCAAAGTGAAAATCGCCTCACCCTCGCGAACACTAATGCGTGACGCCGTGCAAGCAACCGGACCAACTTTCTCTTCTAATCCAAAAGATGACGATGCATATCCATCAAGCAAAACCATCAGCACCGCCGTGCCGACTGTCGGATGTCCAGCAAAAGGCAATTCGGCTGCGGGTGTAAAGATGCGTAACGCCGCACGATTGGCTTGATCCTCCGGTGGAAACACAAACACGGTTTCAGAGAGGTTGAATTCTTTTGCAATGGATTGCATCGCTTGATCACTCAACCCGTTACTATCGAGAACAACAGCGAGTGGATTTCCGGCTAGTGCCGTCTTCGTAAAAACATCAAGCGTAAAAAATTTACGTGATATCAAAGGACTTCCGACAAAAAAATCTGCGAGGGAGAATTAAACTCATTTTGAGCGGCTATAAGCGCAAGCTCAGGAGCGTTTAAAGATTTGGTTTTCTTCAACACACCATAAACAGATGATGCGGCGTGCGATAACGCATTGGCCACATCATGATCAACCAAATAGCGCCCCAAAAACAAAGACGCCGTGAGATCCCCCGCTCCATTCGGGACGATATCAAGACGCGGTGTTCGGAGCCGATGAAATAAATGACCATCCGATACGATCATATCCAAAGATCCGCGCGGCGTATCATCCGTGATTGCGGATGTGACAAGCACGATACGCGGACCCATCGCGTGAATTTTTTGAATTGCTGTTTTGATTTCGTTGTGCGAGCGCACGTTTAAACCCGTCAACGCTTCAAGCTCGAA
This sequence comes from Alphaproteobacteria bacterium, assembly GCA_016870035.1. Lineage (GTDB taxonomy): Bacteria > Pseudomonadota > Alphaproteobacteria > Rhizobiales > Beijerinckiaceae > CAIUPE01. The sequence continues at coordinate 34,723 of VGCJ01000001.1, forward strand.
AAGATTGGGCGTTAACACATCCGCGCGCGGTACGATATGTTCGCGGATAAAATCAGGCATATCGGGCTTCACATAAAACCCTTTGCCTTCATCGCCTATCACGGGATCGCAACAATAAAGCGCTTTGGAATTGGCGTGTTTGACACGTTCAACGGAGCGAAATACCGCTCTGGCGCTTTCAACCGATCCGAGATATCCTGATAGCATAGCCTTGCATGTCGAAAAATCCGGTCGCGCCGCAAGCCCCTCCATCACTTCGTCGATCATCGCCGCATCGAAGACGCGCCCCTTCGGTGGGCCGTAACCGGTATGCGCGGCAAACTGCACGGTATGCAAAGGCCAAACCTCAAACCCCATGCGCTGCAATGGAAACACCGCCGCAGCATTGCCGACATGGCCGTAAACAACATGGGATTGGATGGAGAGAATGGGCATTAAACAAGATTAGACGGCTTGACGGTGACGATCAAGAATTCCTGCCATTGCCTGACGTCTCCAAAATCCCGGTCAACCTCTTAGCCTCAACCTACGCGTCCTCGAGTAATGAACAAAAAAGAAAAGCTGCCTGAATTACCGCTTGATCAGGCTCTTCGCGAAAAGACACTTCATCACGCAAGGCCACCATAACGAACGCCAAGGAAAGCGTGAAAGTCTCGAGCGCATTTTGAAATGTCATGGGTTTAGAAAAATCGATCTTTGGCGTTTCCAATCCCCGTCACTCCCCGAAAGAGGGACCGGCTCCGGCGCAGGACTCGCGCTGGAGCAAATCCCCGAAACGAAAACGACCCCAACACGAATGCGTTGGAGTCGGGGTGTTAGAACAGCCACAACACCTTGGCCACGACGCTTTTAGTCTCGCGACCTAGACATAACGCCGCCGCCCCGAAGTGAACGCGTCAGGGCAGTTTGGTGTCGGCAGATGCACTGCCGGTTATTGTGAGGAGTTCTACGTCCCCGAGTCATAATGCACTTGACCTTAGGAAAATATTATCAGCCTCGCACCAAAATACAAACCCTCACGCGTTCAACGCGAAGGGGTTAGGTAGCTGATACGCGGTGGATACAGCTTTAAGTTGAAAGATAGGATTTTAGGGAGTGAGACGTGTTTCTTTCGAATCAAGAATGAAAAGCGCCAGTGACGCTTTTCGAACATCGAACGCCCGTAGCGGAAGCGGAGGGCAAAGCGACGTTGCAATCCAGACCTTTCTTAAGCCATCAACTGGATTGCTTCGTTCACGCTCGCAATGAAGGATAACAAGCTCTTATACACAAACAGAAAGCCCCGCTTTCGCGGGGCTTTTGAATTTCATCCTACCAAAGCGAGGATTAGTTCTTCACCTTTTAGTTCTTCGCCTTGTCGACGAGCTTGTTCTTCGCAATCCACGGCATCATCGCGCGGAGCTTTGCGCCCACTTCTTCAATTTGATGCGCGTTGTGGCGCGCGCGCACGGCTTTGAACGAGGTCTGGTTGACCTTGTTCTCGAGCATCCAGTCGCGCGTGAATTTGCCGGTCTGAATGTCGTCGAGAACGCGTTTCATTTCGGCCTTTGTTTCAGACGTGATGATGCGCGGGCCGGTGACATATTCGCCATATTCGGCCGTGTTCGAGATCGAGTAATTCATATTGGCGATGCCGCCTTCGTAGATGAGATCCACGATCAGCTTCACTTCATGCAAGCATTCGAAATAGGCCATTTCCGGCGCATAACCCGCTTCGACCAAGGTTTCGAAACCGGCGCGGATCAATTCAACAAGACCGCCGCAAAGTACGACTTGTTCACCGAACAAATCGGTTTCGCATTCTTCTTTGAATGTCGTTTCGATGATGCCCGCGCGACCGCCGCCATTGGCTGAGGCATAAGACAAACCTAGATCATGCGCATTGCCGGTCGCGTCCTGATGGATCGCGATCAAAGTCGGCACGCCGCCGCCCTTTTGATATTCCGAACGCACGGTGTGGCCCGGGCCTTTCGGTGCGACCATCAACACGTCGAGATCTTTGCGCGGCTCGATGAGATTGAAATGCACATTCAAACCATGCGCGAACAAAAGGGCTGCGCCCTTCTTCATATTGGCATGCAATTCGTCGCGATAAATATCGGCCTGCAATTCGTCGGGCGTGAGCATCATGACAACATCTGCCCATTTCGCCGCTTCAACAACTGTCATGACTTTGAGGCCTTCGCCTTCAGCCTTCTTTGCGGTCGGCGAACCGGCACGCAACGCGACAACAATGTTTTTGACGCCGGAGTCACGCAAATTCAAAGCATGGGCATGGCCCTGCGATCCATAGCCGACAATGGCGACGTTCTTGCCTTTGATCAGATTGATGTCGGCGTCGCGATCATAATACACACGCATGGGCGGGGCTCCTGGCCATATTTGAGTGGTTTAAGGGTCAATTCTGTCGGCGACACCGCTTAAGGGGATGGGTCGGTTTGGTCAAGCGGGCGCGCGCTGTGCGCCCCTCACCTGAGCGCATAAGGAACGGTTGAGCCTACCAGAATAAGCGCCATCACGATGTTAAAAGCCCGCAAACGGGCGGGAACCGACAGAAATCCGCGCAAAGCCACACCAAATCCGGCCCAAACAAACATGCAAGGCAGGCCCACGGCTTCAAAAATGAGTTCGACCATAAAGACACTCATCATATGATTTTCGGGCGATGTGTAGATCGCCATTGCGGTCAAAGCCATTGCCCGGGCTTTCCGGTTGATCCATTGAAAGAGGCTCGCGGCGATAAAGCCCATGGGCTTAGCGTCCCCATCGACCGCGCTTAATGAGCCGCTCGTTGCCAAACGCCAAGCCAACCAAACGAGATAGATGAGCGAGAGGATCCGCAAAGCAATTGAGAACCCTGGTAGAAGCTGCTCGATCACACCCATACCCAGACCCACGAGGATCGTCATGACAACAAAGCCAAAGCCGATCCCAAACGCGTGCGGGATCGTGCGCTTCATGCAGAAATTTGTGCCTGATGCCAGAAGCATCAGATTGTTCGGACCCGGTTTGATGGATATGGCAAAAAAATAGAGGATCAATGCCAAAAGCGTGTCAGAGGTCATAAGTGTTTATCAATTTTCTTTTGAAGGTGATGGAGTTCTTTCACGCGTTTGGAACACTACGCAGACTCACCAAGACACCAAGCCGCTCGCGACAGACGAGCAAAACATCACGCGGAACGCGATCAATCAAACGCAACACACGACGACGCCGATCAATCGATCTGATTTGATCGAGCATCACGTAACCTTGCACTTTTAATCCCTTTGGCAAAGCCATTTTAAACGGCCATGGCCTTGTGTTTGACGTGATTGGACAAACAATCAAATAAGACGACGCAGAATTATAGGAGTGATCCGTCATCACAAGCGCAGAGCGCATACCGTCTTGCTCATGACCGCGCACCGGACTGAAATCGACAAGGACAATATCGCCCGCGGCAAAATCCTCGTCACTGTCTATCATGAGAGCCGTCATAATCGCCGATTTCGGTTGGTAGAGCGTTCCACTCCTCCGCACCAAAATCATAATCGGCACCGCCAAGCTGCTTCATCTGAGCAACGAGAGCTTCAAGAGACGGACTTGAACCAGAGCGAACTGCCACGCCGCGCAATTCACCCTCCACCAAACTCAAATCGAGTTCAGCGCCCTCCCCAAGCTTTAAACCGTCCGTCACCGCCTTAGGCAGGCGGATGGCGGCTGAATTGCCCCATTTAGCGATTTTGACCCGCATGGGCCTGACCCTTTTGGTCTGAGAACAATGTATCTACAATGTAGATCATTGATCCTTTGCCGGCAGGGTTCAAAGCGCCTCGGCACCCCGGCTCATTGCGGCAATGCCGGTGCGGGACACCTCCGAGAGACCAAGGCCCGCCATCACGCGAATGAAACGCTCGATTTCCTCGCTGTCGCCGGTAAGCTCGAACACGAAGGAGTTGAGTGTTGCATCAAGCGAACGTGCGCCAAAAGCCGCCGCAATGCGCAACGCCTCACTCCGACTATCACCTTTGCCGATCACTTTGACGAGCGCCAATTCACGCTCAACCGCATCGCCTTTTGCCGTAAGATCAACAACGCGATGAACGGGCACCAGCCGATCAAGCTGGTGTTTGATCTGTTCAATCACCATCGCGGTGCCAGTTGTCACAATGGTGATGCGCGAGACATGTTTTTCATGCTCGGTCTCGGACACTGTGAGGCTTTCGATATTATAACCGCGCCCGGAAAAAAGGCCCGCGATACGCGCGAGAACACCGGGCTCATTGTCAACGAGAACCGAGAGTGTGCGGCGTTGCGGCGGCGTATCAATCGGGGCATCGGAATAGTGGCTTTTCATCTGATTAAACTTTCAACGCGATTATTTTCTACCGGAACGCACCGATCGAAGGCTCATCGACTTCGTCATGCGGAACAATTTGTGTGTTTTCCATCGCCGCCTTATGCCATTCGACAAAAGCGGGATGATTGAAGATTGCATCCATATAGGCGCGAATCACCGGATCGACTTTGATGGAATAAGTCTGGAAGCGCGAAACAAGCGGCGCATACATCGCATCCGCTGCGGTGAATGCACCAAACAAGAACGGACCCTCACCTGACGGTTTACCGAAACGCTCGATGGCTTGCTTTAAAATGCTCGTTGAACGCGCAACATCTTTTGCGACAAGTTCACCACGATCCATCTTAGCATAGCGTTTGCGCAAATTCATTGGGCATGCGGCACGAAGACCACGAAAACCCGCATGCATTTCATTCGCAATGACCCGCGCGAACGCACGCGCTTTGATGTGTTTCGGCCAAATCGCTTTTTCAGGAAAGCGATCGGCCACATATTCCATGATCGCAAGCGACTCCCACACCGTCACATCACCATCAACAAGGATTGGCACAGTTGAGCCTGCCTGATAGACATTCACACGAGGACGGAATTCAGGCGTATGGAGAGGAATGAGATCCTCTTCAAACGCGATATGATGCACCTTCAACAAAATCCATGGCCGAAGCGACCATGACGAATAGGCTTTTGTGCCAATGGCGAGTTTCATTTGTTAGTCTTTCTGATCAGAAGAATTCGCGAAAAACACACTCACACAAGCGCTTTGCCCTTGACGTCGATTACATTGCCTATATCCACCCCAGCATCGTCGCTAAGGTCATTGAGCAACATTTCATTATGGGCCTTGCCCGACGGAATCATCGGGAAACAATTTTCCATCTTCTCCACATGGCAGTCGAAAATCACAGGCTTTGGTGAAGCGATCATTTCGCGGATCGCGTCATCAAGCTTTGCAGGATCATTGCAGCGAATGCCACGCGCACCATAGGCTTCGGCGAGTTTCACGAAATCGGGCAATGAGTCTGAATAGCTTTCCGCATAACGCGAGCCGTGCAGCAATTCCTGCCATTGGCGCACCATTCCCATATATTCATTGTTCAGAATAAAAATCTTCACTGGCAACCGATATTGAACCGCTGTAGACATTTCCTGAATATTCATGAGGATCGAAGCTTCACCCGCAATATCAATCACGAGTTTACCGGGATGTGCCATCTGCGTTCCAATCGCAGCAGGCAAACCATAACCCATTGTTCCCAAACCGCCCGATGTCATCCAACGATTGGGGCTTTCAAAACGGAAATATTGAGCGGCCCACATTTGATGCTGGCCAACTTCGGTTGTGATATAGGGATCCATATCTTTGGTGAGCGCATAAAGACGCTCAACCGCATATTGCGGTTTGATCACCTTGTCAGAACCACGATAAGCCAAACACTTGCGCGCTTGCCAAGTTTTGATTTCACTCCACCATGGATCAAGGCGCTTACAATCCGGCGCTTTATCGAGCACCTTCCATTCTGCAAGCATGCTTTTGAGTATATGACCGCAATCGCCGACAATCCCGATATCCGCCTTCACATTTTTATTGATCGATGACGGATCAATATCGACATGAATCTTTTTGGAATTCGGCGAGAACGCATGTAAACGACCGGTGATGCGGTCATCAAAACGCGCGCCAATGCAGATCATCACATCGCAATCATGCATCGCGAGATTGGCTTCATAAGTGCCGTGCATGCCGAGCATGCCAAGCCATTGCGGATCGGCCGCCGGATAAGCACCAAGCCCCATCAAAGTTGATGTAATCGGATAGCCCGTCAAACGAACAAGCTCACGCAAAGTGGCTGAAGCTTCGGTGCCCGCATTGATCACGCCGCCGCCCGTATAAAACACAGGCTTCTTTGCACCCGCCATCAACTTCACAGCGGCGCGAATTTTCTCGATGTCGCCTTCCACTTGCGGGCGATAGGTCTTGTGCTGATTGTCCTTCGGACGATCATATTTGCCCATCGCGAATTGCACGTCTTTCGGAATATCAACCACAACCGGACCCGGACGTCCGTTCGACGCGACATAGAAAGCTTCGTGCAGAATGCGCGGCAAATCCTCAACAGAGCGCACGAGATAATTATGCTTCGTGCAATGTCGCGTGATGCCGACCGTGTCGCATTCTTGGAAGGCGTCGGAGCCGATGAGATGGGTCGGCACCTGACCGGTGATGCACACAAGCGGAATGGAATCGAGCATCGCATCCGTCAACCCAGTCACGGCATTGGTCGCACCAGGGCCGGAGGTTACGAGCACGCAGCCGACTTTGCCAGATGAGCGCGCATAGCCTTCAGCGGCGTGAACTGCGCCCTGCTCATGGCGGACAAGGACGTGTTTCACTTTGTCCTGATGAAACATCGCGTCATAAATTGGCAGAACCGCCCCGCCGGGATAGCCGAAAATATGCTCGACCCCCTGATCCTGCAGGGCTTTGATCACCATTTCCGCACCGCTCATCGTCTCTGTCATCGTCGTCTCTCCGTGCCGGCCCGTTTGGGAAGTCTGGGGTTCGGCTTTAAGGCAATAAAAAACCCCCTGTCCGGAGGGGGTCGGTTAAGCGCCAGTCTCGGGATTAACGGATCAAAATCCGCCCCGCTCCTGACGCCCCATAACTACAAGAATGGTCGTGCGCACCGCGCCTCTCCTATTAATTTCGCGCGGGAACGTAAGCCGGAAGACGCGGATCGTCAAGGGGGTAACAGATCACCGCCATCAGCGCTATCGACCATGTGATTGCATATCAAGATGCGCACGCAACACCTCATTAATGCGCGTCTGCCAGCCTGGGCCCTCTGAACGAAAAGCAGACAGAACATCGGCATCGAGCCGTATGGTCGTTGAAACCTTGGGTTCATCCAAAGGCGGCCGCCCGCGTCGAACAGGGACTTTTGCAAAAATCGCCTGCCATTCCGGCGTGGAAAGGTCGGGCGCATCATCAGGATCTTGCCAGTCGCTTTCCAAATTTTTCTTGTTCACGCTCATTAGCCTTCCTCAAGCTGATAATGCGACGCGCTCCCGCGCGCAAACTCCAAACCACGACAACCATACGATTATTCAAATATCCAACCGTTATGAAACGTGTTTCATCATAAATAACGCGATCATCTTCGGCTGTTGTGTGTACAGTTTCGAAGACCCGAAAAGCGTGAGCCATATCCAAACCACGATCTGCGAGAGTGCGTCGGCGCTTTTCAGGATTAAATTCAATTTTCATTTTTTGTAGTAACAATAATTGGAAATGTCAAGGATCTTGTTGATCCAAGAAAAGCCTGATCGCACCAAAGCGTCCAGAAAGCGACGGATGCAAAGCGCTTAACTACAACCCAATTCGCTCCCCCACCCACACCTCCGCCTCCTCCGGCCTCACCCAGATGAAATCGGGCGCTTGGTGGCGGAACCAAGTGTGTTGGCGTTTGGCATAAGCGCGCGTGTCGGCTTTGCCTTTCTCGATCGCCTCTTCCATCGAGATGTCGCCATGAAGCGCGCGAGTGATGCCCGGCACGCCATGGGCCCGCATGGCCGGTAAAGCAGGGTCGAGCTTGCGTTCCGCCAGTCGTGTGACTTCTTGAACCGCACCCGCAGCGATCATGCCGTCGAAGCGGGTATCAATACGGGCGCGCAAGAGCTCACGATCCGGAGCGAGGAAAAGCGAAAGCACCTCACCTGAGTTGAGCGCCGCGCCGCGCCGCTCTTCATGGAAGGAGCGCAAAGAGCGGCCCGTCGCCTCGAAGACTTCGAGCGCGCGCAGGATCCGTTGCGGATCTGTGGGGCGCAGATGCGCCGCCGTTTTGGGGTCGCGCTCGGTAAGCCGCGCATGGAGCGCTGCCGGATCGCGGCCCTCGGCCCAGGCGCGCAGTTCCGCGCGAACCGCTTCAGGCACGGGCGGAATAGCGGAGAGCCCCTCGGTCAGCGCGCGGAAATAGAGCCCCGTCCCGCCAACAAAGATGGGCAGGAGGCCTTGGGACTCAGCAGCCTCAAACGCGAACGTCACATCCGAGAGCCATCGCGCGACCGAGTAATTCAGCGCGGCGTCCACAGTTCCGAAGAGGAAATGCAGCGCGCGCGCCATTTCTTCCTCAGTTGGCCGTGCGGTTATGATAGAAAGATCACGATAGACCTGCATTGAGTCGGTGTTGATGATTGCGCCGCCGAACCGGTCCGCGAGGGAAAGCGCAAGCGCTGTCTTGCCGCTGGCCGTCGGCCCGGCAATCAGGAGCGCGCGATATGGTTTCGACTGACCCATGAGGACCAATTTCAGATGAGTGATTTCGTTGCGACCCTTGTCTCTCATCCCGAAAAGGCCGCCCTGTTCGATGCGCTGCTTTCGAAACTTGCGCAAGCCCTTCCTGAAAATGCGAAAGTGATCCGGCTTGATGGCGCGATCGCCATCGACATCGTGTTCGCGGCCGAGACCGCCAAAGCGGCAGAAGCCGCCCTCGCACCCGTCGAGAAAGTTTTAACCAGCAAACCGATTGATGTGATCCTGCAGCCACTCGCGGGACGTCGTAAAAAACTCTTCATCGCCGATATGGATTCCACCATGATCGAGCAGGAATGTATCGACGAACTTGCCGCCGAATTACGCCTGAAACAGAAGGTTGCCAAAATCACCGAACGCGCGATGAAAGGAGAACTCGATTTCGAACCGGCACTCAGAGAGCGTGTAGCGCTATTGAAGGGGCTTGATGCGGGCGTTATTCCGAAAGTCATTTCAAACCGCATCACTCATACATCGGGCGCACGCACCTTAATTTCAACGCTGCGTGGTCATGGCGTTTATACGGCGCTGGTCTCCGGTGGATTTACCTTGTTCACCGAACCGGTGTCACTTGCCATTGGTTTTGACGAGCATCGCGCCAATCGTCTTGAAATTGAAAATGGTAAATTGACGGGCGAGGTCGTGGATCCCATTCTCGGCCGTGAAGCCAAGAAATCAGCACTCATCGAATTGCGCGAGCTTTTCTCATTGCAAGATCATGAAACACTTGCTATTGGCGACGGCGCCAATGATCTTGATATGATCAAGGAAGCGGGCTTGGGCGTCGCGTTTCACGCAAAGCCTGCTGTTGCAGAAGCGGCGCATGCGCGCATTAATCATGCCGATCTCACAGCGCTTTTATACGCGCAAGGCTATTTGCGTTCTAGCTGGATTGAGTGACCCTTCACTCCAAAGGCAGCGCGACGAAGCGGACATCGCCTTGATTATTCGCAATCAAGAACAAGGCTGATTTCTTGCCTTCCTTCTTTAAGGCGTCAACGCGTTTCAAAAGATCGTCCGGTGCAGAAACAGTATCTTGCTGCACTTCAACAATCACATCGCCGGCAGTCACGCGCTTCTCCGCAGCCGCCGCTGAGGGATCGACTTTCACAATCAACACGCCCTTGACGCCGTCTTTGATTTGAAAGCGCTTGCGCAATTCATCCGTGATGCTTGAGACTTCAAGACCCAAAGTCTTTTTCACAACAGGTTCGGCTGATTTTGGCGTCTCACCTTTCGCGAGTTTTTCACCCTCCTCCAAACGTCCCAATGTCACGCTAATGGTTTTTTCTTTACCCTTGCGCATCACGATAACATCAACCGCTTTGCCCACAGCGGTTTGACCTACAATGCGCGGCAGATCGCGCGATTCTTTGATCGCCTTGCCGTCGAAAGTGACGATCACATCACCCGGCTCAATGCCTGCGGCTTTTGACGGGCCTTTATCATCAACACCCGCAACAAGCGCGCCGCGTGCCGAACCCAATCCCAAGCTCTCAGCAATCGTGTCATCAACACTTTGAATGCGAACACCGAGCCAACCGCGACGTGTTTCACCAAACGCCAATAATTGTTCGACAATCGGTTGAGCAAGGCTTGAGGGAATTGCAAAACCGATGCCGATTGAACCGCCCGATGGTGACAGGATGGCCGTGTTAATGCCGATCACTTCGCCTTCCATATTGAAGAGCGGTCCACCCGAATTACCTTTGTTAATTGCCGCATCAGTTTGCAAATATTGACCATAGGATTGATCGGAGATATCGCGATTGCGTGCGGAGATAATGCCCGCTGATACCGAACCGCCAAGGCCAAACGGATTTCCGATCGCCATGACCCAATCGCCGATTTTCTCATCATCGGAATTACCGAATTTGACCGCCACAAGCGGCTTTTCCGGTTTCACACGCAAAACAGCCAGATCGACTTTTGGATCTTTGCCGACAACTTCGGCTTTGAGTTTTTTACCATCATTGAAAATGACGGTGATTTCATCGGCATCGCCAATCACATGATTATTGGTGACAACGATACCAGATGAATCAATCACAAAACCAGAACCAAGTGATGACGATTTGCGCTGCGGGATCTTTCCGCCATTGCCGCCATTCGGACCATTCGGTCCCAAAAACTCATCAAAGAATTCTTGAAAGGGAGAGCCCGGCGGAAATTGCGGCATCGGCACGCCACGTTGCGTATCAGCGGGCGCTGACGTTGCGGCTGAAATATTCACCACCGCATCCATCACTTTTTCAGCAAGACCTGAAAGAGACTCAGGCCCGCGCGCTTCTGCGCGTTGACCCATTGCGAGCACAAGCAATGTAACGAAAACAATTGTCCGCGCCGCATAACCCATACACGCAACTCTTCGTATAAACGCTATCATCACGGTCACTCCGTCAAACTCAAAGAGAACCGGCGGCTTTTTGCCGCCGGTTCATTTTGTCTCATTCAAAGCCGCCCGAAGGGGCGCTCGCAAAGGGCATCTTGAAGAAGCGCATAAACTCCGATTCAGGACTCAACACCATTCGTGTTTCGCCGGAACGGAAGGATTGCTCATAGGCCAAAAGTGAACGGTAAAAGGCGAAGAATTCCGGATCCTTGCCATAGGCTTCTGCAAGGATCTTGTTCTTCTGCGCGTCACCCTCACCGCGCACTTGCTCGGAATTCTTCGTCGCTTCTGCACGCAACACGACCACATCACGATCCGCTTTCGCTTTGATCGTTTGCGAGAATTGTGAACCTTGCGCACGAATATCCGCCGCTTCACGCTGACGCTCAGTCTGCATACGTTGGAAGACAGCCTGAGAGTTCTGCTCAGGCAAATCCGCACGGCGCAATCTTAAATCGACGATCTGCATGCCGAGACCTTTAGCCTGTTGATTTACATCGTCGCGAATACGTTGCATTAAACCTGAACGATCCGTTCGCACAACTGTCGCAAGGGGCGCTTCAGCGAGAATTGTACGGACCGTCGAATTGACGATGGAAGTCAAACGGATATTCGCCCCCGCGACACTGTTCACACTTTGATAAAAGCGCAACGGATCGGTGATGCGATAGCGCGTAAACGCATCAACAACCAGACGCTTCTGGTCTGAAGCAATCACTTCTTGCTGCGGCAGTTCAAGATCGAGAATGCGCTTATCAAGCGTAATCACATTTTCGACGAATGGCAGCTTGAAATAAAGGCCAGGCGTTGTGATCGGTGCGCGCGAGATACTGCCGAAACGAAACACCAGCGCCTGTTGTGTTTGTTGAACGATAAAGGTCGACGACAAGACGACAACAAGAACCACAAGGAGAAGGATGCCTCCTACAAATCGAAGAGTCGAACTCATTTGGGCGCTCCTACTTTTTTCTGGAATTCACCGAGCGGCAAATAAGGCACAACGCCTTGCTGGCTTGCACCATTCTGATCGATGACGGTCTTTTCAGAGCCCGCCAAGATCCGTTCCATCGTCTCAAGATACATACGCTCGCGTGTCACTTCGGGCGCCTTTTTATATTCAGTATAAATTTGATCGAAGCGGCTTGCCTGACCACTCGCTTCCGCAATCACGCGTTCGCGATAGGCTTCAGCTTCCTGCTGAATACGTGCGGCTTCACCGCGCGCTTCCGGAACAACTTTCGAGGCATAGGTTTCGGCTTCGTTGCGTGCACGATCCTGGTCTTGACGCGCTGCTTGCACATCACGGAACGCATCAATGACTTGCGCGGGCGGATCAACCTTCTGCAATTGCACAAGACGGACAACGACACCTGCACCATAGGTATCGAGCACTTCTTGCATCAATTGCTTGACGTCCGTCTCAACAGCGCCGCGTTCAGTGGTCAGAATGGCTTGAATGTTGCGCTTGCCGATGACTTCTCGCATCGCGCTTTCGGCAACTGCCTTAATTGAAGTAATCGGCTCTTGAATGTTAAACACATAATCAGATGCGCGCGCGGGGTTAATCTGCCATTGAACGGCGAAATCAATATCAACGATGTTTTCGTCACCCGTCAGCATCAAGCTTTCTTCATTTACGTCGCTTTGGCCCGTGCGGGTGCGGCTCTCACCAGAACGAAAACCCACTTCCGTTGTGTTGACGGTTGTCACGCTTGGACGGATCACGGAGCCAATCGGGTAAGGCAGATTGTAATTCAATCCCGGCTGGGTGGTGCCGACATAGCGGCCAAAAATCAGATTGAGGCCCACTTCGTCGGGGCGAACAGTGTAAAGACCGCTCGCAAGCCAAAGAATGATGGCACTGAGCCCAATCACAACAATTCCACGCCCGCCAAATTGGCCACCGGGCACAAAGGACGACAGACGGTCCTGCACTTTTGCGATCAGATCCTCAAAGTCGGGGGTGTGTCCGCCGCCAGAACCGCCATTTTGAGGGCCCGAACCCCATGGATTTTGGCGTTTCGGACCCCAGGGGCCGCCACCTTGATTGTTCCAATTCATTTAATATTCCTTTTTTTCAGAATCTTGATGCATTTCAATTACCGCTGACGCCTATTAGATGGCCATCGCTTCTCAATCCGTCAACTGCCAAGGTTTTGCGACCTCATGTCCCAGAGCGCCGCCTTTCATAGGTCACAATCGTGAAAGCGTGATCGTCCCGCGGGCCTGCTTCATGCGCTTCGCGCGCCGTTTCATAAAAACACAACTGTTCGAAGGCTGGAAAAAACGCGTCACCTTCAGGCGCTGCATTAACATAGGTCATGATGATGCGATCACAACGATCCATCATTTGCTGATAGACATCACCGCCACCTGCCACCGTGATCTCATCGACACCAAGCGATGACGCCAACCCATCCGCTTTTATCAACGCCTCATCAATAGAAGACACGATATGAACACCTTCAACCGCGAATGACTTATCGCGTGTCAGAACAATCGTCTCACGCCCTGGCAAAGGTTTGCCGATCGACAAAAATGTTTTGCGCCCCATGATCATGGGTTTGCCGAGTGTCGCGGCTTTGAAGCGTGTGAGATCAGAGCTTATATGCCACGCCAAACCATTATCGCGTCCGATGACGCGATTCTCCGCCATCGCGACGACAAAAGTTACGCGTGCTTTTGGATGAAAGCTCATACCGCCACCGGCGCTTTGATCGCCGGATGCGGATCATAGCCTTCAATTTTAATGTCATCATAAGTGAAATCGAAAAGAGATTTCACTTCCGGATTGAGCTTCAATACCGGCAAGGGCCTTGGCTCGCGCGTCAATTGCAGCGTCGCTTGTTCAACATGGTTGGAATAAAGATGCGCATCACCGAAACTGTGCACGAAATCGCCGGGCTTCAATCCGGTCACTTGCGCCATCATAGCGGTCAATAAGGCATAGCTTGCAATGTTGAAGGGCACGCCCAAGAAAATATCCGCCGAGCGTTGATAGAGCTGACAAGACAATTTCCCATCAGCAACATAAAATTGAAAAAGACAATGGCAAGGCGGCAGCGCCATCTTATCGAGATCGGCCGGATTCCATGCCGACACCAAGAGACGCCGCGAGTCGAGATTACGTTTGATCTCGTTAATGACCCATTGGATTTGATCAACCGTGCCGCCATCAGGTTTCGCCCATGAGCGCCATTGTTTACCATAAACAGGACCAAGCTCACCGCTCTCATCCGCCCATTCGTCCCAAATCGTTACGGCATTTTTGCGCAGATAATCGATATTGGTCTCACCCGCGATGAACCACAAAAGCTCATGGATGATCGAGCGCAGATGCAATTTCTTTGTGGTCACCAAAGGAAAACCCTTCGAGAGATCAAAGCGCATCTGATGGCCAAAAACCGAGCGCGTGCCGGTGCCGGTGCGGTCGCCCTTCACAACGCCTTCCGCCATCACGCGGCGCAATAGATCAAGATAGGCCTTCATCGCGTTTGTCGATTCGCCCAGGAATGAGGGGGGACCTTAGCTTGTCTTTCCCTGAAAAGGCAGATCGGAACCGGGCTCGTAAGCGCAGCTGTCCCCAATCGAATGCGAAAAGGGGCACGAAAAAGGCGGGCGAACCTCATGGTTTTGCCCTGCTCTTCCGTTTCTCGACCAGACACCTTATATTGCGACTGTTCTCGTAAGAGGACTATGACGATAAACTGTCATCAAAATAAACCTTTCGGACCCGGGGGCAGTACCCGGCGCCTCCACCAGAACCCATTGCGGCCTAAGCCGAAAAGACGGGCTCTGGCGGGGGCGAACTAGGATCGACGAGGGTGTAAAGGGTGGTCTTTCGTCCGGCATTGTACCACCGTTATCGGGCTAAACTTATAGTTGCCAATGACAACTATGCTCCGGTTGCCGTCGCTGCGTAATGCAGTGCCAAGACCGAAATCAAAGCCCTTGCGCTTAGCCGCGTAAGGCGGGGCCCGGAGGCGCCTGGCAACAGAAGCCTCCACTTTTGTTTTTGAGGGGGAACGCCGACGTCTTCGGCGGGCAGTGATGGGCGAAGATCTGATCCGTTACGATCTGATGGTGCAAGACGCATTGCGTGGTGTGGTGCGCAAAGTGTTGCTCGATGCGGCGGAAAAAGGTCTCCCGGGCGAGCATCATTTTTTCGTGTCTTTCCGCACAAAAGCGCCGGGCGTTAAAGTCTCGTCTCGTTTGGTGGAACGCCACCCCGAAGAAATGACTATCGTTCTTCAACATCAATTCTGGGATTTGAATGTCACGACCACTCATCTTGAAGTTGGGCTTTCTTTTGGCGGCATTCCGGAAAAATTGGTAATCCCTTTCGAAGCCATCACGAGTTTCTGGGATCCTTCTGTCGATTTCGGTTTGAAATTTGAATTGGCTACAGCGGATGCGGCTGACAATGACGCGACAAACGAAGCCACACAGTCTATTGAAAATGTAGAACCAGTTATGAAGCTTCCCGCCTCGGTTGAGACAAAAGACAATTCAGCCGAACCAATAGCCACAAACACATCCGAACCGCAAAGCGGTGCTGAAATTGTAAGTCTAAGCGCATTTCGTAAAAAACCATAGATAAGATCGCATCGCGGTGGTTGATATCATTTCGTTTCGAAAAGCCAAAAAATTGCTTTCACGCAAAGCGCATGATCAGGAAGTTATTGAAAACCGAATTCGCTTCGGTCGCACAAAAGCACAAAAAGAAAATGATCGTCGCTCAGAAGAAAAGCGAGCAGCTCTTCTTGATGGCGCTAAGCGCCATAATCCAAAGAGCGAATGACAAGCGGTCTCGTCAAACATTCAGTGACGATTGCCGGCCATCGGACGAGCATTTCATTAGAACCTGAATTTTGGAGTGCGTTACGCGAGATAGCCAAACGTAACAACAGAAGTCTTGGTTCGGAAATTGCGGTTATTGACGCGGAACGCAGCACACGCAATCTCTCCTCGGCGATCCGAGTGCATGTGTTGAAAGACGCTTTGGCGCACATCAAAGATTAAGGCGCAGGTGTAGCGGCAGGCACCGTCTGATCCGGCATTGTTTGTTGGGGATTTGATTTCTGCGCTTCAAGCTCTTTAGCTTTTAACTCGTCAAGTATGCGTTTGGTTTCCGCTTCTTCTTGCGCTTTCCGCGCTTCTTCAGCCAAGCGCGCCTCTTCCGCTTCACGCTTGGCGCGCTCTGCAAGGTCGCGCTCTACTTTGATCCGGCGGGCAAAAAAGGCGCGCTCACGTAAATCCGATTCTTGCGCTTCAATCCGTGCTAATTCTCGCGCGACTGCGCGTGTCGTCAAAATATTGGTGAGATTGGTCACATCGATATCGCGCGATACCGTTCCGGTTGTTTGACCTTTAAGAGTCACAATCGCTTGCGGCGATGGTGCCGTCCAATCATTCGGCACTTCTTTCGTATCGATCACAACGCGGCCATCAAATTTCAAATTGCGCATATCCAGGGCAACATTGCCTTGAAGCGATTGCCTATCTTGATGCGCATCTAAGGGACCATAGCGAATGACGCCCGAAGATGCGGTAAGCGGCGCGGAAAGTTCCGGCACCTGCAACGCCCCACGCAATAATCCTATTGTCACCATATCGGTCACGCGTTTCAGCTCCGGTGGATCACGCTCGACATCAAGAGCGCGCGTTGTATTCGCGAGCGCAGATAAATCAAAACCCGGAACCGTAAGACCCGATATTTTGAGCTGCCCGCCACCCGAAAGCGATGCGGTAAAGGCGGAGATACTTTCTCCCGAACCGCCCCCATCAAATTGAATATCAGCACTGCCTCCCAGGCCCGCACGCGGGAAGAGATCAGAAAGCGCTACACCTTTAATGGATATTTTTCCAAGATAGGTCGCAAGACTTCCCTGCCGGCGCAGTGTCAATGAGCCCGCGAAAGGCACATCAAAAACGCGTGCATCAATTGATCTGAATTCAAGCGCGTCCGGCTGCCAAAGAATCTCAGTTTTGACCTTCGAAAATTTTGCACCGAAAGCGGTATCAAGACGATCAATCTGGAGTGTGATCAAAGCATCGAGAGGCGGCGGGCCCATTTCCGAGAAGCGACTCGAGGACCAGACGGAACCAGACACAGGCTCAGCTACCGGGCCCGTAATGAGGGTGGTGATCGCGGTCAACGACAAGGCTTCGGCCTTAAGATCGCCTTCAATCTTTGCGACGGAAGCTTTGTAAGCCAGTGAACCCTTGATCTTTTGACCAAGAACGGATGCCTCAACTGTATTCACGGCTAAAATGTCATTCTTGTAATCCAACGACGCCGTCGCAGAGACCGGTAACTTCATGGTTGCATCAGGGAGAGGCATGCCAAAAGAGAGCAAAAGCGGTGCAGCATCCCTTGTATCGAATTTGATCGGACCACTTACATGGGTTGACGAGGGATCAATGGTTAAATTCGCTATTCCATTGATACTTGCCACTTGTCCCTCAAGCATGAGGCCCGTTGAGGTTTGCGGATCACTCTTTGCATGAAGATCGAGACGCGCGCCGCCTTCAAGCGGCACAGGCAAGAGAGTGACTCCCGCTTGTCGCAAAAGGCTTGCCGCATCCGTTGATGTGATTTTTGCGGTGATATCAAAATTTGATCCGGCATCCGCAAAGCCAATACGGCCATTACCATTGATTGTTGTGGACGAAAGCGTTCCATCAAAGCCAATGCGCACAGTATGCGCCGCATTCGTCAATCGTTCCGCACTCACCGTTACATGCGCGGGGCTAATAGATCGAGCGCGTTCCGTAATAATGTTTGTCACATGACCCGGAAACAATTTCTCAAAAAGAATCGAGAGCGGCGCCATGTCAGGCGCATCAATCATCGCTTCTACTTTTTCACCGGCAGCGGTCAAACGACCGCTCGCTTTCACCGTCGCGCCTCCAAGGTCTGCGATCTCAAGCGTATCGATCACAAGACCTTCGTCGGACGCTCGCGCCTTCATTTGAACGCGACCAGCATGCGCATCTTTCACACGCGCCGTGCGCACATTGCGCGCATCGATCAAAAGCGATGCATCGATCGCGCCCAAGCGTGCGGCCATCATCGGAAAATCAGGCAGTTGATCGATATCGAATCCATCGGACGCCAATTGCGCATCAAGCCGCTCCCGCGCGCCCTCCTCCGGCATCGCATAACGAACGAGACCAGTGAGGTTGGATTTATCAAGACGGACTTTCAGATTGCTGGCGCCAATCAAGGTTGAAGAGAGAGCTAAATCGCCTTCAATCGCGATGTCGCGCGCTTCACCAAAACGCACAGATCGCCCCGAGGTTTCGCCATCAACCCAAGCCCCAAAACGTGGGAAATCTTTTGCCGTAAAAGTCGCTTTGCCAAAGAAGGCACCGCCATCCGTTAAGCCAATATCGCCTTTCGCGACCAAGCGTGCGCCACCGGGCAGATCCGCTTCACCTTGTTTGAGTTTCATACCCTCGATATCAAGATGCGTATCGAGTTTCAGGTTCTTGATTGTATCGCCGCCTGCAAGAACGCTCTCAATCGACAGCTTGACATCAACCGGTATTGACGGAGTCAAATCCTGATCGGACGCAAGCAAAATGCCACGCCATGTGGACAATACGTCGAGCAAAGGTGGGAAATTTCTGTTCTGTACGGGCAATGTGCGATCAAGATCAATTTGCCGCGCATCAAGAAACAAAATCATACCGCCCTTTTGTCCGAGCGTACCATTGCCAGAGCCTGTGAGCTTAAAACCGCTTTCATCACCACCGGCTTGAATTTCGGCCGATGAAATATCAAAGCCACGACCTGCAAGACGCAATGACGAGGACACTGTTACAGGACGAATGCCGATATCATTATCTTCCGGCCAGGCCATATCGCCTTCAAGTTTGAGCTTGCCGTCAAAACCTGTTTCACCGAGTGTTGAAATGATTCCATCAAGTTCAGCGCGAAAGCCGCCACCTTTGCGATCAATCCCCGCACGCGTGCGCAACAAGCCTGCTTCATCAAGAGCACCGGTTGTGAGACGAACATTGACAGAACGTCCATGCCATTGACCCGTGCCCTCAACATACCAAGGACCTGATAAAGCCGCAGCCTCAACATCGAGTTCCAATTTCGAGAGACGCATGGGAGGCGCGTCTGCGGTTGGAATAACAGCCAATTCACCATTACGCAGAGCTAGCGTTTCAATACGGATTGCCCAACCCGAAGACGCATCGCCTGTATTATTATTCGATAAAGCTGGAAATTTCGGTACGCGACCATCGGCTGAAATTGCGAGCGTGACGACCGGCTTTTCAACGATCGCCTCCATCACATGGATCTCGCCTTTGAGAAGCGGCATCGTGCCAATATCGAGCGAGACGCGATCAGCCTTCACTTCGATACCCGCCGCCTTGCTGCCGATCGTGACACCCACAAGCTTCACGACAGGAAATGGCAGGAAGCGAACCGAAATCGCACCCTCGACCGCAATGCGGGTTCCGGCAGCGCGCGACAGCGTCTCTTCGACAAAGGCGCGACGCTCGTTAAAATCAACGAAAAGCGGAGCGAGCAGTGCCATAAAGAGCACGCCGATAATCAGAATCGCCAGTCCGGTCAGAAACTCGCGCACGAAACGCCTACCCATTTTTGTTGTTGAGGCCGAAGACCCCGGCCGCCGCGGCGCACCATACAAGGGGAAAGAGCCCTGCGCGACGGTTTTTCAAAGTCAGACGGCAAAAGAAAGGCAATAGGATTAAGAAATTTCACGCCTTGCCAGCCGCTTCCCGATCCCGATAATGAGAACAAATCAAATCCCTCGCGCGATCGAGCCCCAACGTCCGCCAAACCGAAGATCAATCCGCTCTTTTTTGCGCCTTTTGTCTCCTCCGTCATGCGGCCTGAACCGGCATGGATTGATGACAATAACTATATGAATATGGCTTATTATCACGTCATGTTCGACCGAACGCTCGATGAGGCGCTCGATCTCGTCGGGCTAGATGAGGACTATTATCGCGAGGGGCCTAGCACCATTTTCGTGGCCGAAGCGCATCTCTCTTATCGGCGCGAAGTTCTTGCCGATATGCCCGTGCGGGTAACGCTTCAACTCATCGACTATGATGTGAAACGCATGCATCTCGCGCTGGAGATGCGCCACGCGCAAGAAGGATGGCTGGCTGCGACCGCGGAAGTCATGCTGCTCCATATTCTCCATGAGGGGCGAAAAGTTGGGCCCTTCCCGCCCGAAATTCTCGAAGCCATTGCGGTGATGAAATCGGCCCATGCCGCTTTGCCCCGCCCCGACCACATCGGCCGCGTGATCACCATCCCCAATACAGGCCGCGCGGGTAAAGTTGGCCGCCATCAGACGCCGCGCTTTTGATCGACATCGCGGGTCAGCTCGTTCATTCTCCCGCTCTGATTCGTGCTTTGTTCGTCTCTTTCGAGGTTTCGAGTGAGTGATCCCTTCCCCTCCGATGATGATCTCGCCTATCGGCCGAAAGCCGGAGGGTTGGCGCAGCGCGCGCAAACCGCTGCGCGCGGCAATGGCGTCTATCTTGAAGGATTAAACCCCGAGCAACGTCGCGCCGTCGAAGCCATCGAAGGTCCAGTGCTTGTGCTTGCCGGTGCAGGCACAGGTAAGACGCGTGTGCTCACCACCCGCATTGCCCATATCATTGCAACCGGCAGCGCTTATCCATCACAAATTCTCGCGGTGACCTTCACAAACAAAGCGGCGCGCGAAATGAAAGAGCGCATCGCGCATCTCGTTGGTGAAGTTGCCGAAGGCATGCCTTGGCTTGGAACATTCCACGCGATTGGTACAAAAATTTTACGCCGTCATGCTGAACTTGTCGGGTTGAAATCAGATTTCACCATTCTGGATTCGGATGATCAGATCCGTCTGATGCGGCAGGTCATCCGCGCCGAAGACATTGATGAGAAACGCTGGCCTGCGCGCGCGCTCTCTTCATTTATCGATGGCTGGAAAAATCGCGGACTCAAGCCCGACAAGGTGCCTTCAGGCGAAGCAGCCGCTTTTGCCAATGGCAAAGGCGCGAAACTTTATGCACTCTATCAAGAGCGCTTGAAACAATTAAACGCGGCCGATTTTGGTGATCTGCTGCTTGAGAATTTGCGTCTCTTCCGTGAACAACCCGATATATTGAGTGCTTATCAAGAGCGTTTCAAATTCATGCTCGTTGACGAGTATCAAGACACCAATATCGCACAATATTTATGGCTGCGTCTTTTGGCGCAAGGCCGCCGTAATGTCTGTTGCGTGGGTGACGATGATCAATCGATCTATGGGTGGCGCGGCGCGGAAGTTGATAACATACTGCGTTTCGAGAAAGATTTTCCCGGCTCGGTCGTCATTCGCCTCGAGCGCAATTATCGTTCGACCGGGCATATTCTGAATGCTGCCGGAAAACTGATCGCGCATAATCAGGGTCGCCTCGGCAAAACGCTTTTCACCGATGATGAAGAAGGCGAGAAACCGACGCTCACTGGCGCTTGGGACTCGGAAGAAGAAGCGCGTTTGATCGGTGAAGAAATCGAAGCGCTTCAACATAAGGGTCATGCGCTTGCCGATATCGCGATTCTTGTTCGTATCTCAGCGCAAATGCGCGAGATTGAAGATCGCTTTGTTACATTGGGTCTGCCTTATCGCGTCATCGGCGGTCCGCGCTTTTATGAACGCGCCGAAATTCGTGATGCGATGGCCTATCTGCGTGTCGTCGCGAACCCTGCTGACGATCTTGCTTTTGAGCGCATCGTCAATACACCGAAGCGAGGCTTAGGTGATGCAACAATAGAGCAAGTGCATTTATACGCGCGCAAGAATGGCGTCGCGATGCTTGAAGCTGTGCGCCGCTTGATCGAAACCGATGAATTGAAACCACGCCCGCGCTCGACTTTGCGCGAGCTTGCTAAAAGTTTTGAACGCTGGTCTTCACTCATCGAAACCATGAAACATTCGGAACTCGCCGAACAGATTTTGGAAGAATCCGGCTACACCGATATGTGGCAAAAGGAACGTACTGCCGACAGCGCCGGTCGTCTCGAGAACTTGAAAGAGCTTGTGCGGTCTATGGAAGAATTTCCAGACCTCGCAGGGTTCCTTGAACATGTCTCACTTGTCATGGAAATGAGCGACAATGATTCGAGCGATCGCGTATCGATCATGACCCTGCATGGCGCGAAAGGTCTGGAATTCGAAACGGTATTCTTGCCTGGTTGGGAAGAAGGCCTTTTTCCAAATCAACGCGCATTGGACGAAAATGGGCGTGCGGGTTTGGAGGAAGAACGTCGCCTCGCTTATGTCGGCCTCACCCGCGCAAGACGACGCTCGAAACTTTATTTCGCAAGCAATCGTCGCATTCATGGTTTGTGGAGCGCGACTGTCCCCTCACGCTTCATTGATGAATTGCCGCCCGAACATATTGAAGTGATGGACGCGCCTGCAGGATTTGCGAGTGGTCAAGGCGGTTATGGTCGCTCGCGTTTTGATCAACAAAGTTTCGGTGGATCATCCTATCAAACGCCGGGCTGGCAACGCGCACAACAGCGTGGCGGGAGTACCGATCGTGGCCCGGGTGGACGCGGACGCGTCGCCGGTGGATATGATGAAGATGATGATCGCAGTGAACGCCGCGATGACCCGCAAAGAGTATGCCGTTTCAGCACTGACGGATTTTCAGAACGCGCGGAACCCTATCGCGCACCGCCCGCACGTCGCAGCACAATGCTGATCGAAGGCGAACTTGTTGCAAAATCGACGGGCTCACCTTCACGATTTAGCGAAGGGGATCGTGTGTTTCACATCAAATTCGGCAATGGTTCAGTGGCGAGTATTGATGGCAACAAACTCACAATCGATTTCGACAAAGCTGGCCGCAAAATGGTGCTGGATAGTTTTATTGAGAAGGTGTGAGTTCAGCGCTTAGATAATTTTACCGCGGCAGTAATTTCCGCACGCGTTCGATCAGGAGATCCCAGACCTCAGGGTCACCGCCCGGAATGCCGAAGCGTAACCAATTCGGCTTGTCTTTGAAGGCCCGCACAAGAATGCCTGATTGCGCAAGACGTTGAAAAACCTCTTGCGCCTGATCGCCTTCCGCCAAACGATAAAGCGATGTGCCGCCAATCACTTTCAACCCAAGCTTTTCGATGACCGCATCAAGCTCTTCGCAATCTTCTTCGAGCCGCGCCATGGTATTGGTAAGCCAGCCTGTGTCGCTATAGGCGCGCAGACCAATTTCAATCGAAGCGCCCGAGATCGGCCATGAGCCAAGTGCCGCGCGGATTTTTTCTCCATCAAGCGACCCCGCAAGCGCAAAGCCCAAGCGCAATCCGGCAAGGCCAAAAGTTTTGCCGAAAGACCGCAGGATTACCGCGCCTTCATTCGGAAGACGATGAACAAAACTCGCCGCGTCTTCCATCAGGTCCATGAAAGCTTCATCGACAATCAAACGACCACCTTTACGAGCAAGTTTGCTTGCAAGTGCCGTGAGATGTTTCGGATCGACAAGCCGCCCGCAGGGATTATTCGGGTTCACCACAACGATCGTGTCGAAATCATCAGTTGTGAGAAGCTCGTCAATCGAACTCACAATATTGACCACAGCGCCAGCCGTTTCCCACGCAATCTGATGTTCTGAATAAGTGAAGCCCAAAATTGCGACATGATGGGCGGGAAAAAGACGCGGCAAAAGATGGATCAGCGTTTCCGTGCCGGGTGCGGCAATCACAAAGGACTCAAACCGCGCCCCAAATGTGTGGGCGGCAGCGGCCTCGAGCGCGCGGATTTCATTTTCCTCTGGCAATCGTGTCCATGATGCCTCAGAAACCTCCCCCACCGGATAGGACGCGGGATTGATCCCGGTTGAGAGATCAATCCAGGGTTCGGGCGCTTTCGGAAAGGCGTGACGGGCGTCGAACAGGCGTCCGCCATGAACCACAAGGCTTTCAAGGGCCCGTTGCGGGTCAAGGGGATCAATGGTTACGGGTTCGCTTTTCATTGCGGCTACTCAACTCCTGCTCGAAGGGCTCCTTGGGTATCCGCAAGCACTCTTCCGCGCAATCGGCCATCCGGTCACCTGGATCGGCCGGTTGATAGCCCGCCTTGACCGCAGTCTCAACCGTGAAAACTGGCCTTTTTTTATGCGCCGGATCACGGGCGTCTTTGCGCTCGTCATCCTCATCCTCGTCACAGGAGGCATCGCTTATCTGATTGAGCGCGGGCTTGGGCATTATGCCCTAGGGCTTATTTCGGTTATATTTCTGGCCGCCACTCTGCCCGCGCAACGAAGCCTTGATGAACATGTCAGAGCGATTGCCGATGCGCTTCAAAATGAGGGGCTTGAAGGCGGTCGCAAAGCGGTCTCGATGATTGTCGGTCGTAAAACCGATGCGCTTGATGAAGCGGGTGTAAGCCGCGCGGCGATTGAAAGTCTCGCTGAAAATTTTTCCGATGGTGTTGTTGCACCCATTTTCTGGACCGCGTGTTTCGGCCTAACCGGTGGCGTTCTTTATAAAGCCATCAACACCGCCGACAGTATGATTGGCCATAAATCAGAAAGATATCATGCGTTCGGTTGGGCCTCGGCGCGTCTTGATGATCTTGTCAATCTCCCCTGTTCTCGTCTCACGGCACTATTGATTATTCTCGGTTCGCTTTTTGTGCGCGATGCGTCTCCCTTTGATGCGGTGAAATGCGTTTTCCGTGATGCACACAAGCATCGTTCACCCAATGCCGGATGGCCAGAATCAGCGCTTGCGGGCGCACTCGGTTATGCACTCGCTGGTCCGCGTATCTATGGCGATACGCTTGTTGAAGATGTTTATATGGGTAATGGCCGCCGTGAATTAAATGCGGCCGATATTCGCCGCGCCCTTTATCTCTATCGCATCGCTTGCGTGATTCAGGGCATTGTGATTGTGGGGTTAGCGCTTTTTTTCACCGCGCAAGCTTAAGCAATCCGTCGCAATCGACATACTTTTCGAGATGATCGGCCAAGGCATCAAGTGTGGCGTCGATCATGGTTTCAAACGCAAGCGAAGATGATTCAGCACTAATCCATTCAAGCCATGCGGCGCGTTGCTGATCATCGGCAAAAATTCCATGCACATAAATGCCGCGCACGAGATGCGTTTTTGACGTCGCACCATCAACACGTCCATCATCAAAGTGCAAAAGCGGCCTCTCGCAATCAGCGCCATTTGTGACTCCGATATGCATTTCATAACCATGAAAGCGCGATTGGTTTTCAATCAAATGACCGGTGACAGAGAGCAGTGTTTTTTTCGGCGCCATCACAGTTTCAACATCAAGAAGGCCGAGCCCTTCAACGCGTGATGCAGGCCCTTCAATGCCATGCGGATCATCAATCATTGTGCCAAGCATTTGATAGCCACCGCAAAGGCCCAGCACTTTCCCGCCGCGCCTCACATGCGATTGCAAATCAATATCCCATCCCGCTTCCCGAAGCGCGGCGAGATCCGCAATTGTGGCTTTCGAACCGGGGATGATCACCAAAGACGCTTCGGCGGGAATCGCTTCGCCGCGTTTTACCATCACCAATTTTACCGAAGGCTCCGCGGCGAGCGGATCAAAATCATCAAAATTCGAAATGCGCGGCAGTTGTAATACCGCAATCGTGATCGGTGCATCGCTTGATGCGCGACGTCGATCAAGCGCCACAGCATCTTCCGCGGGCAAGCGAAACGCGTCACGAAAATGAGGGATCAACCCATAAGACGGCCAACCGGATTTCTCAGCGATGATCCGCATCCCCTCTTCAAACAAAGACGCATCACCGCGAAAGCGATTGACCAGAAACCCTTTGATCATCGCCGCATCCGCTTCATCAATCACCGCGCGCGTACCGACAATTTGCGCAATCACGCCGCCGCGATCAATATCGCCCAAAAGAACAACAGGTACATCAGCCGCGCGTGCAAAACCCATATTGGCAATATCATTGCCGCGGAGATTGACTTCCGCCGCGCTGCCCGCGCCTTCAATCAAAACGAGATCCGCATCACGCTTGATCAGCGCAAAACTCTCAAGCACCGCCTCAAGCAATTTCGGTTTCAACGCCTGATAGTCTCGTGCTTTGGCCGTGCCCTGCACTTTGCCTTGCACCACAATTTGCGAACCGATTTCGCTTTGCGGTTTGAGCAAGACCGGATTCATATAAACGCTTGAGGCAACACCCGCGGCACGCGCTTGCAACGCTTGCGCACGACCAATCTCGCCGCCATCCGCAGTTACCGCCGCATTGTTTGACATGTTTTGCGGTTTAAACGGCATCACTTTAATACCGCGCCGCGCGAAGACGCGACAAAGCCCCGCAACAATCAGCGATTTGCCGACATCCGATCCCGTGCCTTGAATCATTAATGCGCGCGCGGTCATTAAAATTCAATTCCCTCTTGCGCTTTCACGCCCGCGGCGAAGTGGTGTTTGACAAGCTTCATCTCGGTCACAAGATCGGCCGCCTCGATAAGCTCCGCTTTCGCATTGCGTCCCGTCACAACGACATGAAGATCTGCGCGTTTGTTTTTGAGCGTGTCCACCACCGCCGCAAGCGAAAGATAATCGTAACGCAAAGCGATGTTGAGT
Organism: Alphaproteobacteria bacterium; assembly: GCA_016870035.1. Classification (GTDB taxonomy): domain Bacteria; phylum Pseudomonadota; class Alphaproteobacteria; order Rhizobiales; family Beijerinckiaceae; genus CAIUPE01. Next base: position 61,374 of record VGCJ01000001.1, read on the forward strand.
TCATCGAGCACCAAAAGCCGGATCGCGGGATCAGCCATCAGCTCCTTTGCTTTCGCCCAAGCGGCTTCGGCCGCCGCTATGTCGCGCGCGCGGTCTTGTGTTTCCCAAGTAAAGCCCTCGCCCATCGAATGCCAGCGAACGAGATCGGGGAAGCGCTCAAGCGCCTTGCGCTCGCCGGTAGACCACGCGCCCTTGATGAATTGCACAACGCCAATCGGCCATTCATGGCCGAGCGCACGCATGATGAGGCCGAAAGCTGCGGTCGATTTGCCTTTGCCGGGGCCTGTATGGACGATGAGCAAGCCTTTTTCCCGAATCGTCTTCGAGGCCACTTCGGCGTCTTGCACTTGTTTGCGCTTCGCCATTTTCTCTTTATAGCGGCGTTCGGCCTCACTCGCGGCGGACATTTTATCGCTCCTGAAACGAAATCAGAGCCGCTCATACGAAATTCAGCGCTTAAAGACCACTCTAGGGCGCGGTTTGGGTTTGACAGAAAGTCGCAGCGGGGCCAGTGTCCGTGTCTGTCGAGGTCCCTCCATCTGGGGGGTGAAAAGGGAACAAGGTGGTGCCCGTGAAAAGGAGCCAAGCCTTGGCTGCCCCCGCAACTGTAAGCGGCAAGTCTCGCGCCTCTAAGCCACTGGAATGTCTTTGAAAAAAGGACAACCCGGGAAGGCGGTGCGACACGCTAAAGCCGCGAGCCAGGAGACCTGCCTTGGCGTGACACGAACGCATGTGCCCGGGCGGGGTGCCCCGGTCCTGTTCGCGGGATGAGTCCACAAAGGAACCATCCCCGACGTGGCGTATCGCCACTGCGCGCATCCCCGGGTCATCGCCCGCCTTTTACGATGAAGGGATGAAAGCGCCACGGATGCCAATAAGAATTTACGTCTGCACCACCTGCAAAACGCCGGATGATCCTTCACCCGAACGCGCTGGCGCGCGGCTCTTCAAATCTCTGCACGAGGTGACGCAAACACATCAAAGCGATGTCATCATTGAAGGCGTTGAATGTTTGAGCGTGTGCAAACGCCCCTGCACCATTGCCTTCGCGGATCAAAACAAATGGACTTATATCTATGGCGATTTCACCGCCGATGACTCCGCCGAACAAATTCTCGCCTGCGCGTCGCTTTATGCGCACGCCGCTGATGGCCTCATCCCGTGGAAAGAGCGCCCCGACGCTTTGAAAAAAGGCGTCATCGCGCGCCTGCCCGCATCCCTTAACTCATCTCGCTTGCCGGAGGCGCAACAATGACCAGCCCGACATCATTACAAAAAACACCTGTGACGATTATCACCGGCTTTCTCGGCGCGGGAAAAACGTCACTCATTCGTCACGTGCTTGAAAACGCAAAAGGCCGTCGCTTGGCGCTTATCGTCAATGAATTTGGCGATGTCGGTGTGGATGGAGACATTCTTAAATCATGCGGCGTTGAAAATTGCCCTGAAGACAACATCATCGAACTCGCCAATGGCTGCATCTGTTGCACGGTCGCCGATGATTTTGTTCCCGCAATCGAAAAACTCTTGGCGCTGCCGCAAAAGCCAGATCACATCATTGTTGAGACGTCAGGCTTGGCTCTGCCGAAATCGCTCGTAAAAGCGTTTAATTGGCCGCCGATCCGCGCCAAGCTCACTGTTGGAGGTGTTGTGACCGTTGTTGATGGCGCAGCGGTGGCTGCAGGCCGTTTTGCCGATGATCCCAAAGCGCTAAGCGCGCAACGCGAAGACGATCAATCGATCAATCACGATAATCCGCTTGAAGAGGTCTATAAAGACCAGTTGCTCTGCGCCGATCTTGTGATTTTGAATAAAGCCGATCTTATGTCGAAAGACGAGATCGGATCAGTGACCGATCAAATCAACACAACCGTGCCGCGCGCGGTGCGTGTCGTTGAAACACATGAAGGCAAAGTGGCGAGCGAAATTCTGCTCGGCCTGTCTGCAGCGGCTGAAGATGATCTCGCTTCACGACCCTCCCATCATGATCATGAAGAAGACCATGACCACGAAGATTTTGACAGTTTCGCTTTGCCCATTGGTGAAGTTGCCGATATTGACGCTTTCATCGCGCGCTTGAAAAAAATTGCGGATCAATTCGATGTTTTGCGCATCAAAGGATTTCTCGATGTCGCAGGCAAACCGATGCGACTCTTGGTGCAGGGTGTGGGCACGCGCTTCCGTCATCAATTTGATCGGCCATGGATGGAAGATGAGAAGCGGAATGGTGCACTCGTCTTTATCGCCGAGAAAGGCATTGACCGTGCCGCAATCGAGCGCGCGCTTCACACTCACTAAAAACGAATATTCTTAAAAATGCATCTCCTGCGCACAGAGACAATTTCATTAGATCAGACGGCGGAAGCCGTCGATCTTGATCTGTCACCCGCAGAGATTCTGTTTCTATCTTTTACCGATAGCGATCTTTCCGGCCTTGTTGCAGCGTGGGATCAACGCAAGAGTGAATTACCCTCTCTGTGTGTCGCTTCGCTTAAAGATTTGCAGCACCCTTATTCGGTTGATCTTTTTATTGAAAAGACAGCCGCGCATGCGAAATTTATCCTGATCAGACTTCTGGGCGGCAAAGATTATTGGGCCTATGGTGTCGATGAAATGGCGCGTTTGGCGCGCGAAAAAAACATCGCGCTCGCCATCATCCCCGGTGATTATCAAAGCGATCAACGCTTGAATGAGGCGTCAACGCTTGACGACGACGCGCTAAAAACATTGTGGCAATGTTTTCATCAAAGCGGGCGCGATAATTTTTCACGCGCGCTTGATCATATCACGACGCATCTTGGTCTCTCCTCCAAGCCCGAAGCACCCGAGGCGCAACCGGCGGTAAGCCGCTTTGAAGACGCATGCCGGACTCACATCACCGACGCGCCGCACGCGCTGATCCTTGCCTATCGTTCCATTATAATTGCGGATGATACGGCACCGCTTACCGCTTTAGCCGACGCGCTTAACGCGCGCGGTTTTTCGGTTGAATGTCTTGCGGTTTCAAGCCTCAAAGATCCTGCTGCAATCACGGCACTTGAGACGCATCTACAAGTAAAGCGTCCTGATATTATTTTGAATACAACGGCCTTTTCCGCAAAACGTGATGACGGCACGACGGTGCTGGATGTCTGCAATGTGCCCGTCTTGCAAACAATCCTTGCGACCACGCGTGAAGAACCTTGGCAAGCCTCAACACGCGGGCTCAACGCCGCCGATCTCGCGATGAACGTGGTGTTACCGGAACTTGATGGACGTCTCGTAACGCGCGCAATATCATTCAAAGCCGAAGCGCAACAAACAAGTGACACGGAGTTTAAAAAAATCATTCATAATCCAAAAAAAGATCGCATCGCCTTTGTGGCCGATCTTGCTTTGAAGTGGGTTAAGCTTCAGCGCACGCCGAATAAAGATAAAAAACTCGTGCTCATTCTCTCCGACTATCCTCATAAAGGGGGCTATCAGGCCTATGCGGTGGGGCTTGATACACCCGCCAGTGTGATCGCGATTGCGGATGAGCTGAAACAAGCAGGCTATAATATCGTTGATCTGCCAGACGCAGGCGCTCTCATTCATCAACTCTCGGATGGTGCTCAGAAGGAGATTTTATCTGCTGAGCATTATCACTCCCTCTTTATGACATTGCCTCCCTCTTTCCGCGAGTCTGTGATTGCGTCGTGGGGCGATGTGCCGAAACAAGATTTTACATTTCCGCTCATCATCAGCGGCGCGCTTCTCATCGCGCTGCAACCTTTGCGCGGAACGCGTGACGCACAAAAAAATGATTATCATGATGCGAGCCGCCCGCCATGCCACGACTATATTGCCTTCTATCTTTGGCTGACGAGGCTCTATCAACCGCATGCGCTCATTCATTGTGGCACGCATGGTACGCTTGAATGGTTGCCCGGAAAATCTGTGGCGTTATCTCACTCTTGCGCGCCCGAACTTTTGCTTGGTGCCCTCCCCGTCCTTTATCCATTCATCGTGAACAATCCCGGCGAAGCCGCGCAGGCAAAACGTCGCCTCGCCGCAGTCACGATTGGACATATCACACCGCCGCTTGTTGAAGCGGGAACCTATGGCGATCTCTCACAGCTTGAATCTTTGCTTGATGAATATTCAACCGCACAAACACTTGATCCCCGCCGTGCATCGCATCTCGCCGATCTTATCCTGGCGCACGTGAAAGAAATAAATCTTGAACAAGATGCAGGTCTCACGCCTGACCTTGATCGCGAGGCGCAGCTTGCTACGCTTGATGCTTTTCTTTGCGACGTCAAAGAAATGCGTATTGCCGATGGGTTGCATATTTTTGGACGCGCGGCAGAAAACGCCGCGCATGACCCATGGATCGAAAGAAGTTTCGCGGTGGATGATGTTTCAAAAGCCAAACACCTCTTTGCGCAAAGTCCGACTTCAGAAGCGCAAGCACTTCTTTCAGCGCTTCAAGGTTGCTTTGTAAAACCGGGCCCAGCAGGTGCGCCTTCGTGGGGGCGGCTTGATGTGTTGCCGACGGGTCGCAATCTTTATACTATTGATCCGCGCAGCGTGCCAACGCGCACCGCATGGGAAATTGGTCGCCGCACGGCTGATCAAGTCATTGCGCGTTATCTGCAAGATCATGGCGAAATGCCCCGTTCAATCATCATCGATCTCTGGGGCTCGGCCTCCATGCGCACGGGTGGCGATGATCTCGCGCAAGCTTTCGCGCTTTTGGGTGTGAGACCTCTATGGGATCACGCGTCCTCGCGCGTAAATGGTTTTGAAATTCTGCCGCCAGCGCAATTTGGCCGGCCTCGCATCGATGTAACCTTGCGCATCTCAGGGCTCTTTCGCGATGTGTTTCCGCAACAAATCGCGCTTTTTGATGAGGCGGTTCAAGCTATCTCTTTGCTTGATGAAGGGGATGATGAAAATCCTCTTGCCGCACGGCGTCGGGCAACAGAGTCAACGCCGTTGCGTATTTTCGGCTCTGCTCCCGGCACATTCGGCTTAGGCGTGAATGAAAAAATCAACGCGCAGAATTTTTCGGAACGCGACGAATTAGGCGCTGCCTATCTGAAAGCCAATAGTCACGCCTATCGCGCGTCGGGCGAAGCGCAGCAAGCAGAAAGCGCTTTTCGTGATCAAGTCAAAGACGCCGATCTTTTTGTCCATGTTCAGGATCTTGAAGGGCAAGACATTCTCGATTCGGATGCATTTTCCGAACATGAGGGAGGCTTTGCCGTTGCCGCTCAAATCCTTGGCAATCAGCCTCAGCTTTATCATGTCGATTCAAAGCGTAATGATCGCGCCGCAAAAGTTAGAACGCTGCGTGAAGAAATGGTGCGTGTGATCAAAGCGCGCGCGACCAATCCGCGCTGGATCGAAGGTCAAATGCGGCATGGCTTTCGCGGCGCAACTGAAATTGCTGAAACCATCCGCAATCTTTACGCCTATGCGGCGCTCACAAATGCGACAGAGAGCCGCGATTTTGAAGCGCTTTATTCAGCAACTCTTGCCGATGATCGCGTGAGAGCCTTTCTCATCAGCGCCAATCCGGAAGCGGCTGCGGCCATCGCAACGCTTTTTCGCGCGGCCGAACAGCGCGGCTATTGGACCTCGCGGCGTAATTCAACCGCAGCCGTGCTTGATGCGCTTCTTGCGGCGGCGGCGGAATGACAAGCGCGTCCTCAATCAAAGGCTGGTGCCCGGGCGCGCTGCGTCCGATGGAAAGCGGCGATGGCTTAGTTGTGCGCTTGCGTGTAACGGGCGGTGTCCTCTCTTTGAAACAGGCGCATGCAATCGCTAAAGCATCGACTGATTATGGCAATGGCGTGATGGATCTTTCCGCACGCGCAAATTTACAAGTGCGTGGTGTGACGCAGGAGACATGGTCTAAGCTCATTGATGAACTTTCACAGTACGACTTGATTGACGCGAATGAAGACGCTGAATCCGTCCGCAATGTGATGACCTCCCCGCTTTCAGGCATAGATTCCACCGCCCTCATCAATATCACGCCTCACGTGAAAGCGCTTGAAGATCACCTCAAAAGCACAAAATCGCTTCATCGCCTGCCGGCGAAATTCGGCTTTCTGATTGATGATGGCGGCGCCTTTTCTCTTCGGGGCATCGCAACGGATATCGCCTTTGAAGCGACAACAAACAACAGCAGCGTCGCTTTTGCCGTCCGCCTTGCTGACGAGGAAGAGATTGCTCTCATTCGCCCCGAAGATCTCGTCAAAACCGCTGACGCGCTCGCTCACTCTTTTATCAATGCGCGGCAAGGGCATGATGATCAAATCCGCCGCATGAAACATCTCGTCGAGCGGGAAGGCGCACGAAAACTATTCTCTGTAATAGGGCTTGAAACATTCAGTGTAAGTCACGCACCAATCGACAAGAGAGACGCTAGGCAAAGCCCCATCGGGTTTCACCGCTTCAGGGCTTTTGGTTGCCTTGGTCTCGCAGCACCTTTCGGTCGGTGGAATGCGAAGGTCTTATCGGATCTCACTCACTTTGCCGAAAGACACAATATCCGCTCTTTGCGTCTCACCCCTTGGCGCGCTTTGTTGTTGCCCGATATCTCCGAAGAAGCGGCTGAAGAAGCACTTTCTCTCTTCAATGATGTGTTGATCACAAATCCGCACGATCCGCGTCTTTTCATTGCCGCCTGTTCCGGAAAGCCCGCTTGCCTTCATGCAAGTGTGAAAACGCAAGAGGATGCGCTCGCTTTCTCAAAACTCTTCACCAAGATACCGCAAAGCGGAATAGATCTCCATGTGTCAGGGTGCGAAAAAGCATGCGCGCGTCCGCGCTCAAGCAAGGTGACGCTTGTCGGACGCGAGGGGCGTTATGATCTGATCCTCAAGGGCAAAGCGAGTGACACGCCGATCAAGCGCGGACTTGATCCGATGCACGCCGCATCCTTTCTAAAAGATATGCTCGAAGGCGAGTTTGCGTGAGTGTGCGTTACGATTATATCCGCGATGGTGCGGCGATTTATGATAAGAGCTTCGCGATCATTCGCGCGGAGAGTGATCTGAAGCGCTTCACGGCGGAAGAAGAAAAAGTAGCCGTCCGCATCATCCATTCATGCGGCATTGTTGAAGCGGCCGCCGATATCTTCTTCTCGCCAGGTGCGGCAAAATCGGGCCGCGAGGCATTGCTCAAAAGGGCGCCCATTCTATGCGACGCAAAAATGGTGGCGAATGGAATCACACGCTCACGTTTGCCTGCGGATAATCAAGTGATCTGTACGCTTGATGATCGTTCCGTGCCCGCGCTTGCAAAAGATTTGAACACTACACGCACCGCTGCGGCTATGGAACTCTGGCGCCCTTATCTTAAAGGCGCCATTGTTGCGATCGGCAATGCACCGACGGCCTTGTTTCGCCTTCTTGAAATGATTGATGACGGCGCGCCGCTGCCTGCGTGCATTGTCGGCATGCCCGTGGGCTTTGTTGGTGCAGCAGAATCAAAAGACGCTTTGATGGCGCATAACAAAGCGCCATGGATCATCGTGAAAGGTCGCAAGGGCGGCAGCGCAATGACGGTCGGTGCGGTCAATGCTTTGGCGAGTGACAAAGAATGAACGCGCTTCATAAAAAAGGACGTCTCTATGGCGTCGGTTTAGGGCCAGGTGATCCAGAGTTGATCACGTTGAAAGCGTTAAACGCAATCAAATCTTCACCCGTCATCGCTTGGTTTGCCAAAGCGGGGCGCAAAGGTCACGCGCGCAGCATTGTTGCACCCTATATGCCGCAAGGCATCATTGAAGTGCCGCTTTATTATCCGGTAACAACCGAAATTCCCTTTGATCATCCCGATTATAATGACGCGCTTGCAAAATTTTATGATGAGAGCGCCGCATATCTTACGACCCATCTTGATCAAGGTCGTGATGTCGCACTTTTATGCGAAGGCGATCCGTTGTTTTATGGTTCCTTCATGCATCCCTATATAAGGCTAAAAGATCGCTATGACGTAACAATATGTCCGGGCGTTACGGGTATGTCGGGATGTTGGACCGCAACCGGCATTCCCATGACATGGGGCGATGATGTATTAAGCGTATTACCTGGCACTTTACCGCGTGAAGAATTGGCGCACCGTCTTGAAAACGCTGACGCTGCTGTGATCATGAAGATCGGTAAGAATTTTCAAAAGATCCGCGACGTGTTTGATGAATTGAAGTTGACAGATCGTGCTTTCTATATTGAACGCGGCACAATGGAAAATCAACGTGTGATGCCGCTTGCCTCTATGATCAATGACGCTGCACCTTATTTTTCAATCATCGTGATGCCCGGCAACGGGAGACGCCCGCAATGAACACTTCACATAAGAAGGGCTCGATACGCGTCATCGGGCTCGGGCCGGGTGATCATCGCTTTATAACTTATGATGCCGAGGCGGCACTTGCCGATGCAACCGATGTGATTGGCTATATTCCCTATGTCGAACGTATTCCGTCGCGCGTAGGTCTAACCAAACACGCCACAGATAATCGCGTCGAACTTGATCGTGCGCGTCACGCTCTTGAACTCGCGCATCATGGCAAAGTAGTAGCAATTGTCTCGGGTGGCGATCCGGGCGTATTTGCGATGGCGGCCGCACTCTTTGAAGCCCTTGATCACGGAACGCCTGAAGATCATTCTATTTTGATCAGCATTCATCCCGGTATCTCGGCGATGAATGCCGCTGCCGCAAAGCTTGGCGCGCCTTTAGGCCATGATTTTTGCGCCATCTCGCTCTCAGACAATTTGAAATCCTGGGATGTGATTGCGAAACGCTTAAAGGCTGCGGCCGAAGGTGACTTTGTCATCGCGCTTTATAATCCCGCTTCAAAAGTGCGACCGCATAGCATCTATGATGCGTTTGAAGTGTTCCGGTCCATAAAAGCGCCCTCTACGCCCGTGGCCTTCGTGCGCGCTGTCGGTCGTCACGACGAAAAAATCACACTCACAACGCTGGCTGAGGCCGATCCTTCAATCGTCGATATGGCCACCTTGGTGATTATCGGATCAAGCAAAACGCGCTTTATCAAAAAGCCCGATGGTACAAACTGGCTCTACACGCCGCGTCATTATGGAACGCGGCCATGAGTTCCAACAAAGGCAAGCGCGTTTTGAAGATCATAAGTCACCCGACTTTCAGGCAGAGGCGGCCGTTCGATCATAAGCACCGGAATCTGCAACGCGCGCGCCGCTTGAAGCTTCGCATCCGTTTGTTGGCCACCGCTGTTCTTGGTGACAAGAATGTCAATGCGCTCTTTGTGCATCAACCGCGTTTCCTCATCAATGGTGAAAGGCCCGCGCACGAGAATAAGCGTGGTGTTACACGGCATCTCGCTTTCATCCGGCTTATCAATGCTGCGAACAAGATAAAAATGTTGTTCCGCTTGCCGAAATGCGCTGAGAGACAAACGCCCGACAGTCAAAAACACGCGCTTGGACTCCTCTCCCAAAGCCTTAACCGCCGCATCAACATGGTCAACGCGTTGCCATTGATCCCCTTCTACACAATCCCACGCGGGCCGCGTGAAAACGAGACGCGGAATCTGAAGAATCGCGCACGCTTGAGCCGCATGCTGCGTCATCTGCGCAGCGAAAGGATGCGTCGCATCAATCACGCCGCTGATGGATTGCGATTTGAGATAGTCAATCAAACCATCAACACCGCCAAAACCACCGATGCGATGCGGTATCGGCGGACGCACCGGCGTTTCGGTGCGGCCAGCGAGAGACAGCACAACATCAAGATCAGAGCGTTGCGTGAGCGCACGCGCCAAAGCGCTCGCTTCTGTCGTGCCGCCCAAAATCAAAACGCGCTTGCGCATAGAAACATCACACCGGTTCACAAAAGGGTATCGTTATGACGGCACCCTGGCTCACGTTTATCGGCATTGGCGAAGATGGTCGAGAGGGTTTATCGCCGCTCGCGCAACGCTTGATTGATCAAGCACCCTTTATCGTGGGTGGTGTTAGGCATTTATCGCTCATCGGTCCCGTCAAAGGCGAAGCGAAGTCGTGGCCGCATCCGTTTGAAGACGGCATCAAAGAAATTCTTTCACGGCGGGGTAAAGACACACTTGTCATCGCATCGGGCGATCCGTTTCTCTATGGCGTTGGCGCGACACTGTCACATCATATCCCGGCGGGCGAAATCTTTGTTGTTCCCGCTCCTTCCGCGTTCAGTCTCATGGCCGCGCGCTTGGGTTGGGCCTTGCAGGAATGCGCGCAACTCACTTTGCATGGCCGCCCACTTGAGAAAATCATTCCGCATCTTCACCCTCATGCACGGCTTCTTGCTTTGTCATGGGATGGCACGACGCCGCATAAGCTCGCGAGCCTTCTTGTTGAGCGCGGCATGGGTGAAAGCGTCATTCATATTGGCGAAGCGCTCGGTGGCCCGCGTGCAAAACTTTCTCGTATCGTCGCGAAGGTGTTGCATGACTCACAGCAAGACTTTAATCCGCTCAATACAATCGGTGTTGAGATAGTTACGGGGCGTCAAGCCCGCATCATACCGCTCGCTACTGGCCTTGAAGACTCTTGGTTTGAGCATGACAATCAAATCACTAAAAGAGAAATCCGCGCGATCACGCTTTCATCCTTAACGCCGCATCAAGGTGCGCTTTTGTGGGATATTGGCGCGGGTTCGGGTTCGGTTTCAATTGAATGGATGCTTCGTCATCCGTCTAATCGTGCAATCGCGATCGAAGTGCGGCCTGATCGTGCCGCGCGCATCACGCGAAACGCCCTCGCTTTTGGTCTTACCGAATTGATGGTGATTGAAGATGAAGCGCCTGATGCGTTGAAAGACCGCCCACAACCCGATGCCATATTTATCGGCGGTGGTGGCACTGATCCCCGCGTGATTGATGATGCGCTTGCTGCGTTGAAACCCGGTGGTCATCTGGTCGTGAACGCAGTCACCATTGAAACGCAAGCTGATCTCATGCAGCGTCATGTTTCACTTGGCGGTACCCTAATTAAAATTGATATCGCTAGGGCGGTTCCTGTGGGGCCCTTTCATGGCTGGCGCGCGTCGATGCCCGTCATTCAATGGACCTTCGTTAAGGAGCATGCTTCATGATGGCGATTGGCATTGGCTGCAAAACGGGCACAAAGGCGGAAGCGATCATCGCGCTTGTTGAAACGGCGCTTGCGCGCGTTGAACGCGACAAAATTTCTGGCCTCTTCACCATTGCGGAAAAAGCAAATGAGGCGGGGCTTCATGAAGCGGCGGCGCGTTTGTCTTTAGCATTGATGTTCTTGCCGGAAACATCAGTGAAAAATGTCGCCTGCAGAACCGAGACAAGGTCGGAACGAGTTGTGCAACTCTTCGGCGTCCCGTCTGTGGCTGAAACGGCGGCGCTCGCAGGAGCCGGGGATGGTGCTACGCTCATTTTACCACGCATCAGCGAAGGCGGTGTCACCTGCGCCATCGCACAATCAGGAGGACATTCCTCATGAAAGTACATTTTATCGGCGCAGGTCCCGGTGCACCCGATTTGATCACGCTGCGCGGACGCGATCTCATCGCGCGTTCACCCATTTGTCTTTATGCAGGCTCGCTCATGCCAAAGGAAATTTTAAGCTATTGCCCAAAAGAAGCGCGTATCATCAACACCGCCGCTTTGTCGCTGGAAGATATTGGAGCGGAATTCAAACGCGCGAAGGAAGAAAATCATAATGTCGCGCGGCTTCACTCGGGTGATTTATCCGTGTGGAGCGCGATGGGTGAACAGCTTGATCTTTTGAAAATGCTTGGCATCGAATACACGATCACACCGGGTATTCCAAGTTTTGCAGCAGCGGCTGCTTCACTCTCTGTCGAACTCACGCGGCCTGAAGTGGTGCAATCAATCGTGCTCACACGCACACCCGGGCGCGCCTCCTCCATGCCTGAACGTGAGACGCTCGACGCTTTTGCAAAAACAGGTGCCGTGCTCGCCATTCATCTTTCAATTCACGCGCTCGACAATGTGATTGAAACACTCATACCGCATTATGGCGATGACTGCCCCGTGGCGATTGTCTATCGCGCGAGCTGGCCTGATGAGATGATCATTCGCGGAACATTGCGCACCATCACGGCGCAATTCTTGGAACATCCTGTTGAACGCACTGCGCTCATTCTTGTTGGGCACTCGCTTGGAGACGGCGCTTTCAAGAACAGCGCTCTTTATGATGCCGACTATCAACGCCGCTTTCGCACACCGGGCTGGCGGGGAACAGAGTGATGCGCGCGATGATGTCACACCGCTTTTGGTTTAGTGCGCGCAACGACCTGTCCCGCGCGATCAACAATCACGACATCAAGCAAGCATGTCGAACCGGTGAGCGCTTTTGCCGCCGTCTTCCAGGCATCTTCCGCAATCAAAGCGCCAATATCAATGCCACGCGCTTCGCAATTGGTGAGAACTTCATTCGCCGTATTGGCGTGTTTCACACTCTCGACAAAAGCCATGTCACCGCCCGCTTCACGCACGCGCTCGGAAAGATAATTCAAATCGACTTCACCGCGACGCGAATGCAAATCAAGCAGACCTTGACCAAGTTTCGTCATTTTCGCAAAGCCTCCCCCCACCGTGATCTTTTGCACGGGATGCGCTTTCAGATATTTCAACATGCCGCCCGCGAAATCACCCATATCGATGAGGGCGACATCAGGCAGCGTGTGAAATTTTTGAATCGCTTTTTCGGACGTGTGGCCGGTCGCGCCCGCAACATGCGTGATGCCTTCAGCGCGCGCGACATCAATGCCACGATGAATGGAGGCAATCCACGCCGCGCAGGAGAAGGGAATAACAACACCGGTCGTTCCCAAAATAGACAAGCCACCAACAATCCCCAAACGCGGATTGAGTGTTTGCGCGGCAAGTACTTCGCCATTCGGAATCGAAATTTCAATCTCGACATCGCGCGGACCGGAGAGTTCACGCGCGGCTTCATCAATCGCGATGCGCATCATCTCGCGCGGCACAGGATTGATCGCGGGTTCACCGGGCGGAATGACAAGGCCAGGCTTTGTCACCATGCCGACACCCTGACCCGCTTTGAACGTGACGCCCGTTCCACGCGCATCGCGTCGCACCGTCGCGATGATCAAAGCCCCATGTGTAACATCGGGATCATCGCCCGCATCTTTGATTACAGAAGCACGCGCGAAACCCTCGCCCGTTTCACTTTGCGCAATCGCGAAGACGGGACGCGTGCCATTCGGCAAAAGCACATCGACGCTTGCAGGCATATCGCCTGTAATAAGCGCGGTGTAAGCGGCGCGCGCGGCAGCGGTCGCGCAGGTGCCCGTCGTCCAACCGCGCCGCAAAGATGGCGCATCGGTAATGGTGGAATCGTCTTCGTTCATCGCTGTGCTTCCTACCGGATGATCGACCTTAAACGCAAATCGGGATCCAAATCATGATCGCTCCTGGTCTAGTGATTGCCGCGCCGCGTTCATCGTCGGGAAAAACTACGATCACGCTCGGCCTTTTGCGCGCCTTTCATCGCAAAGGCGTTGCGGTGCGCGGGCTTAAATGTGGGCCTGATTATATTGATCCCGCTTTTCATGCCGCCGCCTGTGGCAAACCGAGCCTCAATCTCGATGCGTGGGCCATGAGTCCAGACCTGATGGCGTCGCTCGCATTTGATGCCGCGCAAGAGGCCGAGCTCACTTTATGCGAAGGCTTGATGGGACTCTTTGACGGCGTGCCCGCCGAACAAAGTCGCAGCGGTTCCAGCGCCGATGTTGCAGCAGCCACTGGTTGGCCTGTTGTTTTGGTGATTGATGTGAGCGGGCAATCGCAATCGGCAGGCGCTGTGGCGCTTGGCTGCGCGACCTTTGATCCGCGCATCAAAATTGCGGGTGTGATCCTCAACAAAGTGGGCAGCGAACGTCATCGCTATCTCATCAGTCTTGCGATGGAGAAAGCGGGCCTCAAAATTTTAGGCAGCGTGCCGCGCGATGCTTCGGCCACGATTCCCGAACGCCATTTGGGTCTTGTGCAAGCGGAGGAAACGAAAGAGCTTGATCGCATTCTCGATCACATGGCGGATATTGTTGAAAACCATATTGATCTTGAGGCGGTACGCGAAGCTGCGAAATTACCAACGCTTCAAAGTTCAACGCATATTCACGCGATCAAACCGCCCGGTCAACGTATTGCGCTCTCGCGTGATGCCGCTTTCTCTTTCATCTATTCGCATCATCTTGCAGCATGGCGCAAGGCGGGTGCAGAGATTCTCCCTTTCTCGCCTTTGAACAATGAAGCGCCTGATGAAACCTGCGATGTGTGTTGGTTGCCCGGTGGTTATCCGGAATTGCACGCTCGCATGCTTTCTCACGCGCAGGAATTTTTGAACGGCCTTCGTCGTTTTGCTGAAAATAAGCCCGTTCATGGCGAATGCGGCGGCTATATGGTTCTTGGCCAAACACTCACCGATGCCGAAGGCCATGAATGGCCCATGGCCAATCTTTTAAGTGTGAAGACAAGTTTTGCCAAACGCAAAATGACGCTCGGCTATCGCGATGCAACGCTTCTCAACGATACGCCATTGGGAAAAAAAGGCGCGCATCTACGCGGTCATGAATTTCATTACGCCACGATTATCGACCAAGGCTTCGATTTGCCCTTTGCAACCGTCATCGACGCCTATGGCGCTGATCCTAAACCTTCGGGCAGTCGTCGCGGTCATGTGACGGGAAGTTTTTTTCATGCCATTGCAGAAGCACCCAACGGATAGACCAAGGATGATCAAGTCACATCTCTCTCAAGACGCACCGTTGAAACCGCGCATCATCACGTTGTTCTCGGGCTTGCTACTCGCCAATCTTCTCGTTTGGCTTTGGGCACTTCTGACCTTTGGTGATCAACCGGTTCTTTTAGGCAACTGCGCATTGGCTTATGTATTAGGCCTTCGTCATGCCGTTGACCCTGATCACATTGCGGCAATTGACAATGTCACACGCAAATTGATGCAGGAAGGTAAAAAGCCTTTAACAGTTGGGCTTTTCTTTGCGCTTGGTCATTCAACGCTGGTCTGCGTAGCTGTGTGGTTGATTGCGCTCACTGCACGTTCTTTTTATGATGCGACTTTTGCCGATTGGCGCGATTATAACAGTTTATTTTCAACGCTTTTCTCTGCGAGTTTTCTTTTCGTCATCGCTCTGTTTAATCTCGGTGTTTTTCTAAACGTTTTGAAAACCGCACGCATGATCCGCTCAGGTCAAGACTGGTCCGAAGAAGAATTAAATCGCGTTTTAAATGGTAGAGGTTTTATTGCACGCCTGATGCGGCCATTGTTCAAGCTGATTTCACGCGGCTGGCACATGTTTCCGCTCGGTTTTCTGTTCGGTCTCGGCTTTGATACCGCAACCGAGATTAGCCTCTTTGGTATCGCAGCGGCGGAAGCGGCAGGCGGATGTTGCACGCTCATCTCTGTGATGATTTTTCCGGCACTTTTTACGGCAGGCATGGCGATTGTTGATACGCTTGATGGTGTGTTGATGGTTGGTGCCTATCAATGGGCCTATCTCAATCCGCGCCGCAAGATCACTTACAATCTCATCATCACGGGGCTTTCTGTTGTCGTCGCGCTGGTCATCGGCCTCATTCAGGTGTTGGGCCTCATTCAAGAGAAGCTCGATTTAAGCGGAAAATTCTGGGATCAAGTCAGTCTGTTGTGGGATCATTTTGGTGATCTCGGTTTTATCATTGTCGGCGTGTTCGCATTTGCATGGGCGGCCTCTTGGTTTTTCTCCCGTTCACAGCGCGCGCTGCGCGTGCGTGCTGAGTGATATAAAAGCAGAGTGATATAACAGATGGTCATCAAACAACTCGCTTATCTTGTGGCACTTGCGCGTGAAAAACATTTCGCGCGCGCGGCTAAGGCGTGCAACATTTCACAGCCAACATTATCGGGTGCGATCCGCGCATTAGAGGACGAACTCGGCGTGCCTCTGGTCGAGCGCGGTCATCGTTTCACGGGCTTTACCACAGAAGGCGAGATGATCCTCGAACATGCCAAACGCATTCTCGCTGAAATTGATACGATGGGGCAAAGCCTCTCGGATGTGCGGCAAGGATTGAAAGGTCGTTTGCGCTTGGGCGCCATCCCGACAGCACTGCCACTTGTCGCGCAAATCACAGGACCGTTTTCCGAACGCTATCCCGCGGTGACACTCACCGTCCTTTCGATGACATCAACCGCCATTCAATCCGCAATTGATAATTTCGATATCGATGTTGGCATCACCTATCTCGACAATGAACCGCTCGAACGCGTCGTCTCGAAGCCCCTTTATAATGAGGCCTATGTTTTGCTTACGCGCGAGGACAGTGAGCTAGCAAAACGTGATGAGATCGGTTGGCGCGAAGCGGCCGATCTAAATCTTTGTCTGCTCACACCCGACATGCAGAACCGACGTATAATCGACGGAATTTTTCGTTCTGTCGGAAAAGCGCCCGTTCCGGTGATGGAGACGAATTCGATCTTCAATTTGTGCAGTCACGCGGCCGTGCCGGGCTGGGTGTCGATTGTGCCCTCGCAATTGCCGCGCTTTTTTGGCATTCCGTCGGGGCTCAAAGCGCTTCGCCTGATCGAGCCCGAGGCCTCGCGTTCGGTCGGGATCATCCTCGCGGATCGGCAGCCGCAGGCGCCGCTGGCGCAGAGTTTGATGGCGATCTCCGAACCCATCCCGATGAGCAAATAATCGGAAATTCCGATCAAATAATCCATAAAAACGATTTGATTGCCGATCAACTTTCGGTGACAAATGTGCGCTAACATGGCGGAACAACCGCTTATCGGGGGAACGCGTGACGCATCAGGCTGAGTGGAATGAGGCGATGGCCTCACAAATTGTCAATGAATTGAAGTACTTAGAGGGCGCGACCCTGCCGATCCTGCACGCTCTGCAGGAGAATTTCGGCTATGTCGACCGCCGCGCTGTGCCGATGATTGCCGACGCCCTCAATATGTCGAAAGCTGAAATCTACGGCGCGATCACCTTTTATCATGACTTCCGCGAGGCTCCTGCCGGCAAGCGCGTCGTCAAACTCTGTCGCGCCGAAGCCTGCCAATCCATGGGCTGCGAGGATCTCGTCCACTACCTCGAGACCAAACAAGGCATCAAGATTGATAGCACCTCGCCATCCGGTCACCTCACGGTCGAAACCGTTTACTGCCTCGGCAATTGCGCGCTCGGCCCTGCTGCGTTGATCGACGGCGCGCTTGTCGGTCGCGTCGATAAAGAGCTGCTTGATGCCGTGTGCGCAGAGCGCCCGCATGAGCGGATGGAAGGGTGACAAGATGACCACCTCGCCGATCACCATTTATATTCCACGCGATGCCGCCGCTCTGTCCGTCGGTGCAGAACGCGTTGTCAAAGCGATGCAAGACGAAGCGAAGAAGCGCGGCGTCGATTTGAAAATCATCCGCAATGGTTCACGCGGCATGTTGTGGCTTGAGCCGCTTGTCGAAGTGGTCACTGCAAAAGGCCGAGTGGCTTATGGCCCCGTGACGCAGAAAGATGTCGTATCATTATTTGATGAAAAGTTTTTCAACGGCGGCGCGCATGCGCTCGGCCATGGCCTCACAGAAGAGATTCCGTTTTTCAAAAATCAGGAACGTCTCACCTTCCAGCGCGTCGGAATGATCGATCCGCTGTCGCTCGATGATTATATCGCACATGGCGGTTTCGTAGGCTTGAAGAAAGCGCTCGCAATGACGGGCGCGGATATTGTTCAAACTGTCACGGACTCTGGTCTGCGTGGTCGCGGTGGCGCAGGTTTTCCGACAGGCATCAAATGGAAGACGGTTCTCAATACGCATGACGAACAGAAATACATCGTCTGCAATGCGGATGAAGGTGATAGCGGCACATTCGCCGACCGCATGTTGATGGAAGGCGATCCCTTCACGCTGATCGAAGGCATGATCATTGCCGGCGTCGCAGTCGGCGCAACAAAAGGTTATGTCTATCTCCGTTCCGAATATCCGAATGCACACAAGATTTTCGGCGAAGCGATTCAGATTGCGAAGAAAGCCGGATGGCTCGGCAAATCTGTGAACGGATCAGGCAAAGCCTTTGATCTCGAAGTGCGCTTGGGAGCAGGCGCTTATATTTGCGGTGAAGAAACGTCGCTGCTTGAAAGCCTCGAAGGCAAGCGCGCGATTGTGCGAGCAAAACCGCCACTGCCTGCAATCAAAGGTCTCTTCGGCAAGCCGACCATCATCAACAATGTGATGTCACTCGCGACCGTGCCGTGGATCATGGCGAATGGCGCTAAAGCCTATGCTGATTACGGCATGGGCCGCTCACGCGGAACGCTGCCGATCCAGCTTGCTGGTAATATCAAGCGCGGCGGTCTCATCGAGAAAGCTTTCGGCGTCACATTGAAAGATGTGATCGAGACCTATGGCGGTGGCACGGCTTCGGGCCGTCCGTTCCGCGCTGTTCAAGTGGGTGGACCTCTTGGTGCGTATTTCCCCGCCTCGCTTCTTGATACGCCGCTTGATTACGAGGCCTTCGCGGCGAAGAAGGGCATGCTGGGTCATGGTGGTATCGTAGTGTTCGATGATCGGATTGATCTCGCAAGGCAAGCGCGCTTCGCTTTCGAATTCTGCGCGAAGGAATCTTGTGGCAAATGCACGCCGTGCCGTATCGGCGCAGTGCGCGGCCAGGAAACAATGGACCAAGTGATTGCAGGTGAAACTGCGAAGCTCGGTCTTGTCAAAGAACTCTGCACATTGATGACAGACGCATCGCTCTGCGCGATGGGCGGCTTGACGCCGATCCCTGTCATCAGTGCGCTAGAACATTTCCCTGAAGATTTCAAGCCCGCACATAAGCTTGCGGCCGAGTGAAGGAAAAGCGAACCATGACGCTCATCAAGGAACTCGATTACGGCACGCCCATTCGTTTGGATGAAGAGACCGTGACACTCACCATCGACGGCGTTTCTGTCACCGTGCCGCAAGGCACATCGGTGATGGCAGCCGCCATGAAAATGGGAACGCAGATTCCGAAACTCTGCGCTACCGATATGCTCGAGCCTTTCGGCTCATGCCGTATGTGCCTCGTTGAAATCGAAGGTCGTCGCGGCACACCCGCATCCTGCACCACGCCGGCCGAAAACGGCATGGTCGTGCATACACAGAGCGACAAGCTCCAAAGCTTACGCAAAGGTGTGATGGAACTCTATATCTCCGACCATCCACTTGATTGCCTCACCTGCTCGGCGAATGGCGATTGCGAATTGCAAGATGTGGCGGGCGTCGTGGGCTTGCGCGAAGTTCGCTATGAAAACGGCATCAATCATTTCGACAAAGCCTCGCAGCTTGCTTTGCCGAAAGATCTATCGAACCCCTATTTCACTTATGATCCAGCGAAGTGCATTGTCTGCAATCGCTGCGTTCGCGCATGTGAAGAAGTGCAAGGCACATTCGCACTCACCATCGAAGGCCGTGGCTTTGGCAGCCGCGTATCACCGGGTGGCGTGGATTTCTTAGGGTCAGATTGCGTCTCATGCGGCGCATGTGTGCAAACCTGCCCGACTGGGACCTTGATGGAAAACACAGTCATTGAAAAAGGCCAGCCAGAACATTCGAAAGTCACAACCTGCGCCTATTGCGGCGTCGGCTGTTCGTTCAAGGCCGAAATGCAGGGCGACCAAGTTGTCCGCATGGTGCCTTATAAAGATGGAAAAGCGAATGAAGGCCACTCATGCGTGAAGGGTCGCTTTGCGTGGGGCTACGCCCAGCATGAAGACCGCATTACCAAACCAATGATCCGTGCAAAGACAACGGATGAATGGCGCGAAGTCTCATGGGATGAAGCGATCAACTATGCCGCGAACGAATTCAAACGCATCCAAGCAAAATATGGTCGCGACTCGATTGGCGCAATCACGTCCTCGCGTTGCACGAATGAAGAAGTGTTCTTGGTGCAGAAACTCGTGCGCGCCGGTTTCGGCAATAACAATGTCGACACTTGCGCCCGCGTCTGCCACTCGCCGACGGGCTATGGCTTGTCAAAAACATTCGGCACGTCGGCCGGCACGCAGGATTTCAAATCGGTTGCGAAGGCTGACATCGTTCTCGTCATCGGTGCGAACCCGACCGATGGTCACCCCGTCTTTGCCTCGCGCTTGAAGAAGCGTTTGCGTGCGGGCGCGAAACTGATCGTCGCCGATCCGCGCCGCATCGATCTTGTGAAGTCTCCGCATATCAAGGCGGAGCATCATCTGCCACTTCTCCCCGGCACCAATGTCGCGCTGATGAATGCGCTATCGCATGTCATCGTCACAGAAGGTCTTGTGAACGAGGCTTTCGTGCGCGAGCGCTGCGAACTCGAAGACTTCGCTGTCTGGGCGCGCTTCATTGCAGAAGAGCGCAATTCACCGGAAGCGACCGAGCAGTATACAGGCGTCCCCGCCGCAGAAGTGCGCGCTGCTGCGCAGCTTTATGCGAAGGCAAAAAATGCCGCGATCTATTACGGCCTCGGCGTGACGGAACACAGCCAAGGCTCAACCATGGTGATGGCTATGGCAAATCTGGCCATGGTCACCGGCAATATCGGTCGTGATGGCGTGGGCGTGAACCCGCTTCGTGGTCAAAACAATGTGCAAGGCTCATGCGATATGGGGTCGTTCCCGCATGAATTCTCCGGCTATCGCCATGTGAGCGATGACGCGACGCGCCACATGTTTGAAAGCTTCTGGGGTGTTGAGCTCTCGAATGAACAAGGCTTCCGCATTTCGAATATGCTTGATGAAGCAGTCGGCGGCAATTTCAAAGGTCTCTATGTGCAAGGTGAAGACATTGCACAGTCGGACCCGAACACACAGCATGTGACGGCTGGTCTCGCGGCCATGGAATGCGTCGTCATTCAGGATCTCTTCCTCTGCGAGACCGCAAAATATGCGCATGTCTTTTTGCCGGGATCGAGCTTCCTCGAAAAGGACGGCACCTTCACGAATGCCGAGCGTCGCATCAACCGCGTGCGTCAGGTGATGAAGCCGAAATCGGGCAAGGACGAATGGCAGATCACGATCGATCTCTCGAATGCGCTTGGCTACTCGATGGATTACAAACATCCGTCCGAAATCATGGACGAGATCGCGAAGCTCACGCCGACCTTCAAGAATGTGTCTTATGCACGTCTTGAGGAAATGGGCTCGATCCAGTGGCCGTGCAATGACGCAGCGCCGAACGGCACGCCGATCATGCATATTGATCGCTTCGTCCGCGGCAAGGGCAAATTCATGCTCACGGATTATGTTCCGACGGATGAGCGCACGGGACCACGCTTCCCGCTGCTTCTCACGACGGGCCGCATACTGTCGCAATATAATGTCGGCGCGCAGACGCGCCGCACATCAAACAATGTCTGGCACAATAAAGACGCGCTCGAAATCCATCCGTTCGATGCCGAACAGCGTGGCATTCAAACGGGCGATCTCGTGATGCTCGCAAGCCGCGCTGGCGATATTGCCGTGCGCGCCGAAGTGAGCGAGCGCATGCAGCCGGGCGTTGTCTACACAACCTTCCATCACGCCAAGACGGGCGCGAATGTGATCACCACCGATAATTCCGATTGGGCGACCAACTGCCCCGAATACAAAGTGACGGCGGTGGAAGTGCGCCGCACGAACCATTATTCGGAATGGCAAGAGCGCAACAATCGCGAAGAAGTCGAGATGAAGCGCATCGCGACTGTGATGGCGGCTGAGTAAGGATCTAACTTTTATGACACCGGGCGCGCGTGAGGTATCCGCTTCAACGCTCTCCTTCGCTTCGCAAGAGGTGAAGGGGGCGCGCCGCGCGCTCGCGGTGGAAACCCCGCTTGAACTGGTGTTCGGCACGATCCCCTATGCCGTGATGATGGTGACGCCAGATGATTTCGAAGATTTCATCACCGGCTTTGCGTTCACCGAAGGCGTCATCGAACGCGCAAGTGATGTTCGCACAATTACGATTGAGCAGCATCCGAAAGGCTTGCGCGCGCTTGTTGATCTCGTGCCAGAAAAACTCTCAGCTCATCTTGTACGCCAGCGCGCGATGACGGGACGTACGAGCTGTGGTGTGTGCGGGATTGAAGATCTCGCCTCCCTCCCCTCGCAAGAAGAAGCGGTAAAGCATAGCACGCGTATTTCAGAAGATGCGATCAAACACGCGATCGATACAATTTCCGAGCATCAGCCTTTGAACGACGCGACGCGCACGGTTCATGCTGCTGCGTGGTTTGATCGTAACGGCGACTTCATTCTCGCGCGCGAAGATGTCGGCCGGCACAATGCGCTGGATAAGACAATCGGCGCATTAATGCGCAGCGATGCGGATGCGCGCTCGGGCTTTATCCTCATCACAAGCCGCGCATCTTATGAAATGATCGAGAAGACGGGACGCTTCGGCGCGTACACACTTGTTGCCATCTCTGCGCCGACAAGTCTCGCTGTCGAGCGGGCCGAGGCGCTCGGCATCACGCTCTATGCGATTGCCCGCGCTGACGGTGCGATGAAATTTACAAACTTGAACGATGAGTATTCAAAGGAGACGCGCTGATGAGCACGGCAAACACACACGGCTCGGATCCAGAAAAACTTGTCAAAATGGCCAATCAAATCGGCGACTTCTTCAAATCCTATCCGGAAGCAACCGCAGTCGAAGGCGTGCGCGAACACATCGCAAAATTCTGGAACCGGAAAATGCGCGATGAATTTTTTGCGCATCTCGACAAAGGCGGTGAGAAAGAGCTGCAGCCGGTCGTCGCCGCTGCTGTTAAAAAGCTGCGCGCCCATTAAGGCAAATGGCGACTATGTTTTAATCGATATTGCAACGTCGCGAAGATCTGCATCGATAAAGCCGCGACAATTATAAAACTATACAACCTTAAATTGCATACTCGCCATTTGCGAGAATTATTGATCCCGCAGTTGACGGCGTAAGCGATCCGTTTGATTGCATTTCATTTGTGGGCGTTACAGGAAGATTACCTTCATATTTGATTGCCGTCGTAGCTGCAGGTGGTAAATCGGTTGTGGGAATCTGGATTGTTTTCGCCACTCCGTCTTTCACCGCGCCCGAAATGGGATCAACGGCATAGCCCATGAGATATTGGCCAGCTCCATTTACAAGGTGATTATTCACATCAACGCTAAAATCACCACGTCACGTGAAAAAGGATGACAAGCTAACTGTAACCGCACCTGTGGCATCGGAACTCTTTTTACTGACAGCGAAAAAGCCATCGCCTGAAATCGCAACATTTGTTGGCACACCCGTCATCCGAAATGCACCGGCAACAGCATTCGTGGTTTGCGAGATCGCACTAACCCCGCCTGTGAGACGCGTAGAAAGGGCAAGATCGGGAGCAAGATCCAGAAAGCTAGTATCGATCCTTTTAAATCCAATCGTCTGCGAATTGGCGATGTTCCCTGATATATTGTCAAGCGCATAGGCTTGTGCCTGCATTCCCGAAACCGCCGTTTGCATAGCGCCCAAAATACCCATATCGGCCTCCGTGATCGATTTTCAAAACTGATATCTCCGCTTCTTCGCGGACATGATTTCAGAGTCGAAAACGCAAGGACCATGCCGATGACGGACTATTGATTTTCAATGAGAATTTTTGAGAAGAGCTAAAACAATCAGGAAAAAATGATCATTGATACGGCAAAATTTGCCGAGGTCAATTAAGTTGGTGGCGGAATAAGAAAACGATCAAGACGTCCTTTATGCGCGGAAATCTCTGCCCAAGACGGAACGTCAAAATCGAATACTGCACAAGCGGCGGTTGGAAACTCATCGCGCAAACTAACGAAGGCGTAGCGATCACCAAAGCCATAACATTCCAACGCGAAATCATGGAGTGACGGATTATGCCCGATGATCATCACGGTCTTTGATACAGACTCTAACGCGTGAAGAAGAGACAAAATCACATCTGGCGTTGCAAGATACAGATCGCGCTCAAGTCGTATCTCCGAAGCTCTAAAAAAAGCCTTTGTGTTCTCCCATGTTTCGCGTGTGCGCGTGGCTGGCGAAACGAGAACCAGATCAGGCAAGACGCCGTGCTCTGTAAGAGTTTTAGCCGTTGCGCCGCTTTCGCGCTGACCTGTAACCGTTAGTGATCGGTTGATGTCGGGCCTTTGATCATGCGGCACTGCCTGACCATGGCGAAAAAGCACAAGACGAAGCATCAAAAACCCCGAAACTCCTTTTTGTTGCACCCTGCCCCAAAAGAATTCGATCAGCCTCTATTGAAGATCGACATTCAATCGCCATGTTTTGGGGATTGATAAAGCTAAAGTTTCATGGGAATGGCGCCGATGCAACAAGATTATGAGTCACTCCAGAATATGAGGGGGCAACGCTTCATCATGAAGCCGGTGCCTGGCTGGGTCATTGTGCTTGTGTCTGTGGCCATCGCCGTTGCGGGCTTTGTATTGTTTCTGGTGAGCGCAAGCCTGTTATTGGTTCTGGCACCGATTTTTATTGCCATCGGTCTCTATCTGCGCTGGCGTTTTCTTAAAGCCTTACGAAATGCGTCACAAAATTACCGTCAAGACGAAACCATTATTGAAACCGAATACCGCGTGCATGATGACACGCGGTATCGATAATCTGACAAAGCTAGTTTAGGCAGACGGGCGGACGACAAGCACCGAACAGGGCGCATGACGCACGATGGTTGTGGCGTTTGAACCCAAGAGATATGTCGTCATGGCCGGACGATGCGAGCCAATCACAATAAGATCAGCTTTCTTTTCTTCGACTTCCGCCAAAACCTCATTATAGACTGATCCCATTTTAACAGCTGTCGTCACTTTGGATTTGTCGGCCAGCGTGAGAGATGCAACGAGCTCCTTCATGCGCTTTTCGCGATCTGCCTGTTGCTTTTCATCAAATGAAGGTGGCACATATTCCATGAAGGTGATCGGCAAAATTGATCTCACATAGAAAAGATGAAGCGGCGCGTTGGCAACGGCTGAAAGCGTTGCCGCGCGGGCTAGCGCCAATTTTGAGATTTCAAGCTCTGCGAGATCAACCGGAACAACAATCGATTTGAACATAGACGCCTCCTTCATCGACGCGCGCGGGATGCGCGTCACAGAGCAAAGATAGTCGCCATGGTCAGACCCACGCCTTGATCTGAATCATAAAGGCGCCTGAATAACGGGCGCTAAGTCGCTCAGGCCACGCCAAGCTTCTTTTGCAGGCTTGTGGAGGACGTCGTGTATTGAAACGTCACGCGACGATCCGGATAGACATAGCGTTGCACTTTTTGAGCTGCGAGCGCGCCCTCGTGAAAACCCGAAAGGATCAGCTTCAATTTCCCCGGATAGGTATTGATATCGCCGATGGCAAAAATTCCAGGCACCGATGTTTCAAATTTCTCCGTGTCCACTGGGATCAGATTTTCATTCAGCGATAGACCCCAATCGGCAATGGAGCCGAGTTTCATCGTGAGTCCGAAAAAGGGCAACATTGCATCGCAAGCGACAGCAAATTCGCCACCGTCATTGTCGCGACAGATTACAGAGGACAATCGACCATTTTGGCCTTCAAGCCGCGTAGCCTGACCGATTTTGAGATCCATCTTCCCGTCACGCACCAAAGCGCGCATTTGCTCAACACTATGCGGCGCGGCACGGAAATCATCGCGGCGATGCATCAGCGTCACGCGTTTCGCCACAGGAACGAGATTGAGCGTCCAGTCGAGTGCGGAATCGCCACCGCCCACAATCAGAACCGAGCGATCGCGAAACGTCTCGATCTTGCGGACCGCGTAATAAACGCTCTCTTGCTCATAGGCTTCGATTTCCGGGATCGGCGGCTTTTTAGGCTGGAATGATCCCCCGCCCGCCGCAATCAAAATGGTCTTTGTCTCGAAGACCGTGTCACCATTGGTCTTCACGCGGAACAAAGGAGCCGTTGCGGTGCCGAGGTTCTCGACCTCGCTTACCATCTCGTTCAGATGAAATTGCGCCCCAAAGGGCTCAATCTGCTTCATAAGATTGTCGATGAGCCCCTGCCCCGTAACCGTGGGAAAGCCGGGAATGTCATAAATCGGCTTTTCGGGATAAAGCTCAGCGCATTGTCCGCCAATTTTATCAAGAATATCAACAACATGCGCCCGAATATCGAGAAGCCCCAGTTCAAAGACAGCGAACAGGCCCACAGGCCCTGCGCCGATGATCAGGCAGTCAGTCTTGATGGTCTCGGTCATGATTTTTCTGGCGCTTTCTGTCAATCAGGCCTGTTTTTCTGGCGTTCTGACGGTCAAACCGTCCAATTCCGCTTTTACCTGAATTTGGCAGGCAAGGCGGGAATTTGGTCGCACATCAAAGGCAAAATCGAGCATATCCTCTTCCATTGAGGAGGGTGGGCCGACTTTTTCCTGCCATTCAGGCTCGATATACACATGGCAGGTCGCGCAGGCGCAGGCGCCGCCGCATTCCGCCTCGATACCGGGAACACCATTCTTGATGGCCGCCTCCATAACGGTTGAGCCTGGCTCCGCCTCAACGGTCCGCGCCGTGCCACAAAAATCAATGAATTGAATTTTTGCCATAAGACCCTCATATTCCGGATGTAAACCCGCTTGCCGTTCGATACAGGACCAGCGCCGGTTTGACGAGGAGTTTTGTCGAAACGGAGGCCGAATTCGCAAGATTATTGAGTGATATAGGGCTAATTCTTCTAAAAACACCCCCGTTAACGACGTTTTCACTATTTATTGCGGCCGGGTGTTCAAGGGTCCCCTCAAAAGTTAGACTGTCAATGGGTGAACCCTCGCCTAAAATTCAGTTTGGAGCGGTAGGACAATCATGGCTACGCAGACAAAAATCTCGGACTCAGCCGAAGCGGCGCTTTCCGCGATTGAGGAAGCTTTGACCCAGTCAATCAATCTGGCTGCCGCCGGAGATACGACTGAAACAAAAGCCAGAGAGGAAACGACCGAGCGCCCAACACCACGGGCGACGCCAAAGGCCCGCATCGAAGCCGATCCGCGTCCGAGCCTTCAAGATATTGAACGCTCCTTCCCGGGCCTTGCCGCTAATGATGATCGCAAAGCTGTTGGTGAAATCATTCAGACTTTGCAAGCACGCCCCTCACGCCGTCCTTATCTCTTTGCAGGCGTCGCTGCGGGCGCATGGATTTTGTCGGCTCTTATTGCGCTGCTCATTCATCCCGATTTGTTCGGCAATGCATTCTCCTCCGCTGAATCGTCTGCCATCATTCCGTTTCTTGTCGTAGGCCTCGCTTTGCCGGTCGTGCTCTTTTTCTTGCTGGCGCTTGCCTCCGTGCGCGCTGCAGAAATGCGCACTATCGCCAATTCAATGACGCAAGTGGCCTTGCGCTTGGCACAGCCCGAAGCCGCAACGACAGAAGCCGTTGTTTCGCTTTCACAAGTCGTTCGTCGTGAAGTCGCCGCCATGGGCGATGGCATGGAGCGCGCGGTCGCCCGCGCGAGCGAACTCGAATCCATGGTGCATAATGAAATCGCCACGCTTGAACGCGCTTATGGCCAAAATGAAGTGCGTATTCGCGCGCTTATTGATGAACTTGCTTTGCAACGTGACGCGATCTCCTCAAATGCCGAACATATTCGCGCGTCCATTCTAAACACGCATGAACATTTGGGCCGTGAAATCAATCAGGCCATGACGCGCATCACCGCGCTTGTTGATGATGCAGGATCGAAAGTTGCCGGTGCGATTGATCAAAAGACCGCAAACATCGCCGCAACTTTGGGCCGCAACGGCGAAACCATGATCGGTGTTCTCTCTGAGAAGAGCGACAAATTGTTGCGTAATCTCACGGAAACCAACCAGACGGTTTCAACGCAATTAACCGAGATCGGCAAAAACATTGTCGATGCGCTAGAAGAAAAGTCCGAACTCGTCACCAACCGCCTCGCCTCAACCGGTGAAGGCCTTGTGCGTGAAATCGTCGGCCGTGCGGAAACGATGGTTCAGGCGATTGAAACCGCGTCCGAGCGTGCGAAAGAGCAAGTCTCGTCTGACTCCGATATGTTTGTCGCGCGGATTGCCGATATGAGTGAATCGATCCGTTCGACGATTGAACATCAAGCCGAAACGCTTGAGCGCGGCATCGATAATAGTGTGAGCCGCCTCGCCGTCATTATGGATGACAATCTGGCTGCCTCTCGCAGCGTGTTCAGCGAAGGTCTTGATGATCTTGTCGATGCAGTCAGCGGCCAGACGCAGAAGATCAAGAATGAATTCTCACGCGAAGCCGATGCGATCCGTGTCCAGATTTCATCGACCTCGGGCATGTTGATCGACTCGCTCTCGCACGAAACGCAACAACTCGACACAGTCCTTTCCGCCCATTCTAAAACGCTTGCAAACACGCTTTCAGGCGCAAGCGCCGATATGGGTCAATCAATCGGCGAAAAAATCGCCGCTGTGACGGCGTCATTCGAGACCGGCACCACGCTCTTGAATGCGAGCCTGCAACGCAATACCGAAATGATTGAAGCCAATCTTTCAAGCTATTCGACGCGTATTGACCAAGCGATTGGCGGGCGTGTCGCTTCGCTCGAAGCCACCATCCGTGATGGCGCATCGGCTCTTGATCAAAATCTCTCGCATTATCTTGGTTCGATCACGGCAACGCTCGATCAAGGCGGCGCGCGGATCAATGAGAAGCTTGGCGGTCAGATCGAAACTTTCGAGAAGACAATCATCGTCAAAGGCGGCGCGCTCAGCGAAGCGCTCTATCGTCGTCTCAATGATTTCGAAACCAATATTTTGGGTCGAAGCAGCGAGATCAATTCGAACATCACGCAGAACCTCACCAATCTCGAACGCGTCCTCGAGACGAGCGGTAATCAGCTTGCAGAACGCATCGAGCGGAACACCACGACCTTCACCACCACCATCGAAGCCCGGCTTGGTGAAGTGGCACATCTCTTCTCGACCGAAGGACGCGCCCTCTCCGATCGTCTCGTCGAACAGGCTAAGAACGCTTCAACCATAATTGAATCTCAATTGGCTGCCATCGAAGCCAATTCACGCGAGAAGAGTGTCGCCGTTGTCGAAGGCATCGAAGCACTCTTCAGCCGTGTCGACCAAGGCCTCATCGAGCGTACCAATATCCTCATGGAAGCTATGTCGGAACGTTCGAACAATCTCGAAGAAACGCTTCAGCGTTCGAGCCTTGCGATTGGCAACACCATCGAAGCCAAGACCGAAGAACTTGGTCGCGTGATGACCGATCGTGCCGATACGGTTGCGCAATCGCTCGCGGTTCGTGCTATTGAGATCAACGAAATTCTCGGCGAAAAGGCGCTCGACATCGCCAATACATTCGAAGGCCAAGTCAGCCATTTCGAAGACAATATCGTATCGCGCCTTGAAACCATCGGTGCCGTCATTGGCGACCAGAGCAATACTTTTGGTCTGAGCCTCGAAGGGCATACAGAAAAGATTTCGGATGCCTTGAATTCGGCCATCTCGCGTCTCTCAACAACGCTCGACACGCAAGGCTCAACGCTCATTTCGGCACTCCAATCGAATGCAGGAAACATCACGGAAACAATTGCGCAAGTTGGTTCGCATACGGCCGATATTTTGAGCGGCACAGCAGATCGCCTGCAAAGCGAGACGATTGTCACCTTGCAGAAAATGTCGGATGCAAGCCAGATCGTGCGCAGTCTCGTCGAACAAGCCAATCAGTCGATTGGCGAACTCGAAAGCAAACTTGCCGACCGCGTCATCGGCCTTGCCCATGCCGGCACCGTCATCAAGGAAGACGCTGCCCACTCCGCAAGCCTTCTTCTCAAGCAAATCGAATCCATGCGCGAAGTCACGGCCACTGGCATTCACGAAACACGCGCGCTCATCGATGTGCTTGATGAAAGAACGCGAGCGGTGTCCTCGGTCACACGTGAACATGTCGAAATTCTTGAGAATGCCGCGCAATCGCTTGTCAGCATTGAAGGACGTCTCGGTTCCGATCTTGAAAGTCGTAAAGCGTCGATTGAAGTTCTCACCCGCACGCTCAACGAACATTTCAACAATGTCGAGACCGTCGCTGAAAAATTCGCGCTCCATCTCAATGGCGCGTTGACGGCGATTGAAAACCGCGCCTCGTCGATCCGCGATATTATGAGTGATGCGGCAACGGTTGCGAGCCAAACCATGCGCGAGCAGTTTGACTCGGTCCGTGCGCAAGCTGACGCTGAAAAACTTCGTACCGTTGAGCAAGTACGTGCGGTCTCGACTGAAGCGCTCACCGAAATGGGTGACCTCCTTGGTCAATTGGTTGCGCGCTTTGAAGCCACTGCTGCGGATGTCAAAGCGGCTACAGAATCCATCGCGCAAGAAGTTGAAGCCTCACGCGAGGAAATCACAAAGAGCGTCGCTGTTCTGCCGAATGAAACCAAGGAACAGGCTGCGGCTTTGAAACGTGCAGTCAGCGAACAAATCCGCGCACTTGGCGAATTGAACGCCATCATGGCCGCAAATGGTCGCATAACAGACACCGCAAAGCCTGTTGAACAACGTTCGGCACCCCTTGCTCCTGAACGTGCGCCAGAGCGGAGCCCGCAGATCCTTTCACCGCGGCCAACCTCTTATGAAATGCCTAAGCCCGCGCGGCCAGAAACAGCCGGACGCATCATTCCACCGTCGGCAAAACCAGTGATCCGAGAACAGCCGTCGGCATCGCCGGTGATGCCGGAAGTGAAACCGGAACCGGTTGCCACAACGGCACGCGCACCTATGCCGCAAGCACCATCGCGTGAAGCGAAAAGCGGGTGGTTGTCTGATCTTCTTGATCGCGCCTCGCGTGATGAAACGAAAGCACAGACAGCAAAACCGGAGACAACGCGCATTCAAGCACCAGTGGCTCCTGCTCCACTGCAGAGCGAAAATACACGCACGATCCCAGCTCCCTCGGCGCCTCTCTCAACGCCGACGGAACCAATTGCCCAACTCCTCGCCGATATTCGCTCGCTCATGAATGATGATGCGGTGAAAAATCTTTGGGCTGCCTATCTCCGTGGCGAGAATGTCTCCTTCTCGCGCTCGCTCTATACATTGGGTGGTCAACGTCGCTTCTCTGAATTGAATGCACTCTATCAAGCCGATGAAAAATTCCGTACGAGCCTTAACTCTTACGCGAACCGCTTTGAATCGGTGTTGAAGGACCTTACCGTCACGGATGCTGATGGCGCGATCACAAGATCGATCCTGTCTTCACCAGAAGGCCGCGTCTACACGATGCTCGCGCATGTGAGCAATCGTCTCGGTTGATTTAAAAAATATGAGCGCGCGGTTTAAATTGTAAGCCGCGCGTCTTTAAACTTTCGGATCAGGATTTTCCGTGTGGCCGTCAACGGCAATCACCTGCCCTGACACGTAGCGCGCACCATCACTGGCTAAGAAGAGCGCCATCGCCGCAACATCGCGCGCTTCAACAAAAGTCCGCATCGATGTACCCGATGTATAACCTTCATAAATCGCATCTCGCGTTGTGCCTTTGAGCGCCGCTTCTCTTTCAAGCACGCGTTCAATACGCGGCCCCTCGACCGAACCCGGACAAATCGCATTGGCGCGAATGCCGTAAGACCCAAGCTCCATCGCAACCGTTTTCATCAAACCGATCACACCCCATTTCGCTGCCGCATAGGGCGCGCGATTGGGAAATCCATAAAGACCGGCCGTTGATGATGTAAAAATGATTACGCCTTTCTTTTGTGCTTTCATCATCGGGGCCGCGTAACGCGCGGCCAGAAAGGCACCATCAAGATTAACCGCGATGCAATCGCGCCAGCCTTGCAATGGCATATCTTCAAGAAGCGCTGTGGGACCGGATATGCCGGCATTCGCGCAGAGAACATCCACCCCGCCCCACGTCTTTTCAATCTCCCCAAAAAGCCGCGCCATTTCCTCTTCTTTCGAGGCATCGGCTCGCGTGGCGCGGATGGCTGAGGGTACGGATTTCAGCGCGGCGTCATCAACATCGGTGACCCAGACTTCATCACCATCCGAGAAAAAACTTTCGGCTAAAGCGCGACCAATGCCCGCCGCCCCCGCTGTGATCAGAACGCGCTTTTTCATGTCGCTTCTCCGAATTCCGCATGATTTGAACAAAGTGAACCGCTAAGCTCGACCTTAAGTATCTTCATAAACAAACACAAATTCGCCCGACAAAAAATTAACTCTTTCTTAATTTTTTCATTGAGGCTTCGGTAAGGCCCCGATACGGTCATCCAATGATCGGGGGCAGTCTCTCTCTTCGCGCACATATTGTTGCGCTACTTTGCCTGTCATGCGGTCCGGTTCTCGCCGGGCGAAGCGTGCCGGAGGCGGCTGCGCGTCTGCCGCATATCACAAGTTTCGCTTTGCCCCATGGGTCCACAAAAGCGCCTTGGGGCTGGGCGGATTTCTGTACGCGCCACCAGGAAGATTGCGATGTGGCGACGCTTAAGCCCGAGCCGGTAATTTTGACCCCAAGCCTCTGGTCACAGATTGAAATGATCAATCATTCGGTGAACGCGTCGATCCGTGAAGCCGATGACCGCGAGGTCTTTGGTGTCATCGAGCGCTGGGACTATCCAAGCTCAGGTGCGGGTGATTGTGAAGATTTTGCGCTACAGAAACGAAAAGAGTTGACCGACATCGGTGTTCCGCGCCAAGCGCTCTTGATGACCGTTGTCACCGATGAAAATGGCGCTGGTCATGCTGTTCTCACCTTGCGTAGCAATCGCGGCGATTTCGTTCTCGATAATCGCACCGATAAGATTCTTAACTGGCAATCAACGAGCTATGTCTTTGTGAAGATGCAATCGGAACAAAATCCGAATGAGTGGCAAAAAATCGGCGATCCGTCGAACGCCACCCTTACCGCTTCGGGTCAAAACTGATTTATTTCCGAAATTAATTTCTAATCGATGCGCGAAAGATGTGCGGCGAAACGCTTTCCATTGCGCACATAATTATCGGCCGATGATTTGAGTTTTGCGACCGCCGCTTCGTCAAGTGTACGAATGAGTCTTGCAGGCGCGCCGACAATCAAAGAAAAATCCGGGAACTCTTTGCCTTCGGTGACGAGCGCACTAGCACCCACAAGCGAACCCCGCCCGATCCGCGCGCCATTCAAAATCGTCGAACCCATTCCGATCAATGAACCATCACCAATCACGCAGCCATGCAAAATCGCACGATGGCCAATGGTACATTCTTCACCAATCTCAAGAGGAAAGCCGGGGTCTGTGTGAAGCACAGCCCCTTCCTGGATATTGCTTCTTTTACCGATAATGATCGGCTCATTATCGCCACGCAATACCGCACCAAACCAGATCGAAACATCAGCGCCGATCCGGCAATCGCCGATAACATGCGCATCAGGCGCAATATAAACGCTTTGTTGATCGGCGAATTTGGGACTCTTCACATCAAGCGAATAAATCGGCATGAAGACGCCCCTTTCTGGATTTGATTACTCAATCAATCCCTTCAAGATCGATATCGAGGATCGACATTGTGAGCGCGTAAGAACGATCGCCATCTTCGGTATCAAGCGAGATCACACCGATAAACTCGTCGCCAATCATCACTTCGGCGGAGTCGGTTTTCTTCGGACGCGCAACAACCTTGATATTCGCATTGCCAAAAAGGCGACGAAGATAGGTTTGAAGTTTTAAGAGCTCTGCCTTGTCCATGGAACTGCCGCCTGTTGATCGGTTACGAAGTCACTCGAGACTTTCGAATGCCATTTCCAAGGACGCGCCGCAACCCCCAAAGGGGATCAAGTAGCGCCGCCACCCTTGTCGGCCAGGATTTGATCCATGGTCCGCGCCGGTTCGGCGCAACCCGATTCCCCGACGATTTTTGCAGGCACGCCGGCAACCGTTACATTGCGCGGAACATCTTTGAGCACCACTGACCCCGCCGCTACACGCGCGCATTGGCCAACTTCGATATTGCCAAGAATTTTTGCACCCGCGCCAATCAAAACACCGCGACGGATTTTCGGATGACGGTCCCCGGTGGCTTTGCCGGTGCCGCCTAAGGTCACGCCTTGAAGGATCGACACATCGTCTTCAATGACGGCCGTCTGACCAACAACAAGACCCGTCGCATGATCGAGAAACACACCTCGACCGATACGTGCATCCGGATTGATATCGGTTTGGAAAATTTCGGATGACCGGCTTTGCAGATAGAGCGCAAAATCTCTCCGGCCCTGTCGCGCTAACGCGTAGGCAAAGCGATGTGTTTGAAGAGCGTGATAGCCTTTGAAATAAAGAAGCGGTTCAACAAAACGTGTGCATGCCGGATCACGATCAGCAACCGCCATTAAATCGGCGCGAAATCCTTCGCCAATGGAGGGATCTGACTGAGCGATTGATGCAAAGATTTCAACGATCACCGCGCGCGGAACATCGGGATGATCAAGACGCGCCGCAAGCCTTTCAATCACAGCCCGATCAAAACTGGGTTGATCAAGAATACTCGAGCGAAGCAGACGCACGAGATCGGCGTCGGATGACAAAACATCTGCCGCTTCACTGCGGATATGAACCCAAATCGGATCCGCAACCGAACGGTCCTCTGTCAGAGCTTCAAGACGCTTGGTTTCCATGGGTGCGGTTCCGGCGGAGAGATTATTCGTCTTAATCTAGGTATGAAAAGAGGTTCTTGCAATCGCTCAGCGGCCTGAGCTCAGAAATTCAAGCGCAGCGGCCTTATGCGTGCGATCTCCTACAGCGAGATTATGATCGCGGCCTTTGATTACGAACGCCTGCCCTTGCGGTATGAGGGATGCCAAGCGCTCCGGGTAACCCCCAATCCGGTCTTCGCTGCCCACCGCCACGAGCACTGGCATTGTAAGCGTCGCGACATCATGAGCGGTCAGACCGCGACGCGATCCACGCATACAGGCCGCAAGGGCTTTGAGATCGCCACCATTCTTTTCTGCGAACAAACGAAACATTTTCTGCGTAGGGTCGCTAATGGTTTCAGGTGTTTGTCTTTCAAGCGCCTCGGCAATACCCGGCGGCAAGCCCTGCCCTTCAACGAGATGAATACCAAGCCCACCCAAGATCACCGACCTTACACGATCAGGAAAATGCAAAGCGGCCATCGCCGCAATCCGCGCACCCATCGAATAGCCAATCAGATTGGCTTTAACGAGATGAAGATGATCAAGAAGCGCGATCACATCTTTGGCCATAACTGCGGGATCATAGGCTTCAGGCTCATAAAGCTTATCACTTTGCCCATGGCCGCGATGATCAAGCGCGATGACGCGATAGCCCGCGCGGGTGAGCGTTGAGACCCATGACGTGTCGATCCAATTAACGCGATGGGTCGAAGCAAAGCCGTGCAGGAGAACCACTGGATCTCCCGCACCAGCTTCCGGCATTTGATCGATATAGGCGATCCGAACCCCGCCCGAGGAGAAATAATCCATAGCGCTTTGCCTAATCCCGAATACGGTCCTTCATAGGGGCTGGCTTCCATATAAGAAAGACGAAAATCAGCCGATTTCCTCTGGCCTCAAACCCCGCATCGGACTAAGGTCATGCCGATTTGAAGGCTTTCTCGGGAGAAGAATTATGGCCGCTCATGCCATTCCCTATTTCAAAAATGACGCCGGTTTGGCCCGGATTCGCATTCATGCTCGGGAGTTCATGTGTGTTGGCGCCTCTCCGCCGCTCGATCATCCGCATATTTTCATCGATATGGGCAGTGATGCAGAAGCCATCTGCCCCTATTGCTCGACGGTCTTTGTCTTTGACGCCTCTTTGAAGGCCGCCGCCGAGCCCGCAGACTGTGTGTTCGAGCCCGGTTCGATCGCCGCCTAATCCGGCATCCGCGTCATGCAGGATGCCCCTTTCCTTATCGCCGGCGCCGGAATTGGCGGCCTGACTGCTGCCTTGGCCCTTGGCCGCGCCGGCTTTTCCTGCCTTCTTGTGGAACAACGCACGCAGATCGAAGAGATTGGCGCGGGCTTACAGCTTTCACCGAACGCTTCACGAATTCTGATCGAGTTGGGCCTTGAACCCGTGCTTACCCGCTATGCGGCGACGCCCGAACAACTTCTCGTGCGTGACGGCACAGACGGCAAAACACTGAGCACCCTCCCGATGGGTGTATCCATGGTTCAGAAATTTAGCGCGCCCTATTGGTCGATCCATCGTGCTGATCTTCAAACCGTTTTGCTTGATGCTGTGCGCGGCCTCGGGACAGTACGTTTGATCTTTGGACGAAAAGTATCGGCGCTCGTCAAAAATGATGATGAAGGCCTGATCGTCACCTGTAGTTCGGCAACCCAATCGGAAGATGTTTCATGTCGCTCGCTGATCGGCGCGGATGGTCTATGGTCAAGTGTCGCGGATTTAATTGGCCCTGCAAAAGTGCCCGAGTTTTTGCGCTATCAGGCTTGGCGCGGCTTGATCCCAATCCAAGACTGGCCATCGCATCTGCCAAAAACAGAAAGTCGGCTATGGCTTGGTTCAAAAGCGCATCTTGTTCATTATCCGCTGCGGCGCGGCAATGCGATCAATGTTGTCGCGGTCACATCAGACGCAGAAAACCGTCTCGGGTGGTCTCATCCCGGTGAGCGCCATAAGATAACGGACCGGTTTCGTGAGTGGGCGCCCGATGCAAAAGACGTCATCAACGCTGTGGCAGAGTGGTCGGTCTGGTCGCTCTTTGATCGGCCCGCACGACCGCAATGGGGTACTCATCGTGTAACGCTGTTGGGCGACGCCGCCCACCCTGTTCTGCCGTTTCTCGCGCAAGGCGCTGCGCTCGCAATCGAAGACGCGGCAACTCTGGCAAAAGACATCATCGCCACACCAACTGATGTTTCCGGTGCCCTGCGCCGCTATGAAGCCAAACGACGCCCTCGGGCTTCTCAGGTCCAAGAAGCAGCCCGCGCGAATGGGCGCACCTATCACCTCGGCTGGCCGTTAAACAAAGCCCGAAATTTTGTGATGGCGCGAACAGATCTTTCCAAACGCTATGACTGGCTTTACTCATTCACCCTAAGCTAACGCGTGTACTTTAAGGTATACACAATCACGCATAGGGGGCGTCGGGGAAATCATGCGGTATCTCACTTTTCTGATCGTCACGGTCGCCACACTAATCTTTGCGTCGCTCTCGTTTCATCATCCCTTCTTTATCATATTCGCGCTGATCGGCGCGGTCGGCACAGGGATCGGGATCTATAATCTCTTCCAAACACATCACAGCATTTTGAGAAACTATCCGCTCATCGGCATGATGCGATTTTTTCTTGAAAGCATCCGCAAAGAGATGCGGCAATACTTTATAGAAAGCGACACCGATGGAACGCCATTTAGTCACAACAAACGCGCGATTGTATATCAACGCGCGAAGGTGCAACTCGATAAACGACCTTTCGGTACGATTCTGGATGTTTATCAACCGGGCTTTGAATGGCTCTCCCATTCGCTCAAGCCGCAACATCCCGATCCAAAAACTTTTCGTATCTCCATCGGCGGACCTCAATGCACAAAGCCTTACTCTGCGTCTGTGTTTAACATCTCGGCGATGAGCTTCGGCGCCTTAAGCGCGAATGCCATCCGCGCCTTGAACAAAGGCGCAAAGGAAGGTGATTTTGCGCATGATACAGGTGAAGGTAGCATTTCCATTCATCATCGTGAACCGGGTGGCGATTTGATTTGGGAAATTGGCAGCGGATATTTTGGCTGCCGACATGAAGATGGCTCCTTTAATGCCGGACGGTTTGCTGAACAAGCGCAATCGCCGCAAGTCAAAATGATTGAAATCAAATTGAGCCAAGGAGCGAAGCCCGGACATGGCGGCGTGTTGCCTGGTGCAAAAGTAACACGCGAAATTGCCGAAGCGCGCGGTGTTCGCATTGGTCAAGATTGTGTATCACCGGCCGCTCATCCGGCTTTCTCAACACCGATCGGATTGATCGATTTTATTTTCGAACTACGTCGTCTGTCTGGCGGAAAGCCCGTTGGCTTTAAACTTTGCATTGGCGAGAAAAGCGAATTTCTGGCGATCTGCAAAGCGATGATCGAAAAGAATGTGACACCAGATTTCATCGTCGTTGATGGCACAGAAGGTGGCACGGGAGCCGCACCGCTTGAATTCACCGATCATATCGGCATGCCATTGCGCGATGGTCTTTCCTTCGTTCATTCAACATTGATTGGTTTGGGCTTGCGCGACCAAATCAAACTCGGCGCGGCCGGAAAAATAACATCTGCTTTTGATATGGTGCGCGTAATGGCACTGGGTGCGGACTGGTGCAATGCCGCGCGTGGCTTCATGTTTGCGCTCGGTTGCATTCAATCCCAAAGCTGCCACACGGATCGTTGCCCGGTAGGCGTAGCGACACAAGATCCCCTTCGTCAACGCGCACTTGTTGTGCCTGACAAAGCTGAACGTGTGAAGAATTTCCACGCGCATACGCTTGAAGCGCTTGCCGAAGTGATTGGTTCAGCAGGGCTCCGCCACCCTTCAGATCTTCGCCCTGAATTGCTGCATCGCCGAATCAGTCCGACAAAGACCCAAACCTATGCCGAGCTTTATCCAACCCTCCATAAGAATGCACTGATTGCTGGGACCGCTCATGAAGAAATGGCATCATTGTGGAAAAAAGTAAGCGCGACACAATTCAACGCCTATGCGTAGACATTGAACGCTCAGCGCTTACGCCACACAAAAAGGCCGCTCGTTACATAATTGAAGACAGATCCTGTGATGGCGCCTGCTAAGCCAGCAAGCCACCAAATCTGTCCGTCGGAATAGATCAACCGCGCGATGCCGACATTGGCAACGAGACCAATGCAGCAGCTCAATGCAAAGAGAACAAATCCAATCAGGAATTGAAAGCCATGCAAACGCCGGTCGCGGTAAGTGAGTTGATTATTCAAAATAAAATTGCTGGCCATTGCGATCAAGGTCGCGGTGATTTGCGCCCCATCGAAACCGAGTGAAGGCAAACCTGATAAAGCAAAACGAAGTGCGGCGAGATGAACAACGACACCTAACGCGCCAACAATCCCGAAAAGAAAAAATCGAATGGGGACCAAACGGCCAGTCAAATGGTGAAACAAGAAACCGAGATAATCGAACGCCACACGCGCATCAAGTTTACTCTCGCCATGTTGCCGCTCGCGAAACACATAAGGCGTCTCGCGAATTTGTAAGGGCTCTTCGGTTGTCGCCAGGATATCGACCAAAATCTTGAAGCCCTCCGTCGCAAGCTTCGGCGCTGCGCGCTCAACCACTTCACGCCGGAACATAAAGAAGCCACTCATCGGATCTTTGACATAATTCTTAATGACAAGGCGCGACAGGAAGCTACCAAAATCACTGACGAAAGAGCGCTTATCGGAAAGTCCCGTAATATGACTTCCCTCGCGTTCCCGCGTGGCAATCACGAGATCGACATTGGGGGCGCGGATCAAAGCTAACATGCGCGTAAGAACTCGCTCGTCATGTTGCAGATCTCCATCCATCACTGCAACGTAAGGCGCACTTGAAGAGAGCACGCCTTCAATCGACGCACCTGAAAGGCCTCGACGCCCCACACGACGAATGCCACGAACACGGGGATCATTCGCTGCTAACTCTTTAATCTCTTCGCTCGTGCCATCGGGTGAATTGTCATCAACAAAAATCAATTCCCACGCGACGTCTGGAAGCGCGTCAGCAACAAGACCAACAAGCGGTGCGATATTGGCGCGCTCATTAAAAACAGGAACGACGATTGATAATTCTGGTGCACGCACGAAACTTATTCCTTCACTTCAGCGATGAGCATCGGAGGCGCTCACCGTTTCTCATCCCTTGGCGGATAATGATGGGTATAGCCTTGCCAATCCCTGATGCGCCAGCCCTCCCCTTCAATTTCACAAGAAAGGGCTGCGACAGGCACTTTTCCAGCGCCCCCCGGCAAATCAATCACATAAACCGGTTGGGCAAGACCAGAAACACGACCGCGCAGACCGTCAATCAGTGCTTTTGCCTCTTCAACGCTTGTTCTGAAATGACTAGTGCCCCGCGCGAGATCACCTTGATGAAGATAATAGGGCTTTACGCCCGCTTCCACAAAGCCCCGCATTAACGCGGCGAGCGTTTCAACTGAGTCATTCACGCCCTTGAGCAAAACGCTCTGGCTGATGAGGTTCACGCCCGCATTTTTCAAACGCGTGACCGCGTCACGGCACTCAGCGGTTAACTCACGTGAATGATTGACATGAAGAGCAAGCCATATCTATTTTCCAGCGGCCACAAGCGCGCGCGAAAGCTCATCACTCACAAGTGAAGGATCAACAGACGGCACACGCGAATGCCAACGCAACACTTTGATATGCGTGATCTTTGCAAGACTCGACGTGAAGGCTTCAATACGTCTTAGTGACAAGATAAGCGGATCGCCGCCCGTCACAATCACTTCCCAAATTTCCGGATACGCTTCGATATAGGCATAAATCGCTTCGAGTTTTTCTTCTGAAAGCGCATCGCCCTTTCCAGGCCCCACCATCTCGCGACGAAAACAAAAGCGACAATAAACCGGACAAATATGCGTGAGCTTTACAAGCACACGATCAGGATAGCGATGCACCAAGCCTTGGAGTGGTGAATGCGCGAAGTCCCCTATCGGATCATCGACTTCATTTTTAGTGACGATCACCTCACGCGGATCCGGAATGAATTGCAAACGTATCGGATCGATAGGATCGTCACGCTTGATCAAAGTATCCATCGCCGGCGTGGCGGCAATCGCATAGCGCTCAGCGACAGGCTCAAGCGCAGCGCGTGCGTTTTCTGCAACCAAACGCGCGGCAACAAGATCATCAAGCGTGCGGAGTGTTTGGGTCACTGAAAATTCAAAACCGCTTTTGAGGAAATAAAAATTTCGATGGTGCGGACAGCGGGACTCGAACCCGCACAGTATTACTACCGAGGGATTTTAAGTCCCTTGCGTCTACCAGTTTCGCCATGTCCGCCATCACCAAAGAATTGGCGCATCGAAGAATCACCAGGAACGGGTTCGCCCGCCCCGCCCCCTTTAAGTGAGCTTGCGCGCGCCCGCAAGTATAACCTGATCCCATGCTTGATCCCATGCTTGATCCCATACCCGAACCCCAATCTCATCCCTTATGGTCTTCGGCAATGGGCGCCTGATAGGCGAGGCCCATATCCCACGGGAAATAGATCTACGTGTCCTGTGAGACTTCAGTAATGAAAGTATCGACCAGAGGTCGGCCCAAAGGCTTCGCATAGACAGTTGCGACATAAGCATTCGGAATGATGTCGCGCACGATTTTTGCGGTCTTGCCTGTATCGACAAGATCATCAACAACAAGAATGCCTTTGCCCCCGTTGCCCCCTGTTGCCAAAACATCTTTGGCAATCGATTTCAAAACCTGCAATTCACCTTGGTTTGTGTAATCATGATAAGAGGCGATGCAGATCGTCTCGATGATCCGCAAACCAAATTCACGCGCGACGATCGCTGCCGGTACAAGCCCGCCGCGTGTAATACAAATCACGGAATTGAATGGACCCGATGCCACAAGACGCCAAGCGAGCGCACGCGCATCACGATGAAACTGATCCCATGAAACAGGAAAGGCTTTTTGACTCTGTCCGCTCATCTTTTATTCTCACTCGTCACTTATAAAGGAATGGTTTTGTCATTTTCAGCAAGGCCCTTCAGCATCGCTTCAACCACCGTCTTCGTGCGTTCAAGCGCGGAAACATCGCGACCTCGTAACACGATCTGATTGCGGAAAGTCTGTCCATCAAAATGCGGATAAGATCCGATGATGACATCGGGGTGATCTTTTTGAATGGCGCCTAATCCCGATGCATAAATGCCTTCGGGTAACCCACCACTATCAACGGAGACGGATTGCAATTTCACACTAGTCTTCAATCGCGGCGTAACATTTTCAAGCATCGCTTGCATGATGGAGGGCACACCGGCCATCACAATCACATTGCCAACCATAAAGCCCGGCGCTTTTGAAATCGGATTGTCAATGAGATCCGCGCCCGCGGGAATACGCGCCATGCGTAGCCGCGATTCATTCAAATCTTTCGGATCAGGATAACGCTCGCGCAACAACGCCACCGCACGTGGATCATGATCAATCGAAACGCCAAGCGCTTTCGCCACACAATCCGCAGTAATGTCATCATGGGTTGGACCGATGCCGCCTGTGGTGAAGAGATAGGTATTTCGCGCGCGCAAAGCGTTCAGCGCCTCAATGATCGGGTCTTCATCATCGGGCACCACGCGCACCTCGCGTAAGTCTATCCCGATCGCGGTCAGATATTCGGCGAGAAATCCGATATTCTTGTCCTTGGTGCGACCCGAAAGAATCTCATCCCCAATCACAAGCAGGGCCGCGGTCACGCGCATCGGGCTTTCGCTGCTCATCGGGGCTCCTGAGGCTGTTGAAGATCGCGACCATAAGAGGCCAAAGCGCCACGCTCAAGCGGTGGGTACAGCCCTTCCCCACGAAATCAGCACTCCGCAGGCACTCAATCACGTCTGAGGCCGCTCTTTTCCTTGCATCCTAACGATAATTCCCCCATTTCTAAACGATCCGTTCTCAAAAGAGAGCCCCCGCACTTCCGATGACTTTTGTGGATGCCGCCTCCGCCACGCGCCGCCAGCCCGGACAAATCAAATTGTTCGGAGCGGAAGCCTTTGAGGGAATGCGTAAGGCTGGGCAATTGACGGCGCAGGCGCTTGATCTTCTGGTTGATCTCGTGAAACCGGGTGTAACAACCGAATATCTCGACAAGATCTCCTTCGAATTCGCGATGGATCATGGTGCCTATCCCGCGTCGCTTCACTATCGCGGTTTCAAGAGATCCATTTGCACCTCAATCAATCACGTCGTGTGCCATGGCATTCCAAATGACAAGCCACTGCGTGAAGGCGACATCGTCAATATCGACATCACGCTTGTGGTTGACGGCTGGCATGGCGATTCAAGCCGGATGTATGGCGTGGGTGAAATCCCGCGCCGTGCTGAACGTTTGATGGACGTCACGTTCGAGAGTTTGATGCGCGGCATCGCGGCTGTGAAGCCCGGCGCAACGACAGGCGATATTGGCTACGCGGTTCAGTCTTATGCTGAGAGCGAACGCTGCGCGGTTGTGCGCGATTTCTGCGGCCATGGTCTCGGTCGCCTATTCCATGACGAGCCGAATATTCTGCATTATGGCCGCCCGCGCGACGGCGTGCCGCTGAAGCCGGGCATGTTCTTCACAATCGAGCCGATGATTAATCTCGGCCGTGCAGAAGTAAAAGTATTGGGCGATGGATGGACCGCCGTGACGCGTGACCGCTCACTGTCTGCGCAATATGAACATACGATTGGCGTGACCGAGACGGGATGCGAGATCTTCACCCTCTCGCCAAAAGGTCTCGATAAAACTCATATCAGCCAACCGAGCGAAACATGACCGAACGCGTGATCTCTTCCTCCGATGACAAACAGGAGGAAGATCACGCAAACGGCCACCGCCATAGGTTCAAGGATCGCTTCATGCGCGCGGGGCACGAAGCGCTTCAAGATTATGAATTACTCGAACTTATTCTCTTCCGCTCGATCCCGCGCCGCGATGTAAAACCACTTTCAAAAAAACTCATCAGCGAATTTGGTTCAGTTGCCGAAGTGCTGGGTGCGCCGCTTGCTCGCTTACGCGCAACCGAAGGCATAGGCGATTCAACCGCGATTGATTTGAAACTTGTTGAAG
>VGCJ01000002.1 GCA_016870035.1 Alphaproteobacteria bacterium
GCGCGCTGCGGGAAAAATTTTTCCATCATGATAACCCGTGTCGCCGACATGATAAATGCGTCCAGCAGGCGTCTCGATCACAAAGGCTGTCCACAGTGCACGCAGACGATCACGAATGCCGCGCGCCGACCAATGATAGGCCTCTTCGAAATGAACGGCGATGATAGGGCCAAGCTCAACACGCGCACCCCAATCATGTGCTTCAACGCGAATGCCCGCATGAGCATCACGAATGATTGTGTCATTACCAAGCGGTGTAATAATGCGCGGTGCATGAATCGCATGCAGACGTCGCAGCGTTGCGATGTCGAGGTGATCATAGTGATTATGGGAAACGAGCACGATATCAATTGGTGGTAGTTTCTCAAACGGAATGCCAGGCGGGTTCACCCGTTTCGGCCCGACAAAGCGCAAGGGCGAGACACGCTCTGACCACACCGGATCGATCAGAATGTTGAGCCCGCCCGTTTGTAGAAGAAAACTCGCATGACCGACATAAGACAGCCTTGTGTCACGACCCGGTACCCGATGCGGGGGAGCGTCCATGTAAGGGCTAGGATGTGAGGCGGGCCAGCGTTCCGGCTTACGTTCCATCATCCAGCGCAAAAGATCGCCAGGAGATTTTTTCCAGCGGCGCCCCGGATTGAAAAAATGTTCGCCGTCGAAATGGTCGCTGGTAGGCCCCTGATAATAGGGGTTGCGGCTTTTTACAGGAATTTTCACGTGATCGTTCATGGAGGTGCAGACTATGGCGAGCGTCGCTTCTCCTGTCAAAACAATAAGACCGTTTCATGAAGGGGATC
Source organism: Alphaproteobacteria bacterium (assembly GCA_016870035.1). Lineage (GTDB taxonomy): Bacteria > Pseudomonadota > Alphaproteobacteria > Rhizobiales > Beijerinckiaceae > CAIUPE01. The sequence goes on from VGCJ01000002.1 coordinate 804, forward strand.
CGACAATGTTCCCCGAAAGTCGTTCTTATTCTTCTCATAGCAAGCCATTACCTAAGCGAGTGAGTTCGCGCTTTTTTCCGAACAAAAGGCAGGTCCCCGATGAATCTCAAGGCCATTTCGCTTGGGAAAAATGTTTCCGATGATGTCAATGTTGTGATCGAGGTCCCGATTGGTGGCGAACCGATAAAATATGAAATTGATAAAGATGCGGGCGCGCTTGTGGTTGACCGTTTTCTCTACACATCCATGCGCTATCCGGCTAATTATGGCTTCATTCTGCACACACTCTCCGATGATGGTGATTCCTGTGATGTGATCGTCGCCAATACAAGGGCGATTATACCGGGTGCGATTATGAGCGTGAGGCCTGTGGGCGTGCTCATCATGGAAGATGAATCGGGCAGTGATGAAAAAATAGTCGCTGTTCCCAGCGCGAAACTCACAAAGCGCTATGAGAAGGTGATGAATTATACGGATCTTCCGGAAATCACGATCCATAAAATCGAGCATTTCTTTGCCTACTACAAAGATCTCGAACCCGGCAAATGGGTCAAGATCGTGCGCTGGGGTGATGCTCAAGAGACGCACCGTTTGATTCTTGAAGGTATCGAGCGCGCCAAACAAAAGGTGTGAAGCCACACCAAAGACACGCGCTTGCCCCTTCAGCGTTGATCCGGCTTTGCGTGACTGATGCTTTCGCGTTACGAAGGCATTCCGTTGATCATCGCCCGATGATTCGGGTGAAGAACGGAGGGCTAAACGCATGGCGGCACTCATTGTGAGCTTTCTTCGGCAGCATCGCTTCTTTGTTTTCACTCTTTTGGCACTTGCGCTTGTGTCATGGTATGCAGCGGTCAACGCACAGGATCAAACCAATATTCGCGCACAACTTGATGCCTTACGTCTTGAACTTGACGGAATTGAAGCGGTCATAACGTCCCGGCCGATGGGCGACTCTGCTTTTCAAGAAAAGCGGCAACGTGTTGAAGCGATCGCGCAAGCCATGAAAACCATCACCGATGAACAATCGCCGCGCGCCGAAGCCATTCGTTCACGTTTGAAAGAATTGGGTCCAAAGCCCGACGATAAGGCTCCGCCTGAAAGTCCTGATATTTCGAAAGAACGCGAAGAGCGTGAAAAGGCGCTCAAAGAATTTGATGATACAGTAAAGCTTGCTCGGACTTTGTCGGTTCAAGCTGATCAATTACAAACAGCGATCTCCGATAAACGGCGCGCGCTCTTTACGCAGCAACTTTTCTCGCAATCGGCAAGCGTCCTTTCGCCTGGGCTTTGGTCAGATATCGGATTTAACTTCTCGCATGATGTGCGAGCGCTTGGGATTGTCGCGCGGGATACAATCGAACGTGCGGTTGATCGAGCAGGTCTTCTTGGCGGATTGTTGATCGCCTTGGGGTTGGGTTTTACCGCTTTTGCAACGATGCTCGCGCGGCGACATGTGATCGCAATGATTGAACGTTCGACGCGTTTCGGAAATCCGACACGGCTTCAGCGTGCCTTACGCGCGGTGGCGGTGGGTGCCATCGGTTTCGTTATTCCTTTCTTTGGTATTTTCGCGATTGAGCAAGCGGTCGATGGTGCGGCGCTTCTACCGAACCGCGTTGAGCCTGTCATGGTGGCGGTGTTACGCGCTGCAGTGTTTATCAGCTTTATTGGCAGCCTTGCGGGAGGAATTCTTGCAACCGCGAAGCCAGAATGGCGCGTACTTCCTTTGGGAGATCGTCAGGCTGAAAAACTTGCAGCAATCGCGCGGCGAATTGCGCTGATAATCGCGACGGGTCGTGTGATTGAATCAATTAATCAAGCGATTGTTGCGGGTCTTGGCCTTTCGGTTCTTTCAAAATCACTGATTGCGCTTTTGGTCGCTGCTACGCTCACGATTGGTCTTTATCGCTTAAAGCCCGAAGATCGTGGTGATGCATTTGGTGATCAACGACCTTTCTGGATTGTCATTGCGCGTCTCTTTGGTTGGGTGATGGTTGTCGGCATTTCGATTTCGGCATTTTTTGGTTATCCGGTTCTCGCAAGTTTTCTTGCCGATCAACTCGTGACCATCGTGATCTTGACGGTCCTCACTTACATCGGTCGACAGATTGCCGAAGATTCATTTGATTATTTGATGTCGCCGAGCACCAAGACGTTTCGTTCTATACAATCCGCCTCGGGTCTTTCGCGTCCTGCGCTTGAACAAATTACTGTCATTCTCTCGGGCGTCTTGCAGCTCTTAGTTTTAGGTCTTGGCGTAACTTTGGCACTTGCGCCGTGGCGAGTTGATTCAGGCGATATTTTGTTGCCGCTTAAAGCGGTGATTTTCGGCTTTACCATCGGCGAAGTCACGATTTCATTTGGCGCCGCCTTCTTTGCCATTATCCTTTTCGGCGCCGGTATTCTGCTGACACGCGGTTTACAAAGATGGCTCACACAAAATTATTTGCCCCGTACGCATCTTGATTCTGGTTTACGAAATTCAATTGTGACCGGCATTGGCTATACGGGTTTTATTGTTGCCGCCGCAGTTTCATTGAGTGGCCTCGGCTTAAGTCTCGAGAAAGTCGCCATCGTTGCTGGTGCTCTCTCTGTCGGTATCGGTTTTGGCCTTCAATCCATCGTCAATAATTTCGTTTCTGGTTTGATCCTTTTGTGGGAGCGTGCCATTCGTGTGGGTGATTGGGTGGCTGTTGGCGCTGAAGAAGGGCATGTCAAACGTATCAATGTGCGCGCCACAGAAATTGAAACATTTGACCGCTCGGTTTTGATTGTTCCGAATTCATCGCTTGTTTCAGGCGTCGTTAAAAATCGCGTTCATAATGATCGCACGGGTCGTGTTGTGATTTCTGTTCCGGTGTCGCGTGATGCCGACCCAGATCTCGTTCATCGCTTGATGAGTGAAGCCGCGCAGGCAAATAGCAAATTGCTTCGCGACCCCGCACCACATGTTCAATATAAAAAGCTAGGCGAGACCGTTAAAGAATTCGAGCTAACGGGGTTTGTTGCCGAAGTGGATGATGCCGGACGTGTGAGCTCAGATTTACTCTTTGTCATTGATCGCGCGTTACGCGCATATGGATTAGGCGAGATTTTAAGCCGTACCTTAATGGTGAATGAAGAGAAATCCAAATAAGAGGCGAGAACTTTTCCGTCTCTTATTTATCTTTGCCTTCGAATTGCAACTTCAACGCTAATAATTTTGCAAAAGGTGAATTGGGATCGGGTGCACGATCTTGTTCGCGCGGACGCGGAGGATCTTGCCATCCGCGATCCGGCTTACGGGCTTGATTTTTTTTGCCGCCACGCCCTTCAAAGCGCTGGCCACCACGACGCTCATCGCGGCCACCATCATGTTTTCCAAATTGTTTGCGCGGTGGGCGATTTTCACCGTCTTCCCGTGAGCGTTTGTCATCACGGCGATGGAATGATTTCTTCTCAGCCGCTTGTGAAGTGTCTGAGTCAGCGGATACAGCCGCTTCGCCTTCGCGCGGTTTATTGTGATGAGATTTACGGCGATCATGTTTTTGCTCTTGCGGGCGGTGGCGATGTTGCCGCCACACTTCAATCATTACAGGTTCAGCAGCTTCGGTTGTTGCTGCTTCAGGTGTCGCTTCCGCAGTAACTTCCGGCGCGCCACTTTCAGGTTCAGTTGCAACCGGTGTCGCATCACTTGTTTCAGATGAAGGTGACGCCTCCGGAGCGGCTACCGCTTCCGTTGTTGCCTCAGCTGCAACCGCTTCGTTCGCTTTTGCAAGCGCAATCGTGATTGCAGGTCCCACACGACGATCCATGATGTAGCCGAGTGATTTCAAAATTGAATTGAAATCCCCACCTGCACATCCGCAAAGCGATGTCATCGCAACAGTAACAACAAAGCCCTCACCATCGGCAGCGCCTGCAGGAGGTTCACCCAGCGTGATGCCCGGACGATATTGAATCGCGGGGCGAATAAGATCGGCCAGTCTTTCAAGAATATCAACACGCACGGCGCGTGAACCACAGACGCGGAAACCGGCAGCACGATAAAGCGTCTTCGGTGTATCAGGATTGATGGGAATCGATGTGCGACCCGAGGCGGCAAGATGAAGAATGTCATCAAGCCCCTTCACTTCTGCGCCACATTCTTTCAACGTCCAGAGTTGGCATGCAAGAGCGCGTGGGGCCGGTTTCAACAAAGTAGGCACAGTCAAATGATAAGCGCCAAATCTCACACCAAGACCGCGCAAAGCCGCGCGCGCTTCTTGGTCAAGCGTTTTCATGTCTTCATTAACTTTTGTGCGATCAAGTACACCCAGCGATTCTGCGATTTGAAAACCGATACCACGCGCCATGCCGGTGAGCGCTTCCGGTTCTTCCAATTTCAAAAGAGGCCCAAGAAGTTTTTCAACATGCGCTTTGAGCCAGAGATCAATGCGGTTTTGAATTTTCTCACGATCTGCTGATTCAAGATGCTCGTCAGCAAGAAGGCGTAAACGGGGGGCGAGAAGTTTTTCGCCAGCAGTCAAACGCGCAATCGGTTCACCCAAGAAGCGCAATGCGCCGTCGTGACTTAAGGTAAAGGCTTCATCAACGGCATTTGAAACACGTGTGGCACGGTTCGCAAATTCACCGGCAAGGGCTTTCAATGCGGCAGCGCGCAAAGCTTTTCCTTCGGGCGAACCTGTGTCCGATTCAGGCACAAATTGAAAACCGATCAATCGGCCGACGGGGTGTGACTCGACAAGGACTTCGCCCGTCGCCGTGATATCCGCTTCCAGCATCGCGTTCTCTCTCAGCCGACGCATCAGGACGCTGGTGCGGCGGTCAACAAATCTTTGGGCCAGACGCTCATGAAGCGCGTCTGACAATGCATCTTCTACCTGTCGCGTGGCTTCCTGCCAATGCGTCGGATCCGCGAGCCAATTCTCACGATTGGCGACAAAGGTCCACGTCCGGATCTGGGCGATCCGGGCGGAGAGCGTGTCGATATCGCCATCGGTCCGGTTTACCTCGGCGATCTGGCGGGCGAACCAATCGGCCGGGATCCGCCCTTTTGTTGCGAGGTCGAGATAGAGCGTAGTCACAAGATCGGCATGGGCCTGCGGTGAAACCTTACGATAATCAGGCACTTGGCACACGGCCCATAGCAATTCGACGGCTTTCTGGCCTTTGGCCGCGGCCATGATTTCCCGATCTCGCGAAGCCGCTTCAAGCGCTCGGAGATCATCCGCCAAGGGCGCGCGGGTTAGGCCGTCTTCACCGGGGACACGGTCAAGCGCATGGATCAGCGCGGACACGCTTGAAAAATTGAGTTCAGCGTTGCGCCATTGCAACATCGGCAAAGGCGGGAACACATGGGATTCGAGTGCCTCAACAAGCTCATCTTCAAAAGGCGCACAACGACCGGTTGAGCCAAATGAGCCATCTTTCAAATAGCGGCCGGCACGTCCGGCGATCTGTCCGAATTCACTCGGAACAAGGCGACGAAATTTTGTGCCGTCATATTTTCGATCGCCGGCAAAAGCGACGTGATCGACATCAAGATTAAGCCCCATCCCAATCGCATCTGTTGCAACAAGATAATCAACATCACCTGACTGGTAGAGCGCCACTTGCGCATTGCGGGTGCGTGGTGAAAGCGCACCAAGAACAACAGCCGCACCACCGCTTTGACGACGAATGAGTTCGGCGATTGCGTAAACTTCATCAGCGGAAAATGCGACAATCGCGGAGCGACGCGGCAAGCGGCTGATTTTGCGATCACCTGCAAAAGTCAATTGCGACAGACGCGGACGCGTTGTTGTTTGCAATCCTGGAATAAGTTTTAGCAAAAGTGGTTTGATTGTTTCTGCACCGATCAACATTGTCTCATCGTGACCGCGCATATTAAGAACGCGATCCGTGAAAACATGTCCGCGATCAAAATCGGCTGCGAGTTGGCATTCATCAATCGCGATGAATCTGACATCAACATCGCGCGGCATTGCTTCAACGGTTGCTACATAATAACGCGAGCCTGGTGGTTTGATTTTTTCTTCACCGGTGATGAGCGCCACCGCAGGTGCGCCCACGCGCGCGACAACGCGTTCATACACTTCGCGAGCGAGCAATCGCAAAGGCAGACCAATGATGCCGGAGGGATGCGCCAGCATGCGTTCAATGGCGAGATGAGTCTTGCCGGTATTGGTCGGCCCGAGAATGGCGGTAACGCCACGGGCGCGCTGGGAAGGGGGAAGGGAGGGAGAACGCATGATCAACTTCAAAGAGGCGCTGGAACCTGCCCGACCCTCTGTATCAAAGTCAAACCGATTGTCGAAAAATGAGACAAAGTTAGAGAGGAAATTACACGGAAATCGAACGATTAAGAAACGAATCGCATCCGAACCGCTTTTGGTGCCGGAGGTGACCAGCGACGTGAAAAATCGATTAAGCACGCTTCTTTGGCAGATTCACCTTTCGTCAATTTTTAGCGCAAATCGGGAACGAATCCTGCACGAATCAGCGCTTTTCGCGCAAACTCTGTCGCAATTTGAGACAGGCTCAGATGAATTAAGGACTCTTAGCGGTCGCGGTGTCGGAGGGTTTTTCAAAGCCCTCGATCTTCGTGGCTTCGATCCGCAAATTACCGATCATGGTTGCGATCTGAATATCAACGGGCACGAAATAAGTTTGCCCCGGAACTTGTGCGAGGCGCACCGAAATATCCCGGTTATTCTCCATATAGGTGACATTGTCCCGTTTCTCGCGATGACCGGAGACGGGCATGTAGCGGACATAACAATCAACCGTCGGGCCTTTATAGCCGGGGATGGTCAGCGTCCGCTCCTGGTCAGGAAGCAACGTGATATCAAAACGTCCGGCCCCATCGAACACTTTGAGCGTTTGTGCGCAGACATCACTCGCGGTCGGTTCATTCCTCAAAGGGATTAGGAAGGCGGTTAGCGGATCCACGACTCCGCGTTTCTGTTCTGGGAGAATGGGGACACGGTCCGGCCTCTCGGGCAAAGGCGGGGTGAGGACGACACTTGTGACCGCGCCGCCCGACAGCGTCATATCCACGCGTTGGGGATCGTCTGGATGATCAACCGCGAGGCTGTAGCGATTGCCGGAAAATTTTCCGCCACTCTCAACGCCCTCGACATCAGCGATCAGGCGTGGCGCAAAGAAATAGCGGAAGATTCCAAGAAAATCGGCACCGAGATGAAGTTTATAGCCTGAACCGCGCCGCGTTTCAGAAAAACGGGCGGTTCCAATTGAGATAAAGGCGATCGAAACCGAATAATAAACCGAATAGGACTTTAGCGCCGCCGAAGCAGTGTTGGAGAGGCTCGTCAGAAGCGCGCCAACCATCAAAAGAGAGGTCAGGGGCCGCTTAAGGGCAGAAAAAGGGGCCATAAACGCGTCCGGCAGGGTCAAAGAGGGGCGAATCGTCAATTTATCTCTACAATGCGATAAGCGATTTGTCTGGAATTGATGTGGTGATGCTTGAAAAAGGCAGGTTTTGCTTGACGTTCTGGCGGCTTCTACCCTATAAAACCACGGCCCAATTTTTTGAGGGTGCGCGTGTCGATGGGCGGCTCTGGCCGCCCTCCGTCTTTAAGGACGGCGGCGAAAGCGGACCTGATACGACCAGTAAGGACGAAATCTATGGCACGTCGTTGCGAATTGTCGGGTAAGGCCGTGTTGAGCGGGCAGCTTGTCAGCCACTCGAACCGCAAGACCAAGCGGAAATTCCTTCCCAATCTTTGCCAAGTTACGCTTCAATCGGATGCGCTTGACCGCTCTATAAGCCTGCGCGTTTCGGCTAATGCCCTGCGCACGGTTGAGCATCGCGGTGGTCTTGATGCGTTTCTCGTTAAGGCCCGCGCTGAAGACCTCTCGCCGACCGCGCGTGATCTGAAGCGCGACATCGAAAAGAAGCTCGCAGCTCACTAATCGCCTTTCTGTTTTTCTAGCTTTCTGTTTATGGGCGTCGGCCTCTGCCGTCAGCCTTTCGTGCGTATCGAAACCTGCATCGGCCTCTGCCGTTAGCTTCAAAGGACTGCGAGATGCATTCTCTTTCTATTCACCGGCTCATTGTGCCGGTTGTTGTGATGACCTTGGTGGTCGTTGCGTCAAACATTCTCGTTCAATATCCCTTTGAGCTTTTTGGACTTGGTGATTATCTCACTTGGGGTGCTTTCACTTATCCGGTGGCCTTTCTTGTGACCGATCTTACCAATCGACGTCATGGACCGCGCGTGGCGCGCCAACTTGTTGTCGTTGGATTTGCTCTTGCTGTTGTTTTGTCGATTTGGCTTGCAACGCCGCGCATAGCGATGGCTTCTGGCACCGCTTTTCTCGTCGGTCAGTTGCTCGACATCACCCTGTTTAATCGCTTGCGTCGCCAAGCGTGGTGGCGCGCGCCATTCGTCAGCACTGTCATCGGTTCTGTACTGGATACCGCGCTCTTCTTCTCGCTGGCTTTCGCGGGTGACCCCGATATGTCGGGTCTCGTCAATTTGTTCGGCACAGATGTCATGTTTTGGCAAAGCCTCGTCGTGTTTGATTTCACAGTGAAGATGCTCATCGCACTTATCGCACTATTGCCTTATGGCGCTTTGATGAGCGTCATTCTTCCCATGGAACGCGCAGAGAAAGCCGTGGCGTAAAGTTACGCTGCTCGGCGTTTGTCGCCGGGAGCGTTATCGTCGAATAATTCGGCCAATTTTTCGGTCATCGCGCCACCGAGCTCTTCGGCGTCAACGATGGTGACGGCGCGCTTGTAATAGCGTGTCACATCATGGCCGATACCAATGGCGATCAATTCGACCGGCGAACGATTTTCAATTTCATCAATAACAAAGCGTAGATGTTTTTCGAGATAATTGCCAGGATTCACCGAAAGCGTTGAATCATCAACCGGCGCACCGTCTGAAATCATCATCAAAATTTTGCGCTGCTCGGGGCGAACAAGCAATCTCTTATGCGCCCAATCAAGCGCTTCACCATCGATATTTTCTTTGAGCAAGCCTTCGCGCATCATGAGACCGAGATTTTTGCGTGCACGACGCCAAGGCGCTTCTGCTGCTTTATAGATGATGTGGCGCAAATCATTGAGGCGCCCCGGCATATTGGGTTTGCCGGACTGCAGCCAGAATTCGCGTGATTGTCCGCCTTTCCAGGCACGTGTGGTGAAGCCGAGAATTTCGGTTTTGACACCGCAGCGCTCAAGCGTACGCGCGAGAATATCGGCGCATGTTGCTGCCACAGAAATTGGGCGGCCACGCATAGAGCCTGAATTATCGATCAGAAGTGTGACCACCGTATCGCGGAAATTTGTATCCTTCTCGCGTTTGAACGAAAGCGGTTGATGCGGATCAATGATGATGCGCGGCAGACGTGCAGGATCAAGCGCGCCTTCTTCCAGATCAAATTCCCACGCTCGATTTTGTTGCGCCATCAAGCGACGTTGTAAACGATTGGCAAGACGCGCAACGACACCCGAAAGATGACTGATCTGTTTATCGAGATAAGCTCTTAGCCGGGTGAGTTCTTCTGCGTCACAAAGATCTTCCGCGCCAATCGTCTCGTCATATTTTGCAGCAAAAACGCGATAGTCTGAAACAGGTTTTTCAGGACGAGACGGTGGCGGCGGGCGAGGCGTATTATCACACTCATCCGAATCCGGCATATCGTCTTCATTCATCTGATCATCGGTTGGACCGTCTTCTGCGTCGGCCACACCTTCTTCGATCTCAGCGTCTGACTCTTCGGCCGCGCTTGATTCCGTCTCTTCGGTTGAAACTTGTTCTTCCTTCTCGCCGCTTTGTTGATCTTCGCTTTCGCTCTCGGATTGCTGCTCGTTGTCCTCGTCGTTGTTGTCGCCTTCTGCGTCGGCGTCTTCGGCCATATCCAGTCTGACAAGCACTTCGCGAACAACGCGCGCAAAAGCACGCTGATCATCAATGTGATTTTGAAGCCCGTCGAGACTTGCGCCAGCTTTTGACTCAATGAAGGGACGCCAGAGTTCAACAAGTTTTTGTGCTGCAGGCGGCGGGGCCGATCCGGTCAAACGTTCGCGCACCAACATCGCAAGCGCTTCCTCAATCGGTGCATCCGCAACATAAGTCACTTGGCTGAAATTACCACGGTGATATTTGTCATCAAGCATAGCTGACAAATTGGCCGCAACACCTTCCATGCGGCGTGCGCCAATGGATTCACAACGTGATTGTTCAATCGCGTCATAGACAGCACGTGCCGTTTGTCCACTCGGTAACAACCGCCGATGAATTGAATCATTATGGCACGACAAACGCAGCGCCATGGAATCGGCATGACCACGCAATACGGCTGCATCTTGTGCCGTCATCTTGCGGGGCGGTTCGGGAAGACGTGCGCGATCCCCTAACAAAGCGGGTCGATCATTCGCAAAACTCACGTCCAGTTCGGTCTTTCCGGAAATGGCGCGCATTGTCCCGATCACCGCGCGCTTAAATGGCTCAGCGGGTGCTTCTTTTTGTGATGCGGGTTTGCGATTGGATGTCGACACAGGTCCTCGCGATGATCCTTAGCTCAACGCCACATTCAACGCGCTTTCCGGTAAATCTTCACCAAAACTGCGTTGATAGAACTCGGCGACCAGAGGACGCTCGAGTTCATCGCATTTGTTGAGGAAGGTCAGACGAAATGCCATGCCGATATTGCCAAAGATGTCAGCATTCTCGGCCCATGTGATGACGGTGCGCGGGCTCATCACAGTGGAGAGATCACCATTCACGAAAGCCTGTCGCGTGAGATCAGCAAGACGCACCATGCGATTGATGATGTCGCGACCTTCCTTGGTTTGGAAAGGCTTTGATTTTGCCAAGACGATATCGACTTCCTTATCATGTGGCAGATAATTGAGCGTCGTCACAATCGACCAACGGTCCATCTGGCCTTGATTTATTTGTTGCGTACCATGATAAAGGCCGGATGTATCACCAAGGCCGACAGTATTCGCTGTCGCAAACAGTCTGAACGCCCCATGCGGACGGATCACGCGTTTTTGATCAAGCAATGTGAGCTTGCCGGAAATTTCAAGAACGCGTTGAATAACGAACATCACATCAGGGCGGCCTGCATCATATTCGTCAAACACAAGCGCGATGTTGTTCTGCAAAGTCCAAGGCAAAATACCGTCTTGGAATTCGGTAACTTGTTTGCCATCTTTCAACACGATCGCATCTTTACCGACGAGATCGAGACGCGAGACATGGCTGTCGAGATTGATGCGCACGCACGGCCATTTCAAACGCGCGGCCACTTGTTCAATATGGGTTGATTTACCCGTGCCGTGATAGCCCGCCACCATCACGCGGCGATTGCGCGCAAAGCCTGCGAGAATGGCGAGGGCTGTCTGGCGATCAAAGAGATAATCAGGATCAAGATCAGGCACATGCGGATCGGCAACCGAATAGGCCGGCACTTTCATATCCGTGTCGATGCCGAACATCTCGCTTGCGGAGACGGTGATATCGGGCATACCGGGAATTACTGGGGCGCTTGTCACGTAAAACCTCGCATCGACTGCTGGCACGGTTTGCCGTTTCCGGCAGCCGCTGGATGACCGCTAACGATCGTCCTTGTTGGGAATTGGCGGGCTCAAAACGAACCCTCGAGCTTTTCTTTATCAGGCGAGGCCTGCCGCTTTCAATGTATTATACGCATGGATGATCTCTCTTAAGCGATCTTCCAGAGAGCGATCCCCGCCATTCGCATCCGGATGGAAGCGCTTGACCAACTCTTTGTAGCGGAGGCGGATGGTTGCCGAATCCGATCCGATCTCGAGCGAGAGCGTTTCATAGGCTTTCTGGGCGAGTGCCCCGACCCGCGGTCCCTCAGGTTCGGTTTTTTTCCGCGGCTTTTTGACCCCGGCATCGTCAAAGAGATTAAAGGGATCAACAAAGACCTCCTCCGGCTTCTTTTGGGGGCGTCTTTTGCCGCTTGCGGCGTTCTCGCCCATTTTCCAAGTGGGGCGGTGGCCGATCATCGCGTCTTTTTGGTAGGAAAGGATCGCCGAATCGCTCATTCCAGCGAAATAATTGTAGGATTGATTATATTCCCGTACGTGATCGATGCAGAATTGCCAGAAGCGGCCTTCTTCGTGACGGCCCTTTGGCGCCCGGTGAGGCCCGGGCTCGCCGCATCCCGGATGCTCGCAACGCGGCGGCTCCGCTTCGGGGCGTCCCCTGCGGCTTCGCGGCGGAATGCGGATCTTGTCGTAGAGTTTCGACTTTGGGTTCATGGCGGTTTAATAATCGTTCTGGCAGGCCGGAAACAAGTCTTGTGGAGAGCGGGCGAAGTGACGCAGATAGGGCGGTTGAGGTGTTTATAAAATGACCGACATCCCCATCCGCGACCGTATCGAAATAAAATTGCGTGAGGTTTTCACGCCCATGCATCTTGTGGTGACGGATGATTCCCATCGTCATGCGGGCCATGCGGGTGCGGGACCTGGTGGGCAAACGCATTTCTCCATCGAAATCGTGAGCGTTGCGTTTCAAGGCAAGAGCCGTGTCGACATCCACCGTTCCATCAATTCAGTGCTTGCTGAAGAATTTTCAGCGGGTGTTCACGCGCTCGCGATCTCGGCACGGGCGCCTTAACCCACGATCAACAAAGCTCCGACGCCGATCAGAACCATCGCCATGCCGATGAGTTCGCGTCTGCTTGTGGTTTCACTCAATAATTTGCGCGTGACGATTTGCGCAAAGAACACTTCGACAAGACCGAGCGTTCGGACATTGGCGGCTGCGGTCAATGAAAAACCGATGAACCAGAATTGCGAAGCAAAAGCGCCCATGAATCCGGCAAAAAGTGACGAGCGCCAGACGCTGACGCTGCCTGTCAACGCCCGTCGATCAAAGAGCAGCATCCAGACAACAAGTATCAATGTTTGAAGACCAAGAGACCATGCGAGCATGGTTGACGCGCGCAATACAAAACTTTGTTCACCCAGCTCAAGAATGCCGCCACGAAAAAAGATGGCCGCAAGCGCGAAGAGTCCGCCCGCAGCAATTCCGGCGAGTGCGGGGCGAAGGCCTGCGGCAGTGAGCTTTTCTCCCGCTTTTACGGCCATCAAAACAACGCCGATGGTCGCGAGAATGATTGCACAGATGGCCGTGAGGGAAAGATGATCGCCAAGCACTAAGGAACCAAAAATTGCCACTTGAACAGGTTCCGTCTTTGTATAGGCAGTCGTGACCGAAAAGGATCGTTCTTTCATCGCCAGCAACATCAAAGCGGTTGCAAGAATTTGAGAGACAGCCCCACCAAAAGCAAATCCAATAAAAGCAAGATCGGCGGTTGGTATGGCTTCCCGACTTAACCCTGCAACAAGACCCAAAAACAGAAGCGCAAAGGGGAAACCATAAAGAAAGCGTACTTGCGTTGCGCCAACGGTTCCTATTTCAGCAGTCAGTTTCCGTTGCATCGCATTGCGCGCGGTTTGTGCAGCGGCAGCAATGATGGCGGCAGATGCCCAGAACATCTAAATTCCGTCCCAAAAGTTATTTTCGTGAAAGTCCTTTATTTGCGTGTAATTTGTTGAGGTCAACCAAAACTGCACAGTGGCGATGCAGCTTCCTAGGGTTGAGCTTCTCAATGACCCCGCGTATGGGTCTCACACAAAAGAATAAGCGTTTTCAGGCGATTTTGCCTTGGGTTCGGGAGTAAGCGCGTGGAGTCTCAACAAACAGGACGGGGAATCGGCTTTGCTTTGGCCGGCGCGTTTTTCTACGGGTTCAATATCACTTTCGCAAAAATATCGTCCGAGATGGGCGTTCAAGGCCCGATGATTGTTGCTGAGCGTGTGCTCGTGATGATCGCGATTGGGCTTTGTTTTGCCGCGCTCACACGCAGTGCGATACGCATCGCCAAAGGCGAGATTATGCCCATGATGCTGCTTGGGTTTGTCAGTATGGGTGTGTCGATATGTTATCTATCTTCGGTTGCCTTTATTCCGATCACTGTTGCGGCAGTGATCTTTTATACTTTTCCAATTCTGATCGTTATCGCGAGCCCCTTCGTTGACGGGAAAAAACTAACCCCCGCAATGCTTGGAATTGTTGCTCTCGCATTTATTGGCGTTGTGTTGGTGCTCGGCATGGCGGGCGGGGACCTTGATATAAGAGGCGTAGCGCTTGCGCTGCTTGCAAGCGTTTCTGCCGCCATGCAGTTTTTTGCGGGCACGAGATGTCGTGTGACCCCGAGTGCTGCAAAAATTGTTGTGACACAGGCGATTGTTCTGCCGGGTGCGCTCGCCTCAGTGTGGGTGACAGGCGGTGTTTTTACAATTGAAACGCAAATTACAGCTGCAATGCCAATCTTGTTGACGATTGGTGGCTTTGTTCTCGGCTTTGTGTTTCAAATCTTGGCCCTCGCGCGCATCTCGGCGACTGTGGCAGGTTTGGTTTTCTGTCTTGAGCCGGTAGTAGCCGCGATCACCTCTGCAATTGTTCTCGGGGAGCGGCTGCAAGCAATTCAATATTTTGGAGGCTTTCTTGTGATTGTTGCGATTGCGCTGACCATGTTGGCCGAACGACAGGCTGCCCGGTAAACTCATGTCTATTGCGCCGATTCCTATCACCATCATCACAGGCTTTCTTGGTGCCGGAAAGACAACGCTTCTCAATCGACTGCTTAAAGACTCGACGCTCGCCGATACAATTGTAATTGTCAATGAGTTCGGAGAAATCGGACTCGATCATCTTTTTATTGAAACGCAAGATGACAATATGATCCTGATGGCTTCGGGTTGTCTTTGTTGTACGATTCGAGGCGATTTGATTTCAACGCTTGAAGATCTCATCAAAAAATATGACACGGGAGCCTTGAAGGCCTTCAAGCGCGTGATCATCGAAACAACGGGTCTTGCCGATCCCGCACCAATCTTACAATCGCTCATCGGTCATCCGATGATTCTCGTGCGTTATACGCTTGATGGTGTTATCACACTTATCGATGCGGTGAATGGATCATCAACGCTTGATCATCATCCCGAAGCGGTGAAACAGGCCGCGATCGCGGATCGTATTGTGCTTACCAAAACCGACCTTCCAAATGATACTGAGTCCCTCCATACGCGGTTGAAAAAACTTAATCCCGCGACATTTATTATTGATGCACAAAGTTCAAAAGCTGATGTCTCACACCTCATTGGTACAGGCGTGTTTGATCTTTCAAAAAAAATTCCTGATGTGGCGGCATGGCTGAAATCAGAAGCCTATGAGGATCATAACCATCATCACATTCACGGACACTATCATGACATCAACCGCCATGATGATCACATACGCGCCTTCTGCCTCACAACGCATGAGGCAATTCCTGTTGCGGCATTCGAGATGTTTTTGACCTTACTTCAATCAGCGCACGGTCCAAATTTATTGCGCATGAAGGGCATTGTAAAAATTGCCGAACATCTGGATCTTCCTGTGATACTCCATGGCGTACAGCATGTTTTTCATCCGCCGGTTAAATTATCGCGCTGGCCAGACGATGATCATCGCACAAAACTTGTGTTGATCACCAAAGATCTTGATGAGAGCTTTGTGTCGCGGCTTTGGGACGCGTTTCTTGATCGCCCGGGGATTGACACGCCCGACCGCTCCGCCATGTTTGAGAACCCGCTTTCTTTATGGCGGGAGTAAAAACGGGCGGAGGAAATAAAAATGTGGGGCGTGTCGGTGCTATTAAGCGAGCTTGCCTATTTGCGCGGGGCTTTGCGCACGCTAAACCGCGTAAAGCCGATTAAATCTACACCAAACCGCACAGTGCTTGATCGCCTTGAAGATGTGATTGCGCAAAATCACAATCGCGTTGCGTTAATTTCGGATCATGAAACCCTGAGTTATGGCGCGATGGGCGCAAGGATCAACCGCATTGCGCGATGGGCGCGCGCGAATGGCATCGGTAAAGGTGACACGGTCGCGCTTTTTCTGCCGAACCGTCCCGATTATCTCTGTATCTGGCTTGGCATTGCGCGCGCGGGCGGCGCCACCGCTTTGCTCAACACATCGCAAACCGGTCATGCGCTCATGCATTCGGTCACCATCGTCAAGCCTAAGCTTGCGATCATCGCGCGCGATCTGCTTGAGATCTATCATAACGCCATGGACAATGTATCCGATGCGCCGCGCCTTTTTGTTCATGATTTTAAGGAGTCTGAATTTGATCGCGCGCTACAAAATTTCTCTGACGCAGTGCTTGAACCGCATGATCGTGTTACGCTGACGCTCGATGATCGTTGCATTTATGTCTACACTTCCGGCACCACTGGGCTGCCCAAAGCGGCCAATATCAATCATTACCGTGTGAGTGCTATGGCGCTGGGCTTTTCCTCCGTAATGGAAGCGGAGAAAAGCGACCGGCTTTATGATTGCCTGCCGATGTATCATTCAAATGGCGGTATTCTCGCAACGCTTGGTACGCTTATTCGTGGTGGAAGTGTTGTGATTCGAGAAAAATTATCCGTGCGGGAATTCTGGTCTGATATCATCAAACATAACTGCACTTTGTTTTTCTATATCGGCGAAGTGTGTCGCTATCTTTTGAATGCGCCGCCATCCCCGCTCGATCGCCAACATCGCATTCGTCTGATTTGCGGCAATGGCTTGCGGCCCGATATCTTTCATGCTTTCTCGAAGCGTTTCGGCATCAAACATATTCGTGAATTTTATGGAGCGACCGAGGGCAATATCGCGCTGTTTAATTTTGATTCACATCCCGGTGCGATTGGTCGTATTCCGAAATGGGCCGAGAAACGGTTTGTTGTCAAAGTCGTACGCTTTGACGTCGAGAATGAAAAGCCTATGCGCGATGACGAGGGGCGGTGTATTCCGTGCAAGCCGGGTGAGATTGGTGAAATCATCGGCGAGATCATTGATGATCCGAACGCGCCGGCGAATCGTTTCGAGGGTTATGCTGATAAAGGCGCAAACGAGTCAAAAATTCTGCGCAATGTGGTTCGCGAGGGTGATGCGTGGTTTCGCTCCGGCGATCTCGTGACGCGTGACGAGCGCGGCTATTTCTATTTTGTTGATCGCATCGGCGATACATTCCGCTGGAAGGGCGAGAACGTCTCAACCAATGAAGTCGCGGAAGCCATCAACACGCATCCGGGCATTGCGTCCTGCGCGGTCTATGGCATTTCGATTGCGGGGCATGATGGTAAAGCGGGCATCGCAGCGCTGCATCTTTCCGAATATGAGTCTTTCGATCTTGATCGTCTTACCAAACATCTCGTCGACAATTTGCCCCCGCATGCGCGACCACTGTTTTTGCGTCTGCGGCGCGAAGCTGATATGACCGGCACATTCAAAATCCGCAAAGTTGATTTGATGAAAGAAGGTCTCACGCCGCGTGATACAAGTGAGCCTCTTTATGTGTTCGATAGTGAAACAGGACGCTATCGCATTGTGGATGATACGATGCGTCGGGATATTCTTGAAGGCAGCTTAAGGTTATAGTTTTAGCTTTTAATTTGCGATTGATTTAATTTTTCCTCCCCTTGTAGGGGGAGGTGTTCGCAAAGCGAACGGAGGGGGCATTTAGCGATGGCCCCACCCGCCAAACGCTTTGCGTTTGTCACCCTCCCCTACAGGGGAGGGAAATTGTTTGGCAACGTCCGTCGTTTTATTGAAAACTATATTCGCGCCCGCAATTCTCGTCTTATAATCTTCCCCGTTGTGGTCATCGGTAAAGAATTAACAAATTCGATCTCGCGCGGATATTCATGCGCCGATAGTCGCTCTTTCACAAATTGTGCGATGTCGTTTTCAAGCGCGTCGCTCGGCATGAAATCTGGTCGCAAAACAACGAAGGCTTTTACGATTTCGGTCCTGAGCGCATCGGGCTTTCCGACAGCGGCAGCAAGCGCAATAGCGGGATGTTTGATGAGGCAATCCTCAATCTCGACCGGACCGATGCGATAGCTTGATGAGGTGATGACATCATCATCACGGCCGATGAATTTGATGTAGCCTTCATCATCCATCACGCCTTGATCGCCCGTCGTCATCCAGTCGCCAATGAATTTATCGTGGCTTGCCGCTTCACGGTTCCAATAGCCCAAAAACATCACCGGATCAGGGCGTGCGATGGCGATCTGCCCCACTTCGCCGCGCTTACATTCTGTGCCGTCTTCATGAATGATCGCGACGCGGTGGCCCGGAACCGGTTTACCGATAAAACCGAGCTTGACCATTGAGAGCGCGTTGCATGAACCGATAACGAGATTGCATTCGGTCTGCCCATAGGCTTCATTGATCGTGAGGCCCAATTCCTCACGCGCCCACAACAGAGTTTCAGCGCCGAGCGCCTCGCCGGCGGACGCAATGGTTCGCAAATTCAAATCATATTTCGCGCGCGGGTTTTTGACGGTGCGCAACATGCGCAACGCGGTTGGCGGCACAAAAATATTGCGGATCTTGAAATCCTGCATCAAGCGATAGGCTTCATCCGCATCGAATTTTTCAAACTTACGCGCGACAACCGGCACACCATGCGCAAGCGATGGCAATAGTCCGTTCAACAATCCGCCAGCCCATGCCCAATCCGCAGGCGTCCAAAGAAGATCATTCTCGCGCGGGAAAAATTCATGCACCAGCTCAAAACCCGGTAAATGACCTGGCAACACGCGATGCCCATGCAACGCGCCTTTTGGTTGGCCAGTTGTGCCCGATGTATAAATCATCAAAGCCGGATCATCGGTGAATGTATCAAACGGTGAAAATTCACGAGAACAAGAAGCGAGCGCTTCATAAAAATCTTTCGCATCGCCTTCATCGCCATCAACCGAAAGCAAAAATTTGAAATCGGGGAGTAGCTCTTTCGTGCTTCTTATTTTCTTCAAGCTCGCAGAATTGGTGATGAGCCCTGTCACACCGGCATTATGCAAGCGATAAAGTAGCGCATCGACACCAAAGAGCACGGCGAGCGGCAAAGCCACCGCCCCAACCTTGTAAATCGCTATATGGCTCTCGGCGACTTCGCGCGATTGCGGCAGTAAAATCGCAATTCGTTCACCGCGCGTCACGCCGCTCTTCACAATAAAATTTGCAAGCTGATTGGAGCGTGTGCGTAAATCTCCGAAGCTCACGCGATCAACACCACCCGAAGCATTGACATCAAGAAGCGCCAAGCGATCAGGATCACGCGCAGCCCACATATCGCACACAGCCACGCCGATATTGTAGCGCTCCGGTATATCCCACCGGAACGCCGCGCGCAGGCTCGCCTCATCAGAGCTGAAAGGAAGCATCGTCTATGGGCCACTCAAGAAAAGCGCCGCATTTAGGCAGAGCGGGGCTCTTTTTGCAATGCAGCAAAAACCTAACCGCGCTCGGCATTCAAACGGGCAGAGTCCCGTCCGATTTCACTTCTTCCATCACGGCAAAGGTCCGGCTCTCTTTCACGCCCGGCAGCGCCAAGAGCACGTCACCCAAGAAGCGGCGATAGGCCGCCATATCCTCAACGCGTGTCTTGACGAGATAATCAAAGCCGCCCGCTACCATATGGCATTCCAGCACCTCGGGTGCGGTTTGAACAGCTTCGCTGAAGCGTGCGAACACATCGGGCGTTGTTTTATCGAGCGTGACCTCGACGAAAATCAAAAGACCTCGATCGAGTTTTTTCGGGTCGAGCATGGCGCGAAAGCCCATCACATAACCGTCTCGCAACAGACGTTTTACACGTTCGCTCGCGGCCGTCGGCGAAAGCCCAACTTTTTCAGCAAGATCGACGGTGGTGATACGGCCGTCCTCTTGCAGCAATTTCAGAATTTTCCGGTCAATCCGATCAAGATCCGACATATTCGCTAAATCCTATTAAAAATATAGTTATTTTATCTAATAATTAGAAAAATTTGCCAATTAAAACACTATAAATTTTAAGTTATAGTGAAGAAATCAAATTCTGTGGAGAGTCGCTTTAATGACCTCTTTTGCACCATTCCGTACAGATTTCGCCCCCCGCGACGAGGAGATCGCCGCGCGCTTGCTGCTGACGGCCACGATTTCTCCTGAAGCTGAAAAGCGCGTTGATCAATCAGCGAAGGGCTTGATCCATGCGATCCGTACCAAAACATCGGGCCTCGGCGGTGTCGAGGAATTGCTGCGCGAATACTCGCTCTCCACGCCCGAAGGCCTTGCTTTGATGGTGCTCGCCGAAGCCCTCCTTCGTGTGCCGGATGCCGCGACTGCAGACAGTCTGATTGAAGATAAGCTCGGCCAAGGTGATTTCTTGAATCATGAAACGCAATCGGATGCGATTTTGGTGTCGGCGTCTGCGTGGGCTTTGGGCCTCACCGCGCGTGTCATTCAACCGGGTGAAACGCCAGAGAGCATGATCGGCAAACTCGTGAAGCGTTTGGGTCTGCCCACCGTGCGTACAGCCACGCGGCAGGTGATGCGCGTGCTCGGCAGTCATTTTGTGCTTGGGCAAACGATTGATGAAGCGCTTGAACGCGCGCGCTCCGGCGCGGGTAAACTCTTCCGTTATTCTTTCGATATGTTGGGCGAAGGCGCACGCACGCAAGAGGATGCGGATCGCTATGCCGCTTCATACAGCGCTGCGATTGCCGCTATCGGCAAAGCGGCAGGTAATGAGCCTTTGCCAAATCGCCCTGGCATTTCGGTGAAACTCTCCGCACTTCATCCGCGCTATGAGTGGCTCTCGCGCGTACGCGTGATGTGCGAGCTTGTGCCGGTGCTTTTGCGCCTAGCACAAGAAGCCAAATCCTATGACCTGAATTTCACGGTCGATGCGGAAGAAGCGGATCGTCTTGAATTGTCACTTGATGTCATCGCTGCGATGTTTTCTGATCCGTCACTGGCGGGATGGGATGGCTTTGGCCTCGCGATTCAAGCCTATCAAAAGCGCGCGATTGACGTGATCGACTGGATCGACAATCTCGCTGCACTTCACAACCGCCGTATGATGGTGCGGCTTGTGAAGGGTGCTTATTGGGATACGGAAGTCAAACGCGCGCAAGAGCGTGGACTTGATGATTATCCCGTCTTCACGCGTAAAGCGATGACCGATCTGAATTATATTGCGTGTGCGGAGCGTATGCTTAAAGCTCGGCCGCGTATTTATCCGCAATTTGCAACACATAATGCGTTAACGGTTGCCTCCATTCTGGAACGTGCAGGCGGCGTTGAGGGACTTGAGTTTCAACGTCTGCATGGCATGGGCGATACGCTCTATCAGCATCTTTTGAATGAGCGTGAAAATTTGGCATGTCGCACTTATGCACCCGTTGGAGGGCATTCCGATTTGCTTGCCTATCTTGTGCGCCGCTTGCTTGAGAATGGCGCGAATTCTTCTTTCGTGTCCGTTGCAGCCGATCCGAATGTTTCTGCTGAAACCTTGCTCACGCGTCCTCAAAATATCATTGGCAATGCAGGTGCCGCACGTCATCCGAAATTACCGATGCCTTCGGATATCTACGCGCCAAAGCGTCTTAATTCGCGCGGTGTCGAACTCGGTCACGCGGCAACGCTTGAAGCGCTGATGGCGGAAATCAAATCAGCTTCAGCCACAAAAATTGTTGCGGCACCAAAGATCGATGGTGAAGGCTTTGTGCGCTCAACGCGGGCCATCATGTCTCCGATTGATCGCACCACCCTTGTTGGTCATGTCAGCGAAGCGGATGTGACGCTCGCCGTGAAAGCGATGAAAGCCGCAAAGCGCGGTTACCGTGCATGGGATCGTACGCCTGCGGCGACACGTGCCGCAGCACTAGAAAAGGCTGCCGATGCGCTTGAAGCGCAACGCGGTTTGTTTTTGCATCTTCTGCAAGTTGAAGCCGGCAAGACAATTGACGACGCGCTCGCAGAGCTGCGCGAAGCGGTTGATTTTTGTCGCTTCTATGCAGCAGAAGCGCGCGCGATTTGCGGAGAAGGTGAAGCGCTGCCGGGCCCCACGGGGGAAGACAATCGTCTCATCCGTCGTGGACGCGGTGTGTTTGTTTGTATCAGCCCATGGAATTTTCCGCTTGCGATATTCTTGGGCCAAATCACAGCCGCGCTTGCGGCTGGTAATGCGGTCGTTGCAAAGCCTGCGGAACAAACGCCGCTTATCGCGTTTGAAGCGATACGCGTGTTGCATGTATCAGGCGTACCAACATCTGCATTACACTTTGTGCCAGGTTCAGGAGATACGGGCGCCGCACTCACATCGCATGCGCTTGTTGGCGGTGTCGCGTTTACGGGTTCGACAGAAACCGCATGGCGCATCAACCGCACGCTTGCGGCAAAAGAAGGTCCCATCGTTCCGTTGATTGCAGAAACCGGCGGCATCAATGCGATGATTGTTGATGCCACCGCTCTGCCGGAACAAGTCTCCGACGATGTTGTGATGTCGGCGTTCCGCTCGGCAGGGCAACGCTGCTCGGCTTTGCGCCTTCTGTGCGTGCAAGATGATGTTGCCGACAAGATGATCACGATGATCAAAGGTGCTGCTGAAGAATTAAAACTTGGTGATCCGCGTGACACATCGGTTCATATCGGCCCCGTGATTGATGCGGAAGCGAAAGCCAATCTCGATGCGCATATTGCGACTATGACGAAGACTGCTAAAACACATTATTCTGTTAAAGCATCCACACAGGGCACTTTCGTCGCGCCGCATATGTTTGAGGTGAAATCCGTGAGTGATGTGAAGCACGAAGTGTTTGGCCCAATCCTTCACATTGTGCGTTGGAAATCGGGCGGGCTCACAGAGCTTCTCGATCAGATCGACGCACTCGGTTACGGTCTTACACTTGGCGTGCATACGCGTATCGATGCCGTGCGGGACGAAGTTGTTGATCGGCTTGATGCCGGCAATTGCTATATCAACCGCAATATGATCGGCGCGGTTGTCGGCACACAGCCCTTCGGCGGCTCGCGGCTTTCCGGTACAGGCCCCAAAGCGGGCGGGCCGGATTATCTGCGTCGCTTCACGTTGGAACAGACGGTTACGGTCAACACCGCCGCCGCGGGCGGTAATGCCAGCCTGATCGCGATGGGGGAGTGAGGCAATGATTTTCCGTGCCCCTCGACTCGACAGGGGCGGGGTTTTTCTGTATTGACCCCCCTTCAACTCACAACAGCGCGCCGAAACGCTGGTTTGAGGGGGTTTCTGGGGCATCATCCCGAAAAGTTGATCTCGGTTTTTAGGCCAAGATGATGCCCAAAACGACAGAAAAACCATTAAATCCATACGGCAGGAGATCAAAATGGATATTATCCAGCAGCTCGAGAAAGAGCAGGCTGAAAAGCTCGCCGCCGCCCGTCTGATTCCGGATTTTGAGCCCGGTGATACAGTTCAGGTCAATGTAAAGGTTGTTGAAGGCGACCGTACCCGCGTGCAGGCCTACGAAGGCGTGTGCATCGCGCGTAACGGCGGCGGCATCAATGAGACCTTCACGGTTCGGAAGATTTCGTATGGCGAAGGTGTCGAGCGCGTCTTCCCGATCTATTCGCCGCTGATCGACTCGATCAAGGTGATCCGTCGCGGTAAAGTCCGTCGCGCGAAGCTTTATTATCTGCGTGACCGTCGCGGCAAATCGGCCCGTATCGTCGAGCGTAAGACCGGTCACGGCACGGAGCAGTCGGAAGGCTGATCCTGTGGCCGTTAAGGTCCTTAGACGAGTTTTTGCGGGCGCGGCCGGATAACGTCGCGCCTTTGCCGTTTTTAACCTTTAGGTTTTGATCGCTAACTTTGATCCGGTTGATCCGGTCGTCAGTCGCAGGAAGAACAATCCGATGGTTCACGCCGCAGCGCCCCGCACTCTCTATGATAAAATCTGGGACGACCATGTCGTCGACACGCAGCCGGATGGCACATGCCTTCTCTATATTGATCGCCATCTCGTTCATGAAGTGACGAGCCCACAGGCTTTCGAAGGTCTGCGCATGGCGAAGCGCAAAGTGCGCGCGCCACAAAAGACGCTCGCTGTTGTCGATCACAATGTGCCGACAACCGATCGCTCAAAAGGCATTGATGATCCAGAGTCGCGCACGCAAGTGGAAACGCTCGCCGAGAATGCACGTGAGTTTGGCATCGAATACTACGACGAACTCGACAAGCGTCAGGGTGTCGTGCACATCGTCGGCCCCGAGCAAGGCTTCACGCTGCCCGGCACGACGATTGTCTGTGGCGATAGCCATACATCGACGCATGGCGCATTCGGCGCGCTCGCGCATGGCATTGGTACGTCGGAAGTCGAGCATGTGCTCGCGACGCAAACGCTAATTCAGAAAAAAGCGAAGAACATGCGCATCATAGTTGACGGCAAATTGCCGGTAGGTGTGACAGCGAAAGACATCATTCTCGCGGTCATCGGTGAAATTGGCACGGCCGGTGGCACAGGTCATGTGATGGAATATGAAGGCGATGCGATCCGCGCGCTCTCCATGGAAGGCCGCATGACGATCTGCAACATGTCGATTGAAGGCGGTGCGCGTGCTGGTCTTGTTGCCCCCGATCAGAAGACATTCGATTATCTCAAAGACCGTCCGAAAGCGCCGAAGGGCATGGCGTGGGATATGGCGATGAAATATTGGGAAACGCTTGTGACAGACGCAGGCGCGCATTTTGATCGTGAAGTGAAATTGGATGCCGCCAATCTGCCACCCATTGTGACATGGGGTACTTCGCCGGAAGACGTTGTGTCGATCACGGGCACAGTGCCGATGCCCTCCGCCGCGCCAAGCGAACAGAAGAAAGCCGCCATTCAACGAGCACTCGATTATATGGGCTTGAAGGGTGGCGAGAAGATCACCGACATTAAGCTTGATCGCGTCTTTATCGGCTCATGTACAAATGGCCGTATTGAAGACCTGCGCACTGTTGCAAAGGCTGTCGAAGGCAAGAAGGTGGCTTCAACCGTGAGCGCGATGATCGTGCCGGGTTCTGGCCTTGTAAAGCAACAGGCAGAAGAGGAAGGCCTCGACAAGATTTTCAAAGTGGCTGGTTTTGATTGGCGCGAGCCGGGCTGCTCCATGTGCCTGGCGATGAATGCCGACAAACTTGCACCGGGCGAGCGTTGCGCATCAACATCAAATCGCAATTTCGAAGGTCGTCAGGGCTTTAAAGGGCGGACGCATCTCGTGTCGCCTGTCATGGCTGCTGCTGCAGCGATTGAAGGACACTTCGTCGATGTACGGAAATGGGTTTAAGCGATTTCAACTTTTCTTTTTTTGAAACGAGTTCACTGATATGCAGGCTTTTAAAACTCTAACCGGCGTCGCTGCTCCGCTCGACATTATGAATGTCGATACGGATATGATCATCCCGAAGCAATATCTGAAAACAATCAAGCGGACGGGCTTGGGTACCGGCCTCTTCTCGGAAATGCGCTACAAGGAAGATGGCTCGGATAATCCGGATTTCGTGTTGAACAAACCCGCCTATCGCAAGGCGGAGATCCTCGTCGCTGGTGATAATTTCGGCTGCGGTTCCTCGCGCGAACATGCACCTTGGGCGCTTCTCGATTTTGGCATTCGGTGTGTGATCTCCACAAGCTTCGCAGATATTTTTTATAATAACTGTTTCAAGAACGGCATTCTGCCGATCACGGTTTTCCAAGCTGATCTCGACAAGCTTATCGATGATGCTCGTCGTGGTGCGAATGCGACGATGACGATTGATCTTCCCGCGCAGGAAATTCGTGGACCAGATGGCGGCGTTGTGAGATTTGAAATTGATGCCTTTCGCAAGCACTGTCTGATCAATGGTCTCGACGATATCGGACTCACAATGGAAAAGGCGAATGCGATTGCTGATTTCGAAAAGCAAAATGCAAACGCGCGACCTTGGGCTTAATCTAAATTTTGTTCTTTCTCTTCGCGCCGCCTGATCTGGGCGGCGTTCTTCTTCAAAAGGTGCAGCATGGCGACGCAAAAACTGCTTCTTCTCCCTGGTGACGGTATTGGTCCGGAAGTGATGACGGAAGTCGAGAAACTCATCACATGGATGAACAAGACAGGGATGGGTTCGTTTGAAACAGAACGCGATCTTGTCGGCGGCTCAGCCTATGATGCGCATAAGGTTGCGATCACAGATGCAGCAATGAAACTCGCACATGAATCGGATGCGGTTGTGTTCGGTGCGGTCGGTGGCCCGAAATGGGACAAGATGCCTTATGAAGCACGTCCCGAAGCGGGTCTTCTCCGTTTGCGCAAAGAGCTTGAGCTTTTTGCCAATTTGCGTCCAGCCATTTGCTATCCTGCGCTTGCGGATGCGTCCTCACTGAAACGTGATCTCGTTGAAGGTCTTGATATCGTCATCGTACGCGAATTGACGGGCGGTGTGTATTTCGGCGAACCGAAAGAAATCGTCACGCTTGAGAATGGCGAGAAGCGCGGCGTTGATACACAAGTTTACACGACACATGAGATCGAGCGCATTGGTCGCGTTGCATTTGAAATGGCCCGCAAGCGCAAGAACAAAGTGACTTCGTCTGAAAAGCGCAATGTTATGCGTTCGGGCGTGTTGTGGCATGAAGTGATGTCGGCACTCCATAAGCGTGAATATCCAGATGTGATGCTGGAGCACCAACTTGCCGATGCGCTCGGCATGCAGTTGGTGCGTTGGCCAAAACAATTCGACGTGATCGTCACAGACAATCTCTTTGGCGATATGCTTTCAGACGTTGCCGCTATGCTCACGGGTTCGCTCGGTATGTTGCCGTCAGCGGCGCTTGGTGCAACCAATGAGAAGACTGGCAAGCGTAAGGCGATGTATGAGCCTGTGCATGGCTCAGCGCCTGACATTACTGGCAAAGGCATGGCCAATCCGATTGCGATGTTTGGCTCTTTTGCCATGACATTGCGTTACTCTTTCGGCATGACAGAGGCAGCCGACAAGTTAGAGAAGGCGATTTCTGATGTGCTCGATCAAGGGTTGCGCACGAAGGATATCGCTGCTGCAGGTCAAAACGCTGTGAGCACCGCTGAAATGGGTCAAGCCATTCTTAAGCAATTACAGAAGATCGCAGGCTAAGGAATTCGACGATGGTGCTCCCTGTATCACGCGACGCCATTATCGAGGCGCATCAACGTATCGCACCCTATATCCGGTGCACACCGCTCATGAAATTGAATGATCGTACCTTTGGTCTCGAATGCGCGGTAACGTTCAAACTTGAATATTTGCAACATGCCGGCAGTTTCAAATCGCGCGGTGCGTTTAACACATTAATCAAGAAGGCAACGTCCAAGATCGCGGTTACCGCAGCATCAGGTGGTAATCACGGTGCGGCTGTCGCTTTTGCTGCGCGGGCTCTCGGGTTGCCTGCTAAAATCTTTGTGCCGGAAATTTCAGCGCCCATTAAAGTGGCAACCATTCGCAATTTTGGTGCTGAAGCGGTTGTCGGCGGTGCGATCTTTGATGACGCTTATGCGGCATGTCTCGATTATCAAAAACAATCCGATGCGCTTCTCGTTCACCCTTTCGACGCGATCGAAACCTTGGAAGGGCAGGGCACGATTGGAAAAGAATGGGAAGAGGATGGTCCGCTCCCCGACACGGTTTTGATCGCGTGTGGCGGCGGCGGATTGATTGGCGGTATTGCCTCATGGTGGCAGGGCCGCGTCAAAATTGTTGGTGTTGAGCCCGAAGGTTCACGTTGCCTCCATGCAGCACTTCAAGCAGGCGTGCCTGTACCGGTTGATGTGAAATCGGTTGCGGCTGATTCTTTAGGTGCGCGCACTGTTGGTCGTTACGCTCTTGAAATTGCCAAAGAAGCGGTTGATCATGTGGCGCTTGTTGATGATGAGGCCATTCATAAAGCGCAACAAATTCTATGGAGTGACTTCCGCATCATGAGCGAACCTGGTGGTGCCGCAGCACTGGCTGCCTTGTTGTCAGGTGTTTACAAGCCCAAAAAAGGCGAACATGTCGGCATATTGCTTTGTGGTGCCAATGTTGACCCGGCGACGGTGGTTTCATGACGAATAATTTTCCGCAGCGGTTGCAAGAGGGCTATCGTGCCTTTGTGGAAGGGCGCCTGCCGCGCGAGCGTGAGCGTTTTGAAGATCTCGCCGCAACCGGACAAAAACCTGAAATCATGGTGATTGGCTGTTGCGATAGTCGTGTCTCGCCCGAAGTTATTTTTGATGCGCGGCCAGGCGAACTTTTTGTTGTGCGCAATGTTGCCAATCTCGTGCCGCCCTTTGAAACGGGCGGACAATTTCATGGCACATCTGCGGCGCTTGAATTTGCGGTACAAGCGCTTCGTGTCAAACATATCGTTGTTTTAGGTCATGGTCGTTGTGGTGGTATCCGCGCTTATGCCGATGAACAAGCGCAACCGCTCTCGCCTGGTGATTTTATTGGTAAATGGATCAGTCTGATCGATCCTGTGGCGGCCAAACTTGGTGCGCGCAAAAACGATACACTTGATGATTATGTCGAGAAACTCGCTCACGCCTCCATTGAGAATACACTCAACAATTTGATGACATTTCCGTGCGTGAATATTTTAGCGGGCCGCGGCAAGATTCAATTGCATGGCGCTTATTTCGACGTGTTCTCCGGTGCGCTCAGAATTCGCAATCCGGAGACGGGCGTTTTTCATGCGGCCATAGACGAAGTGCCCGGCCGCGTGTCGCTCTTTCATGCTGAAGGTGTTTAGCCTTTTGCTTTCAACAATTTGCGATTGTTGAGCGCCTCGGCGATTTGAATGGCGTTCAATGCCGCCCCTTTGCGTAAATTGTCGGAGACGCACCAGAAAGCGAGACCGTTTTCAACGGTCGAATCTTCGCGGATGCGCGAGATGTAAGTCGCATCTTCGCCCGCCGCTTCATGCGGAGTGATGTAGCCTCCCGGTTCGCGCTTGTCGATGACAAAGCATCCGGGCGCCGAGCGTAGAATGGTGCGTGCTTCGTCTGCAGAAAGGGGCTTTTCCAATTCGATATTCACTGCTTCCGAATGCGAGATAAACACTGGCACGCGCACGCATGTCGCGGTCAGTTTGATTTTTGGATCGAGAATCTTTTTTGTCTCGACCGTCATCTTCCATTCTTCCTTGGTGAAACCGTCTTCCATAAACACATCGATTTGTGGAATGAGGTTAAAAGCGATGCGCTTCGGGAATTTTTCGAGCTTGACCTCACCAGCTGAGAAAATCGCGCGCGATTGGTTGAAAAGCTCGTCCATCGCGTCTTTGCCGGCACCCGACACAGATTGATAGGTCGAAACCACAACGCGCTTGATGGTTGCGCGTTCATGAAGCGGCTTTAACGCTACAACAAGTTGCGCGGTCGAACAATTGGGGTTCGCAATGATGTTCAAGCGCTTTTTGTCCTTCATGAAAGGTTCAAGCACATGCGCATTTACTTCCGGCACGACAAGCGGCACACGCTCGTCATAACGCCAGCAGGATGAGTTATCGATTACAAGGCAGCCCATCGCGCCAATTTTTGGCGACAATTCCTTCGACACGCTTGAGCCCGCCGACATCAAGCAGATATCGGTCTTCGAAAAATCATGATGTTCAAGATTCTGAACTTTCAGAATTTTGTCGCCGTAAGAGACTTCAGTGCCGAGGCTGCGCGCAGAAGCAAGCGCTACCACTTCATCCGCGGGGAACGAACGTTCCGCGAGGATCGACAACATTTCACGACCCACATTGCCCGTGGCGCCGACAATTGCGACCTTGAAACCCATTTTTGAAATCCTTGCTGCTTGAACTCTTGATCCGCTCCCCTGATGACACCCGACCCCGGGTGGTTTGGTCTCATCTCCTACCGGGGGGAGAGACCGGAGCAGGGAGACTTTACGCGCGCGTTTTCACGCCGCCTGTTTTGGCAGTTTTCGTTTTCTTGAGCGAAGTTGTGAGCGCGATGATAGACATGAGGCCCGTCACAAATAAAAAAATGACGCCGCCACAAATACTGATCTTCACGCCTTGTCAATCACTGCTTCTGGCGAGGCGTGTTGCATTGGCGGCACTCGACCCTTCGAGAGCGATCCGTTATCACCACCAGACGCTTTTTTCAGGGATCCGCTCTTTTGTCATCGCCCGCTTCGTCCAACCTGCTCTTGCGCGCTGCGCCCATTATTTTCGTGGTCATCTGGTCAACCGGCTGGGTCTCGGCGCGTTATGGTGCCGATTATGCCGATCCCCTGACTTTTTTGTCGCTACGCTTTGCTCTGGCCTTTTTGGCCATGGCCGCCATCGCGGTTTTCAGTCGGGCGCAATGGCCAAAGGACCGCGCGGCGCTTCATGTGATGGTGTCGGGCGTTTTGCTTCACGCGCTTTATCTTGGCGGCGTGTGGTATGCCATCGCACATGGGGTGCCCTCAGGCATTTCCGGCTTGATCGCTGCGATCCAACCGATTCTCACCGCAGCGCTTGCGCCGCTTCTGTTGCGAGAGCGCATCGGATTTTTGCAATGGCTTGGCATTGTGGCTGGCTTTGTCGGCATCGCCTTGGTGCTTGAGCCAAAACTTGCGACGGTCGATCTCGATCATTTGAACAGCGTGGTTGTTCCTTTAGCTATCAACGCCTTTGCGATGGTCTCGGTGACATCGGGAACATTTTATCAAAAGCGCTTCATCCCGCAGGGCGATTTGAGAAGCATCACGGCGGTTCAATATATCGGAGCGTTTTTGGTCGTTACACCTATCGCATTGTTGACCGAACCTTTGCATGTGAGTTTTACACTCGGCTTTTGGCTTGTCATGGCCTGGTCAGTCTTTGCTTTGTCTCTTGGTGCGATCGGGCTTCTCTTATTGTTAATCCGGCGCGGGGCTGTGTCCCGCGCGGCAGCATTGATTTATCTTGTGCCGCCAAGTGTTGCGATTGAAGCCTATTTCGCCTTTGGCGAAACGATGGTTATCACGCAGATGCTGGGCATGGGTCTAACCGTCGTCGGCGTCGCGCTCGCGACAAGGCGTTGAAGCGTTTCAAGTGAGTTACCATTCTCTGTAATTTCCCCGATACGCGGAACAATGGAGCTCGAGAGATGATTATCTTTCTGCGTGTGTGATCATGCATATTTTTGTGTGACTGTTCAGAAAAGAGTTTGTGATGGGACTCCCCGTTCTTTCAGCCGGCACACATGTTCTTATTGGTGACGGCAAAAAAGCTTTTATTCTTTTTAATGAAGGCACGGCCGAGCGTCCGAGCCTCACGGTTGAAACCATTCTCAATCACCCTGATCTTCCTACCCACGATTTGGGTGCAGCGCGTCTCGGTCGTGTTTTTGAGAGCGTCGGCTCGCGACGCGCATCGACAGATGAGACTGATTGGCATCAAAGAGAGGAAGATCACTTCATACGCGATATGATGGCACATCTCGTGGATTTAGATCGGCGGGCAAGACTAAGAAAACTTGTTCTTGTTGCGCCGCCTCGGGCAATGGCCGAACTTCGTCGCGTATTACCCTCGTCTTTCGTTTCGCTGGTAACGGCTGAGATTACCAAAGATCTGACAAATCATTCCGTGACCGCGATCACTGAATTATTGCAAGCTGAAGAGCCCTTATTCTAACGCCCTTCGATTTCTTGCATCACTTCATTACGACGCCAGAAAAAGGGCTTCCACGGTGGATCATAGAAGGCGTAAGTCGCTTCGTCTTTTGGCTTCAATGATTTATGTATGATGATCGCTGCAAGCTCTTCGCGACGCGCGTTCAAATTGCCTTCGGTCCAAAGTCCTGAAAATTTAAGAACCGCAACACGTCGGCTTTTGAATTGTTTGAGTGTAATTCTTTCATCATCGGGTTTCGGTAATGTGCTCATTGTATAGGTTTGCGGCATCATAAATCGAATGACCCAAGAAGGACCGCTCCCTGTTTGTGTAACAGGCGCGGTCATCTCGATCTTTTCACCTTTAGATTGTGTTACAGGAGCGGTCATTGCGATTTTTGATTGCGACGTGTTGCCACCAAAAATATAACCCGCGAGCATACGAAAGCCCGCATTCACGGCGCTATCGCGATCACCTTCTACGACAACTTCGGCCACAATATAGGGTGCATAGTCGCGCAGTTCAAAATCACCCTCTTTCGCGATGATTTTATATTGAGGCTCTTCGATGTCAGCCATCACCGGTCCTGTAATAATCAAGCCCAAGAAGAGCAGCGCGTTCCAAAAGAACGAACGCCTCACACTGAGCGCGCTTCTCATCGCTCAATAGACTCCAAGGAAATCGCGTTTCGTAAGTTCAACGCCATTATGCCGCAAAATGTCATAGGCTGTCGTGGTGTGAAAAAGGAAATTGGGTAATGCGCCATGACGAAGATAAACAAGTGCGTTAAACACGCGTGGTTCCGGCCGCATCGGTACGGTAATATCACGGCTTTCAGCGCCGACAAATTTATCTTTCGGGATTGAAGTGATGAACGAAATTGTCTTGGCAATCCGTGCGTCTAAATCTTCAAAGCTCGCTTCGGTATCCGTATAACTCGGGACATCAACACCGGCGATGCGTGCCGCTCCGCCTTTGGCAAAATCAGAAGCCAACTGAACCTGTCTTGTAAGAGTGAACATGTCGGGAAAGAGGCGGGCCGACAGCAAGACTTGCGGTTCGATCTTGCGGGCTTCGGCATGGGCGACCGCCTTTTTCAAAACGGCGGCGAGCGCCTCAAGTGATTGCACAAAAACCGGAACGGAAAGATCATATAGGCTAAGCGACATATTCAAACTCCTTGCTGCCGAGCGCTGACATTGTCATGGAATGATACGCGCGAACAGGTCCTTGGACGCCTCTTTTATAAGTCGTTCTGCGTACGGATCCGGCTTGCTTTTGGCGTTGAAAGTCTCTATCCCGACGCCAATCACAGGGTCTGGCGGAGTTGTGGCGTCCCAGGCCCCGGGGGGCTGTAGCTCAGTTGGGAGAGCGCCTCGTTCGCAATGAGGAGGCCGGCGGTTCGATTCCGCTCAGCTCCACCATTTTATTCAATTAAATCAATGTATTAGAAGATGGCGGCGGTTTCAAATCCGGAGCCAAAAAAGTTATAAAGAGTTAGAGAGTTTGTGGCTTCAAGCCCATATTCGAACATCCGCCTCAAAAATTAGTAGATCTTCTTTGCAGTAAAATCTCAGTTCAACCAAATTAAGGGGCTCTGAAAAAGGAGGATAAGAAATTTTTTGACCAATTCTTCAAAATTGTCACCTTAAAAAATTAAACTTATTTTTGGGTGAGCTCTAAGTTAATTTGTGAGGCCATCATGCTAGATCTTCTTATTAAGTCGGCAAAATTAATAAGCATTCCGAACCTCGTTGACGTTGCTGTGAAGGACGGCAGGATTGTCGAGATTTCGCCGGTCATCATCGGCGAAGCAACCCGAGTGATTGAGGCACGGGGTAGGCTCGTTTCTCCCCCCTTTACCGATCCTCATTTTCACATGGACGCTACGTTAAGTCTCGGGTTGCCGCGGATTAACCGTTCTGGAACGCTGCTTGAGGGTATCGCGCTTTGGGGTGAGTTGAAATCATTACTAACAGTAGAAGATGTAATGGAACGAGCACTTCGCTATTGTGATCTTGCAGTTTCACAGGGCCTTCTAGCCATTCGCTCACACGTCGATGTGTGTGACGATCGATTAATTGCCGCGCAAGCGCTGATTGAAGTGAGAAAGCGTGTAGCACCTTATATTGACCTCCAGCTTGTGGCTTTTCCTCAAGACGGCCTATATCGCGACCCCAAGGCTGAAGCTAACTTAATTAAAGCGTTGGATCTTGGTCTTACTGTTGTCGGCGGAATTCCGCATTTCGAGCGCACGATGCAAGATGGAACACGTTCCGTTATACGCCTGTGCGAGATCGCCGAAAAGCGCGGCCTTACTGTTGATTTACATTGCGACGAATCTGACGACCCAATGTCCCGCCACATCGAAACCTTAGCGAGCGAAACGGTGAGGCTTGGTCTTCAAGGCCGAACAGTTGGATCGCACTGCACATCGATGCATTCGATGGATAATTATTATGCTTCCAAACTTCTGCCGCTAATAGCTGAAGCAGGTGTCCATATTATTTCAAACCCTTTGATCAACATCACTCTTCAGGGTCGCTCCGATAGCTATCCGCGTCGGCGTGGTCTTACGCGGGTTGCCGAGCTGCGCGCTGCCGGCGTTAATGTCGCCTTTGGTCAAGATTGCACGATGGACCCGTGGTATTCCCTAGGCTCGGCTGACATGCTCGAAGTGGCCCATATGGGTATTCATGCCGTTCCCATGACCTCTCGTGAGGCAATGGCGTGGGCTTTCGAGTCTGTTACTACTAATGGTGCTAAGGCCATGGGTCTTCCTGATCCCACTTTAACTGTTGGCGGGCCAGCTAGCATGGTCTTGCTCCAAGCGCGTGATCCAATTGAGGCGGTGCGTATGAAGGCGACCAGAATTGCTGTCATTCGGAATGGAAAAATAATTTCAGAAACCACACCGCGTCTTGCTAGCCTATTCCTTCCGGGTAGGCCGCAAATGCTTGATCCTGCAAATTTTGCTCCTCTTACTGAAGACTGAAACTTAACCTCGAAAGGACGTTTTTATGCCTATTTTATTGACCGGCGACAAGCGCTTGCAGCAGCTACTCGGACCTTCGCCGTTCGTGCCCATCTTCGTAATGCTATAGTGGCAGACCTAGTGGAATTTGCAGGTATTAATTCTATACCTATTGAAAATGCTTGGAGCTAGTATATACCTCCTGCGATGTAGCTTGCTATTGATGATGGATAAATGTAATCTAAATCCTTAAGAGGTGTTGCTGTAATCGGTGACCTACATGCCTTGCTCAAATAAACTTAAAGTGACGCTTTATTCCTTTGGGGTGAAAGCTATACGGTTGAAAAAGATGCACTTTTTATCGGAGCAGATTATCCAAAAATAGCGTTTCTCATTGCTTCATTCAGTTGACCTGCTTGAAAGATTTAGATATTCTTGGGGTGTACAATCGCAATGCGAATTATTTTACCAATATGCTATCAGACAGTATGTAGAGGTTAAATATTTTTTGCTCTTTCGATGAATCTACAAATTACTGAGTCAATATGATGATCAATACTGAGTGCTTTCCAATTCTGTTGAAATTCCCACGGTTGG
Source organism: Alphaproteobacteria bacterium (assembly GCA_016870035.1). Classification (GTDB taxonomy): domain Bacteria; phylum Pseudomonadota; class Alphaproteobacteria; order Rhizobiales; family Beijerinckiaceae; genus CAIUPE01. The sequence continues at coordinate 35,852 of VGCJ01000002.1, forward strand.
AGTTGTTGATCAAATATTATTGAGGATAAACCGTTAATCACTGACCGCGGCTCGCTATACCCTTTGATAGGATCGTTCTAATACATTTTGGTACAATTTACAGGCGCAAAAAAGATCACTAAGCTAATGCCTCGATTGCCTGTAATTTGCCATCGGAAGTCGTTAGTCAAAACTATAAATAAGGGAGATAAAACTTATGAAGTTACATATAACTCGCCGCCATTTTGTGCAAGGTGGATTGGCTCTGGGTGCATTGTCTACGCTCTCAGGCACTTCTCTTGCTAGTGGCAAAATCAAAGTTGCCGGAGTACATGCATCGCCAGTCGAGAATGCTTGGAATTCTCGCGTCCACCTTGCCCTCAAATCTGCAGCCTCTGACGGGCTAATTGATTATGTATTTTCTGAAGGTGTGGCTGCTACCGATTATCCAAGAGCGCTTCGTGAATATGCAGATCAAGGCGCACAATTGATATGGGGCGAATCCTATGCAGTTGAAAATGAGGCTCGCCAAGTTGCATCCGACTACAAGAACACACCGTTCCTCATGGGATCTTCAGGCGGGCCGCAGGGGGATAATTTCGGCGTATTTGGAACTCGCACGCATGAGGCCTGCTATCTTGCTGGCATATTGGCTGGCAGACTTTCTAAATCGGGAATCTTTGGATCTGTTGGAGGATATCCGATACCGGAAGTGAACCTAGTAATAAATACCTTTCGAGCTGGTGTAAGGGAGACGCGCCCAGATGCAAAATTCCTTAACGGCTTTATCGGCACATGGTTTGATCCCGCGAAAGCGAAGGAAGCTGCTCTTGCCCAGATTGATGCGGGAGCTGACGTTTTATATGGTGAGCGTATTGGCACCGCAGACGCCTGCAAGGAACGAGGGGTGCTGGCAATTGGCTCTTTAATCGATTTTTCAGCACAATATCCCGGTACAGTATTCGCTAGTGCTGTTTGGAATTTCCGCCCGACGATAAATGCGATTGTGGCGGATGTCGTGGCCAAGAAACGTGTTGGCAAGGACTATACTGAATACTCCTTTATGAAGCATGGTGGCTCCGAACTTGTGTATGTAAAGGACGGTATTCCAGATGATGCCATTAAGGTAATGAAGGCCAAGCAGGCCGCAATCAATGCGGGTCAGTTCGAGGTGGCAATTAACTTGGCGGAGCCAAAGTAATAAGGGATATTTGGTTGATCCACTATTATAAATTATCATCCAAGTGATTCCCCAATTTATTATACTGCGTCGCTTTCCGCTGCCGTTTGCAGCGGAAAGCTGACAGCACAGAAGGCTATTAAGACTGCAATTCAGAAAGCTACCGCGTAGGGTAAACTTGGCACAGTCGGTTACGTAAACGTTCAGCTAGGTCTAACCTAAACTGTAGTGCTGGATGCGACATTCAAGATTGCCGAACGCGGGCCCTTTTATGGTGTTCCATTGTTAGTGAAAGATCTCGGCAATGCGGCAGCAGGGTTACTAGTGGCTGCAGGTTAGTTAACGTGGTTGAAGCGGCAAAGAGGGTAGGCGAGGATAGTGCGTTAGCACGGTAATCCCGCATTTCAGGATTATTGTATTTTTGGTTTCGGCACTGAGCCCGAATTTGGATTGGCCCGCGCGCCCTCGCCGACGATAGGCCTGATTGCTCGAAGAACATGGCAACCAGAATTTAGCCCCGATGGCTTCTTCGGCGGAGCAGCGGCCGCAATCGCCACAGGCCTTTTCGCTATCACTTATGTAACTTATACTGCCAGCTGCATGTCGCGGAGTCTTAGGCTTAAAACCAACGCGTGGCACAACACCGAACGGACCATTATTCAACAACCGCCTCATCGGCATTGTCGGTGAAATTGTCGTGGCGAGATGAGTTTGCAATAAACGAATAGTGCTTCTCGCCTGCTGCGTTGCCACCTAAGGACGTGCTCCTGATCTTCGTTTTGCTACCCAAGGGTTGAAATGATTCGGATCGGCGTAGTCGAAACAAAACCAGGAATTGCAAAAATCTCTAATGCTCAACACGCGGCAGCACAAAGAGCGGTCGATCTTTTTACCCGTAAGCGATATATCATTTGGCAGGTCGATGAGTAGGTGTTTACCAAGCTTGGACAAAGAGCCAACGAGATTATAAAGATAACGCTATCCGTCAACCTTTCGTACTGGTTTACTATCGCCTTTATTAGCGATGATGAACCAGATGTCTCGTAAATTGCCTATGCTATGGTGCTATACGTTCGCAGCATTAACGCTACCAACCTTTTTTGCAGCAGATCTCGACAGAGTGAGGATTGAACATCTGTCATGGAACATCTTTGACGATAATGATGTTATCAAAACGCCCGTGCTGCCTATTCCTTCGCCCACCATCGCCTTATTCCCGACTGACCATAAAGTTATTCGGCATTTCGGTCATATGGCGGAGATTGCATCAAACGCGACGCTGGCGAATATCGTTGGAATACGTGTAATATCAATCCACTAGAGACGCGACTCTATGGATATGCCGTTTGCGGTGCGCTTGCTCTATCCCATTGGAAGTGATCTGGGTCTCATCAAACTAGACGGCACGCTGGAAATTGAAGCAAAATTGTTTTATCTGTGGCCCAATTCAGGAGAGCGTCGTGATTGGACCCAATGTACTTGAGTTAAAGGACATTACCAAAAAGTTTGGTCCCATACTCGCTAATTCTAATATCAGTCTCACATTAAGGGCGGGAGAGATCCTGGCTTTGCTCGGCGAGAACGGGGCCGGCAAAACAACCTTGATGAATATTCTATTTGGGCATTATCAAGCCGATTCGGGTAAGGTAACGGCTTTCGGAAAACAACTTTCCTCCGGTCGCCCACGAGCCGCGATCATAGCCGGCATTGGCATGGTGCACCAGCATTTTACACTCGCTAACAACATGACCGCACTCGATAATGTAATGATCGGCACCGAGCCGATGAGGTCAATTTGGACCAAACGTCAGGCAGCGCGGAGTAAGTTACTGGTCATTGCGCAGAAATTTGGCCTTGCTATCGATCCAGACAAGAGAATTGCCGACATGTCCGTTGGCGAAAGGCAGCGTGTAGAAATTCTCAAGGCACTGTTCCGTGAGGCGCGCATCCTGATACTAGACGAACCGACAGCTGTGCTCACTCAAATCGAAGCCGAGCAATTATTCTCAATTCTCCGTGGCATGGCAAAAGAAGGCCTGTCACTGATTTTCATTTCACACAAACTCGGCGAGGTAATGCGGGCAGCTGATCGGATCATTGTCCTGAAGAGTGGACGGGTCATTGCGGAAAGATCTGTTGCCGAAACAAACCGTGACGAATTGGCTGAATTGATGGTAGGCCGGCACGTATCCCGTCCCGTGCGTCAGGCATCAATTCGCGGCGAGGTTATGCTTGCGGCGAAGGGGCTGAGTGTCTTCGAAGACGGCCGCGCAAGTTTAGAAAATATTTTCTTTGAAGTTAGGTCCGGAGAAGTGCTGGGCATCATAGGTGTTGCAGGTAACGGCCAAGCCGCTCTTGGAAGGCTTTGCTCCGGATTGGTTCAACATTCAAATGGAACTCTGACATACAACGGTCAATCGATTACTCACGTTTCAGCGCGCGAACTTGTCTCGTCAGGCGTTGCCAGGATCCCGGAAGACCGGCATGCGGAAGGTGTGGTTGGAGAAATGAGCGTTTGGGAAAACGTAATCCTTGAAAAAGTGAGACAGAGAGAGCTTTCTCGCTATAACCTCGTCAATCGTAAGGCCGCGCAAGCCTCTGCGGATGCCCTTATTAATCAGTTTGATATCCGCGGCGCAACGCCAGACACAAAGACAAGACTTCTTTCGGGGGGCAATCTGCAGAAGCTGATACTTGGACGAAATCTTACAGCTTCGCCACGCTTGCTGGTGGCCAATCAGCCTACGCGAGGGCTCGATGAAGGCGCAGTCGCCGCGATCCATTGTGAACTCCTTGATGCCCGCCAAAAAGGTGTTGCCATCCTGCTTATTTCGGAAGACCTTGATGAAGTAGTCGCGTTGTCTGACAGAGTGCAGGCGGTATTCAAAGGGCGAATGTCGAAAGCGGTGGAGACTGACAATATCGACGCTCGCAAAATCGGTCTCATGATGGCTGGTATCTGGGAGGAATGACCGGTGCGGCTTGAACGAAGGACACATGTTCCCACGATAAACCTATTAATGGCACCCGTCTGGGCGATACTGGCGGCACTTTTACCGAGCGGGTTGCTTATACTTTCTGCCGGCGTCAACCCGTTTGATGCATATCTACAAATTGCTGTTTCTGCCGTTGGCTCGCGGCTCTCGATAACCGAAACACTCGCGCGTGCAACGCCCCTTATCCTCACTGGTCTGGCTGCCTCAGTAGCCTTTCGTGTGAGGCTCTGGAATATCGGCGGAGAAGGCCAATTTTACTTGGGCGCCCTCACTACAGCCGCAATTGGCCATTCAATGCTGTCGGGTGTTCCTGTATTGATTAGTATCTTCGCACTGCTGCTGGCGGGAGCGGGGGTAGGAGCCCTTATTCTGTTCGGGCCTGTCTTACTTAGGCTGAGGTTTGGGGTTGACGAAGTTGTAACCACACTCCTTTTAAACTTTATTATCATCTTATTTGTGTCGATGATGATTGAAGGTCCGCTCAAGGACCCCCTCGCATTTGGTTGGCCGCAGTCGGTGCCAGTGTCTCCCGAATTTAAACTACCCAAACTCGTACCTCGAACGCGATTGCACATTGGGTTTATAATCGCGGTCGTCGCAGCGATTTTGGTTTGGGCGGTGAATGCGAAGACGGTTTTCGGCTTCGAGTCCCGAGCTGCTGGCCTAAATCCAAGGGCAGCGAGCTTTTCAGGTATATCACTTTCAAAAATACTCATCCTCGTATCATGTCTGTCGGGCGGACTTGCTGGCCTTGCTGGGGCGTTAGAGGTGACGGGTATCAAGGGTTACGTAACGACAGATCTCTCTCCTGGCTATGGCTACTCTGGAATTGTCGTCGCCACGCTTGCTGCGCAGAATCCTATCGGCGTGATTGGCGCAGCATTATTTGTCGCCATTTTGTTTGTTGGTGCCGACGGCATGAGCCGGGCACTCGGAGTTCCGACTTTCATTGCCGACGTCATCGTGGCGATATCGCTATTGACTATGCTTATTTCGGTCATGCTTACTAATTATCGGGTGCGCCTGTGAGTGAACTTCTTGATATACTGCTCTCAGCTAGTCTTTGGGCAGCAGTCCTCCGAATTTCAACTCCTTTAATATTTGGTACTCTTGGCGCTCTGATATGTGAACGTTCCGGCGTTCTCAATCTCGGCATTGAAGGAATCATGACAATCGGCGCTTTCGTTGGTTGGATCACTGTGTTTAAGGGTGGCGACTTATGGCTTGGCCTTGCGTTTGCAGCAACGGCCGGAGCCATTTTTGGATTACTGCATGCTATTCTTACAGTACCGTTTGCTTTATCACAGCATGTGATCGGACTTGGTATTACCTTGCTTGCATCGAGTCTTACATACTATGTTTTCCGGCTATGGTTACCCGTATCGGCGACCCCGCCAAAGATTGTTCCATTCCAGTCGTTATCAATTCCATACTTGTCAGATATCCCCTTTGCTGGCGAGGTTTTGTTCAGCCAGACGATGCCGACCTACCTCTCTATACTGCTTGTCATACTTGTATCCTATATCTTAGCTAGAACGCCTGCTGGACTTGCCATACGCATGACAGGAGAAAATCCACATGCCGTGGAGGCGCAAGGGTTGGATCCCGTCATCATTAGGATTGTCGCGGTTTCCGCTGGAAGCGCCATTATAGCGCTTGGAGGGGCCTTCCTCACCACTGCCGCGTTTGACAGTTTCTTTCCAACAATGGTGCAAGGGCGAGGTTGGATCTGCATTGCCTTGGTCGTCTTTGCATCTTGGAAGCCGGAAAAGGCCTTACTGGGGGCAATTTTGTTCGCACTGTTTGATGCATTCCAGCTTCGACTGCAGCATGTCATTGAAGGTGTGCTACCTTACCAAGTCTTTTTGATGATGCCCTACATGCTATCCATTGTTGCGCTGGTTGTAATGGCTAGGCGCGCCGGCGTCCCGCAAGCGCTAATGCAGGCCTATCACAAAGGTGAACGCTAAATAATATTGACGAAAGGGAATCAGGATGAGCCTAGACCTGATAATTAGAAACGCGACGCTTCCCGACGGCCGTCAGGGGATTGATATTGGCGTCAACGGCGAGCGAATTGTAGAGACGAGGCCGAAACTTCAAGCCTTGGCGGCGACTGAGATCGATGCGCTTGGAAATCTGGTGACACCTCCATTCGTCGATCCACATTTTCACATGGATGCTACGCTGACGACTGGTATCCCACGCCGGAATGTCCTCGGAAGCCTGTTCGAAGGCATTGCCATATGGGCGGAATTGAAGCAGATCATCACTGAGCAAGAAGTTTACGACCGCGCGGTAAATTTATGCCAATGGGCCATTGCCCGGGGAAATCTTGCAATCCGCAGTCACGTCGACGTTTGTGATCCGAAGCTCACGGGTGTCAGAGCGCTTCTGGAGGTAAAGAAGCGGATGAAACCGTTAATCGATATCCAGCTTGTTGCCTTTCCTCAAGAAGGTTTGTTTCGGTTTTCTGAAGGCGAGATGCTCCTCCGCCAAGCGCTCGACATGGGCGTTGATGTTGTTGGTGGCATACCGCATTTCGAACGTACAATGCAGGACGGACACGACTCGGTGAAGACACTTTGTGAAATCGCCGCTAATCGTGGACTGCTTGTTGATATGCACTGTGACGAGAGCGATGATCCGATGTCGCGTCATATTGAGATGTTGGCTTATCATGCGCATCGTCTTGGTATGAATGGACGGGTTTCGGCGTCCCATGTCACATCAATGCGTACTATGGACAATTATTATTTCAGCAAACTGGTGAATTTGGTTCGCGAAGCCAACATCAATGTGATCGCTAACCCTCTGACGAATTCGAAGGGTGACGGCGACTCGGAGCATTATCCAAAATACAGGGGTGTTACTCGTATCAAGGAACTGATGCGACGTGGCGTCAATGTTGCTTTTGGACATGATTGCTGCCTTGATCCCTGGTACCCTTTGGGAACTTACGACATGCTGGAAGTCGCCCATATGGGCATACATGAGGCGCAGATGAATTCTGTTGCGGAGATGGAGAGCGCAGTTCAGTCCATTACCTATTCTGGGGCAGCTGCGATGTGCCTGAAGGGATACGGACTGGAGCCTGGATGTTACGCAGATATGGTGGTTTTGGGAGCTGCGGACTGCATCGAGGCGGTGAGATTACGTGCAGATCGCCTAAACGTCATTCGTCGTGGCAAGATTATTGCGCAAACGAAACCTGCTGAGGTTTCGGTATTCATTGACGGTATGCAAAGCCCAGTTCATTTCTCTCGAAAACAACACGACCGCTGTAATCACTGATCACACTGATTTCGCTGACCTTAGCCTCTGTCTTAGCCCCCTAAAGTTGAGCCATTATTGTGGTGTCAATGGGAGGGGTTGGAGATGGCTCGGAAGCGATATTCGGATGAGGATTGTTTGAGGATTTTGCGGCCAAGTTGAACTGGATTTGGCGGCGGGTGCGGATGTTGCCAAGGCATGTCGAACGGCGGGGATTAGTGACGCAACCTATTATATCTGGCGCAAGAAGTTCGGCGGGATGGCGAAGCCGCAGCTGACGGAGTTGAAGGCTCTCGAGAAGGAGAACCAGCGGCTCAAGAAGATCGTTGCGGATCTTGAGCTCGACAAACTGATCCTGAAGGAAAGCCTGGATTTTTTAAAACCCAAGATCTGAGTGCTGAAGACCTGAAGGGTGCGGTCGTTCAGGCACGCCAGAAGCTCGGCACATCCGAGCGGCGGACATGCGAGGTTCTTGGGATTGCCCGCAGCACCCTGCGCTATGAGAGCACCCAGAAGAGCGATGATGATCAGCGCTTGGCCGTGATCCGGCTGGCCAAGCAATATGGCCGATATGGATATCGCAAGATCCATGAGCTTTTGCAGATCGAGGGCCTTTTGATCAATCACAAGAAGGTCGAGCGGATATGGCGGGAAGAGGGTTTGCAGCTGCCCGCTCGCCATAAGCGTCGCAAACGGCTCCACCACCATAATGCGTCCATCATCCAGCTACGACCCTATTACCCGAACCATGTCTGGTCGATTGATTTTGTCCATGACAAGCTCAGCAATGGCCGTCCCTACAAGATGCTGACAGTTCTTGATGAATACACACGCGAAGCCCTCGCCGTGACGGTTGCCAACAAGATGGGATCATCTGAGGTTCTGGAAGCGCTTTACCCCATACTGCTTAAACGAGGGAAACCTGACTATCTGCGCTCCGATAATGGCCCGGAGTTCTCTTGCCAACCCTTCACAGATTGGCTGACCAAAGTCGGTATCAAGCCCATCCGGATCTATCCCGGGTCACCGTGGGGTGAGACCGTCAATAAATCGCTCCGGTGGAGCGATTTTAGGTCGAACGGGTATTGCGAAAGCTTCAACTCGAAACTCCGAGATGAACTTCTAAACGGCGAGATCCTCTACACGCTGAAGGAGGTCAAGATCGTGATTGAAACATGGCGGCGCCGCTACAACACAATCAGACCGCACTCATCGCTTCGATATCAGCCGCCAGCACCTGAGGTTCTGCAATGGCCGGCTCCGTAACTCAAACCAGCTACGCCGGCCACTCAACGGCTGGCACCAAACGCAATATTAAACTAACATAACCTCTGGATCGCCTCACGGGGGCAGGCCAGCGAATGATCAGGTTGAAGCCATTCGTTTACGCGCCAACCGGACGACGGTCATCTCTAAGGGGAAAATTGTTGCAGAGCGTTCGTCAGCGAGAGCAACACTGCATGTCGCGGGTCGGCCTTCAGTCTGCGATCGAAAATTCTCACATTAAGAATCTTGGCGCTCGGTGGCGACAGGGAGGTCGCACCGCGCGGCGTGAAGCCGATCAATGCGCCAATCAGCAAAATGATTATAGGCAAAATCAGCGATCTGTTTAATAACAGGGAGCGCTATGAATGGCGCTAAATATTTCCAGCGCGGCAAATGTCGCCACACCAGAATAAATGCGTCGACGCCTTTATAGAGTGTGCCTTGTTGATCTTGCGCATGCATGCGCCGGAGCGCGACATCAAAGGTCAATCCGGCCTGAGCCAAATTGTCTTTGTCTTCGGTGATGTCCACCCAATGGAAATCGTCAGGAGCTGCGATTTTTTGATAATGGCCGATCTCGCGCCGACAGAGTCCGCATTTACCATCATAAAAGACTTTGATCATCAACGATTTCCTCAGAGTAAAAACGAAGCGTTTCGCCGTGATACCATCACAGTGAAACGCTTCGAAATCTATTAATAAAGATGCGTGAAAAGCTCTTCCTTGGTGCGACGAACTTTTTTCAAAGCCAATAGCCAATCATTCTTTTCATCACGATGACCGATGGGGAGCATCGTCACCGAGCGCAATCCTTTTTCACGCAAGCCTAAGAACGCATCGAGCGCTTCGGGGTCAAAGCCTTCCATCGGCGTGGCATCAACATGTTCAATGGCTGCTGCCGCCATCGCAATACCAAGCGCAATATAAGTCTGTTTTGATGTGTGCTGGAAATTGATCTCGGAATCGCGCGCGCAATAATCGGCGATCAGACTCTTCCGATAATTTTCAGTACGCTCATTCGTGCCGACACCACGTTGTGCAATCGTGTAATCGAATGACTGATTGATGCGCTCAGGCGTGTAACTATCCCATGCAGCAAAAATGATGAGATGCGAACATTCGGCGACTTGTGTCTGACCGCTGGCAATCGGCACGATTTTATCTTTGAGCGCCTGATTGGTGATCACGATGACGTGAAAAGGCTGCAAGCCACTTGAGCTCGGCGAGAGACGGATCGCTTCGAGAATGGTATCCACCTTGTCTTTTGACACGCGGCGCGAAGGGTCCATTTTTTTTGCGGCATAGCGCCAGGTGAGGGCATCGAGAAAAGACACGGTGTATTCACTCCAAAAAGGGGTAAAGCGATCAGGAAGAGGACCTCACCTAAGCCCTTTCGGCCTAAAGGCAAGGCATTGCGTCTATTTGTTGCAGTATTGAGCCTCATGATTGGCCCTGCTCTTCTTACGGCGATAAGGGCAGACAAGATCGCGAAAAATTCGTCTCGCCTCAGTTAGGTTCGCGGGCTAATCTCTCCCCACAACAATTCTTTTCACTTTGCAGACGACCATGACACTGACCATACGCCCCGCCGAGATCGCCAATCTGCCCGGAATTCTTGAAATCGTGAATGATGAAATCCTGAATTCAACCGCGATTTTTTCGCATCACGCGGTCACGCTCGAAAATCGAAGGGCGTGGTTTGAGGCGCGGCGTGAGCGCAATTTTCCGGTTCTCGTGGCCGTGCTCGGCAAGGATGTTTTGGGCTTTGCAAGTTTCGGCGAATTCCGGCTGCATGATGGGTATCTCCACACGGTCGAGCATTCTGTCTATGTCCATCGCCATCATCACGGCAAAGGTGTTGGTAAAAAACTGATGCCGCCTCTGTTCGAAGCCGCCCGGGCGCTTGGGAAACATGTGATGATTGGCGGTATTTCCGCCGAGAATGCTGGCTCAATCCATTTTCATCGAAAGCTTGGCTTTGTTGAAACCGGCCATTTAAAACAGGTCGGCTGGAAATTTGATCGCTGGCTCGATCTCGTTTTTATGCAAAAAATCCTCGATTGACCGCAAAATCCGGGCAAATCGTATTTTTTCGAGGGTTTAAAGGGAAGAGTAGGCCGATTTTGCAGCGGGCCAGAATTTTCAAAAATAGAAAATTGGATTTGAACCCAATAATATTTTTTCTCCGTGCGAAGCCCAACCGCGTGCCAATCCGCTCCGGACGACGTCTGACCGCGGATCAAAGATAAGTCGAGAGTGCAAAGGGGAAAGGCAGCCGATTTTGGAGCGGGCGAAGGGATTTGAACCCTCGACCCCAACCTTGGCAAGGTTGTGCTCTACCCCTGAGCTACACCCGCATCCTTGATCGGCCAGGCCGTTAAGCCTCAGTCCAGGCTATATGACTCAAGTTCTCGGGAGATGCAACAGGCACGGGGCTTAGGGATTTTGCGGAGCTGCAAGAAATTCATCGGTTCTCCCGAATCGAAAGCAGGCTTTCCCCTTGCGAAGGTCTGCGCGCCGCTTCTAGAAGGGGCCACCCGATGAAATCTATGGAAATGAGCCCATGCCTGCGACGCCCGAAGATCTTTTTGCCTTTCTCGATGATATGGGCATTAAAACCGAGACGATCACCCATCCGGCCGTGTTCACGGTTGAGGAGTCAAAGAGCCTGCGCGGCGAAATTCCGGGCGCCCATGTCAAAAATCTGTTTATCAAGGACAAAAAGGGCAATCTTTTTCTGATCTCGGCGTTGGAAGACACGCGGATCGATCTAAAAACCATTCATGAAGTGATCGGTGGGTCAGGTCGGGTGAGCTTCTGTTCAGCTGATCAATTACGGGAGCATCTTGGTGTGGAGCCGGGTTCTGTGACGCCTTTTGCGGTGATCAATGACAAAGCCGGGCGGGTCAGCGCCAATTTTGATCGGCGGCTCATGGAATATGATTGGATCAACGTTCATCCGCTCGTCAACACAATGACGACGGGGATTGCGCGGGATGATCTCGTCGCTTTTATGGGTAAAACCGGACATCAACCCGCCATTCTCACAGTTGGTGAAGCGGCGCCGACCGAGAATTCTTAATTTTAGGCTTTTGGCCGCATTGCCCCGCGGCCCCACCATGCCTATGTCAAAGACTAATACTTTGAGACGGTTCTGCGTTGGATCCGTTTCAGCAGAACCGAGTTTGAGTTGAGGTCGAAGATGACTTTGCAGGAACAGGCTGGCTCGGCTTCGGGCTCAAAGGATGTGACCACGGCGAGCTTCCGTCAGGATGTGATCGCGGAGTCGATGAAGCAACCCGTGCTCGTCGATTTCTGGGCGCCTTGGTGTGGACCCTGCAAGCAATTGGCGCCCGCGCTTGAAAAGGCTGTGGCGGCGACAAAGGGGCGCGTGCGTCTCACCAAAATGAATATTGATGATAATCCGCAAATTGCGGGGCAGCTTGGCATTCAATCGATCCCTGCCGTGATCGCCTTTGATAAAGGTCAGCCGGTTGATGGATTTGTCGGCGCCTTGCCGGAAAGCCAGATCAAAACATTTCTCGAAAGAATCGCTGGTAAAATGTCGGGCGGTGTTAAAGAGCTACTTGAAGCGGCCGCACAAGTGCTTGCTGCAGGCGATGTTGCGCAGGCCGTCGAAGCCTATGGCGCTGTTCTTGATGAGGACCCCGGCAACACGGCCGCCATCGGCGCGCTTGTGAAAATCTATATTGATCAAGGTCAGCTCGACGCGGCAAAAGCCTATCTCGAATCCGTCCCTGATGATCGCCAAAAAGATGCGGAGATTGTTGCCGCGCGCGCGGCAATTGACCTAGCGGAACAAACCTCATCTGTTGGTGATTTGAATGGTCTTGAAGCCTCGGTCGCAGCCAATCCGAATGATCACCAAGCGCGTTTTGATTATGCGCTCGCTTTGGCGGCTAAAGGCCAACATGATGAGGCGGTTGATGAATTGATCGAGATTGTCAAACGCGATCGTACATGGAACGATGATGGGGGCCGCAAACAATTGCTTCAGTTCTTTGATGCGTGGGGCCCCATGGATGAAAAGACGAAAGCCGGGCGTCGTAAGCTCTCGGCGTTGTTGTTCCGTTAATCAGGAGTATTGGTAACCATTATTGTAAGAGGTTCGAGATGAATGTGATTTATCGAGGCCCTTCTGATCTGCCTTCTGTTCTGCCCCTCTTTCCTTTGCCGGGCGCGTTGTTATTGCCGCGCGGGCAGATGCCTCTGAATATTTTTGAACCTCGCTATCTCGCGGTGATCGATGAAGCGCTGCGCACGCATCGTTTGATCGGCATGATCCAACCCGATGGCGATGCCACCATTCGTGCGCGATCGTCTGATCTTTTTAATGTTGGATGTGCAGGGCGCATCACTCAATTCGCCGAAACTGGTGATAATCGCTACATCATCACGTTGACGGGTGTTTGTCGTTTTCGTATCGAAAAAGAATTGACGGCGGTAACACCCTTTCGTCAAAGTCAAATCCGCTATGATGAATTTATGACGGATCTCGAAGCGCATGCGGGAGAGACCGCGGTTGATCGTGAAGCGGTTTTGTCTGCCTTGCGCGAATTTTCACAAGCGAATGGCCTCTCTATTGATTGGAAGGGCATTGACGCCGCTTCAAATGAGGCTCTGGTCAATGCGCTTTCGATGATGGCGCCTTTTGGCATTAGAGAGAAACAGGCTTTGCTTGAAGCGAAAGATTTGAAAACTCGCGCTGAGCTTCTCGTGGCGATCACAGAAATCGAATTGGCGCGACGTGATGATGGTTCCGATTCTCTGTTACAGTGAAAATTATGAACGAAAAAAATTCTTCCGCTCAAGCGGCGCCTGATCCAAAAATACTTGAAATCTTGGTTTGTCCTTTGACAAAAGGACCGTTGCGCTATGACGCAGCCCATTCGGAATTGATTAGCGCCGGGGCGCGGCTTGCCTATCCGATCCGTAACGGCATTCCCATTATGATTCCCGAGGAAGCGCGACCGCTCGATGAGACGGCATAGGCCGCGAGTTCCTCGATTTCATGCCTTTTAGCGGAAAAAAAATTTGGCGCAGGGCGGCTTTTTTCTTGCCTTGCCGCAGGGCTCGCCTGAGAATAGCGAAGTGTGCTGAATGCGTCCCCCTTCCCGTTCCCTATTTGAGGAGTTTGACCGATGAGGTCCTTGTCTAAAGTTTTCGCGATTGGCTTTATCGCGGTTGTTGCAACATCAGCGGCGCATGCCACAACCAAGCCAGCAACACCTGGCAAAAAAGCCGCTCCAACGGCTTCTGTCACGCTTGTCAATGGAAGCACATCGGCGGTCGTTGAATTCACAAAGATCGAAATCATTCCGGCTTCGGCGCCTGCACCTCAATCACAAGATTGGTGGGCTGCCCCAATGAATTGGTTCTCGTCCGATAAGCCCGCCGAGCCGACCACGCAGGAAACCAATCTTTTGAAGGCGCCTTTGGCCCCGAAAAAATCCGTCGCTCTCAAGCTTGGCAGCCAATGCAATGTGACAATTTCGGCCAAATTTGAAGACGGCTCGTCGATTGATCCGGTCACCATGGATTTCTGCAAAGATAAAAAGCTCACTTTGAAAGCGCCTGCTGAGTAATCAAACTCACCGCGTGCTTTAAGGCACGCGAAACGGTGTTTATGGTAACAGACTGGTATAGAGGAGTAACAACTCTTCTGTGCCAGTTTTCTTTTCAATCGCCGTGACGCAGAGCTGCTATGTGGCTTGCACTCTTTCATGGTGTCGGTGGACTTCATCAGAAGACATCCTGTTCGTGATCTAATTGCGACACTCTAGAGTGAATGTGAATGAGCGGCAGTGCCAATCCGACAATCGGTATCGCGTTAAAGATCGCGTCGATCTTTGCGTTTCTGATCATGTCGGCGCTTGTGAAGCTCGCGAGCCGTGATATGCCGATTGGCGAATTGATGTTTTTCCGCGCGTTCTTTGCGCTCATCCCCCTCGCACTTTGGTTATGGTGGAATGATGAATTACGCGGCGCGGTTAAAACAACGCGTTTAGGCGGTCATTTGTTGAGAAGCATTTCCGGTTCCGGCGGTATGTATTTTGGCTTTAACGCGCTGGCCTTTTTGCCTCTTCCTGACGCCACCGCGCTTGGTTATCTCGCGCCTTTGATTTCCACCGCACTAGCGGCTTTGCTTTTGAAAGAAAATGTGCGCTCCTATCGCTGGATCGCGATTGCAATCGGATTTGTTGGCACTTTGATTATGACGGCACCGCATTTTTCCGGTCATGATTTTAGAGATTTTTTTGCCGAAGGTCCGGCGCTTGGGGCGATGGCGGGTTTGATGGCGTCGCTTTGTAATGGTTTTTCATCAATTCAAATTCGCAAACTAGCGCAGCTTGAGCGAACTGGAACAATCGTTTTTTATTTTCTTGTCGTGACATCTTTGATTGGTCTTGTGACATCCATCTTTATTTGGAAGCCGCCAACTGAAGAACAGGCTTTGTTTTTGATCGGTTCAGGAATTTTTGGCGGCATCGGACAAATTCTGATCACATCCTCTTATCGTTTTGCCGACGCGTCTGTGATTGTTTCGTTCGAATATTCATCACTTGTATGGGCGGTGGCGATTGGCTTTTTTCTGTTCGGCGATATTCCGCATCCGGTTGTGTTTCTCGGTGCCTTTATTGTTATTGGATCTGGACTCTATATGATTTATCGCGAGCGTCGTTTGGCACGCGCGTTTCAACAGGACGCCTCGCTTTAGAATCAGGACCAATTAAATGAGACCTTTATTCAGGGAGCGGGGATCATTAGTATCCGTCTTATCGTTTTGGCTGCCATAGGCGGCGCGGTCATTACCGTACAAGCGGGGCTAAACGCACAAGTGTCTCGGACTTTAGGTCATCCTTTATGGGCGACCATGGTGTCTTTGACCGTGAGTGTGATTTCGATCTTGCCGATGTTGGTGCTTTTTCGTGTGGGGCCGCCAACACTTGCAACGATCTCGGCAACACCTTGGTGGATTTGGGTTGGCGGTGCTTTGGGTGCGCTTTTAATTACTGTCGCACTTATCACGGCGCCGGAACTGGGTGCGGTGGTATTCATCACCGCCGTTGTGACCGGCCAGATGATCGCATCTTTGGCACTTGATCATTTCGCCATTGCCGGATTTCTAGAGCGTCCAGTTTCGCTCTTACGCATCATAGGCGTGGCTTTGGTGGTCCTAGGCGTCATAGTCACGACTGTGGCGGCGAGTGCATCTGAAAAAATGCCTGTCCCCCGCCAGGAATCGAACGGATTGCTTCATAGGCTCCACATGCCGCTCAGGCCGCCTTGACAGAATCCGCGACCCGTGCGGAAATCTGACCAATTGGTCAAATTCCATCCGATGGAGTTACGAGCCATCGAAGAGGGGGACGCGATGGGATCAGTCAGAACGGGCGGTTTGGCATCAGGGCGCCTCACGGCAGATGATTACAAAGCCAATTTCTCCGATATTCACCCGCCTTTGACGCGGCATGAGGCCTTTGTTGAAGCGGAACGCTGTTATTTCTGCTCGGATGCGCCGTGTCAGACTGCTTGCCCGACTTCGATTGATATTCCGCTCTTCATTCGCGAAATCGCAGCCGGTAATGATCTTGGCGCTGCGGAAAGCATCCTTAAATCCAATATTCTGGGCGGCATCTGCGCGCGCGTCTGCCCGACGGAAACTCTTTGCGAAGAGGCTTGTGTTCGTGAGGCTGCTGAGGGCAAGCCAGTGAAGATTGGCCTCTTGCAGCGCTATGCAACGGACCGCTTGATGGAAGCAGGCAAACAGCCATTCAAACGCGCGGCCTCGACGGGTAAAAAAATAGCCGTTGTTGGCGGTGGTCCGGCGGGGCTTTCATGCGCGCATAAGCTCGCTGAATTGGGCCACAGCGTCACGATTTTTGAGGCGAAAGAGAAACTCGGCGGCCTCAATGAATATGGGATTGCCGCTTACAAAACGACGAATGATTTTGCGCAACGCGAAGTTGATTTTGTTTTGTTGATTGGTGGCATCGAAGTTAAAACCAATCACGCGCTTGGAAAGCAAATCGATATTGCCTCGTTGCGTCGTTCATATGATGCGGTCTTCATCGGCACTGGTCTTGCCGGCGTGAATAAGCTTGGTGTTGACGGCGAAGGCACGCTTCGCGGTGTGCGGGATGCCGTCGATTTCATTGCTGAATTGAGACAAGCAAAAGATTTGTCTAAACTTGCGATTGGTCGCGATGTTGTTGTGATTGGTGGCGGTATGACCGCCATTGACGCGGCTGTGCAATCCAGAAAACTCGGCGCTGACCATGTAACGATTGCTTATCGTCGCGGGCAAGATGTGATGAAGGCCAGCAAGTACGAACAGGAAGTTGCGCAAACCCATGGGGTTACACTGCGTACTTTTGTAAAGCCTGTCGCTCTTGAAAGTCAAAATGGTTTTGTCACTGGCGTGACGCTTGAAGAAACCGATCTCGATAATGGTAAACTCGTCGATACCGGACAGCGCTATAGTGTGAAGGCTGATATGGTGTTGACAGCCATCGGACAAATTTTTGTGCCTGATGGTTTGGGTGGTGCTGATAGACTTGAACTTGAAGGCGGCCGTATCAAAGTTGATCAGTATCGACGTACAAGTGTGAAAGGTATTTGGGCTGGCGGCGATTGCATCGCTGGTGGTGAAGATCTGACCGTTGCCGCCGTTGAAGACGGTAAGCAAGCCGCATTGTCCATTCATCAATCGCTTCACGCGTAACGCGAAGGAGAGACATCCATGGCCAATCTTCGCACGAATTTTTTAGGCATCAAATCACCTAATCCATTTTGGCTCGCCTCGGCGCCGCCAACCGATAAAGAATATAATGTTGTGCGGGCGTTCAAAGCCGGCTGGGGGGGCGTTGTCTGGAAAACGCTTGGTGATGGTGATCCGATCGTCAATGTTTCCGGCCCGCGTTATGGCGCGATTCATGGACCTGATCGTCGTTTGATCGGGTTGAACAATATTGAATTAATCACGGATCGTCCGCTTGAAGTGAATTTGCGCGAAATCAAACAAGTTAAAAAAGACTGGCCCGACTGCGCGGTTGTTGTTTCATTGATGGTGCCTTGTGAAGAAGAAAATTGGAAAGCGATTCTCAAACAAGTTGAAGAGACGGACTGCGATGGCATTGAACTCAATTTCGGCTGTCCGCATGGGATGTCTGAACGTGGTATGGGCTCAGCTGTCGGTCAGGTTCCCGAATATATAGAAATGGTCACGCGGTGGTGTAAGCAACATTCACGCATGCCGGTGATCGTGAAGCTCACTCCGAACATCACCGATATTCGTTACCCCGCACGCGCGGCGAAAAAAGGTGGCGCGGATGCGGTGTCACTGATCAATACGATCTCATCAATTATGTCGGTTGATCTTGATCAGATGTCGCCTTGGCCTGTGGTTGATGGGCAAGGCACTCATGGTGGTTATTGTGGCCCCGCGGTGAAGCCGATTGCACTGAATATGGTCGCGGAAATTGCGCGTGATCGTGAAACGCATGGTCTTCCTATTTCTGCAATCGGCGGTGTCACGACATGGAAAGACGCGGCAGAATTCATCGCAATGGGTGCTGGCACTGTTCAAGTCTGCACGGCGGCGATGACTTACGGCTTCAAGATCGTTGAAGAAATGATTTCAGGCCTCTCTCAATTCATGGATGAAAAGGGCTATCGCACGATTGAAGATTTCAAAGGCCGCGCTGTTTCGAAAGTGACGGATTGGCAATATCTCAATCTCAATTATGTGGTCAAAGCGTCAATCGATCAGGATCTCTGCATTTCTTGCGGTCGTTGCCATCAGGTGTGCGAAGATACATCGCATCAAGCCATCACCAATCAAGTCAATGGCCAACGCAAATTCACCGTGAAGGAAGAAGAATGCGTTGGATGTAACCTCTGCGCGATGGTGTGTCCGGTCGAGAGCTGCATCACCATGGTGCCTCAAACCAAAGGCACCGATCCACGCACAGGATTTGAATATGGTCGTCCCTATGCCAACTGGACGACGCATCCGAATAATCCCGCATCCAAAGCGGCGGAGTGAGGCAAATTAATCGCCGATGCGGGCGATGCCTTCTTCGCCATCATCGCGGCGCCAGACGATTTTATCATCGGGAAGTATTTCGAGGGTGAAACAAAAAACTTTACCCTCGTACCAGCTTTGCCATTGTTGACAGAGGCTGTCGTTTTTTACCCACCAGCGGCCTTGATCGGTTGGCGCTAAAAATTTTCCAAGGCCAATCGCTTCGCCTGATCCATCGACCACGCCATCTCTTTTGTAATAGAGGGGCAATTCGCCACCAAAGGGTACGGCAAGATAAATTCTCTTTCCGATGACGGCATTTTTGATCGCTTTGCCTTTCAGAGGCTCGCCCACAACGCCACCGGTGGAGGCATTGCTCGCAATCGGTACGAGCATTGTGCTCAGAAGAATTGTACCGAATGCCAATCCTCGTTTTAACATCCAATGCTGTGACATCGCCGTATCTACTCCGACTATTTCAAGAATGCGCAGTTTAATGCCGTTGTTTATGGTAATTTTACGAACAGCGACGCAGATCGGATTAAAGCATAGATTATGGTAGAAAAACTGATCTCCTTTGTTTTATTTCAAATCGCGTGGTTCGCTGCGGTTATCGGCGGCGCGTATGATTTAGATTTTGTCGCGTCTTCACCAGCGCTTGTGATTTTTGCCTTTCACATTTTGAACAATCATCGTCATTGGTTTGAGGCTACAGCCAGCATTGCCGCCATTTTTATCATGGGCATCGTGATTGAAATCATTCTCTTAAAAAGTGGCGTGATCAGTTATCGCGGTCTCACCGCGTCAAATTCATTTCCGCCTTTATGGATTTTGGCGTTGTGGCTTGCTTTCGCGACTTTGCCGGATGGCGCGCTGTCATGGCTTGAAGGTCGTACTATGCTTCAAGTCCTCTTTGGCGCGGTGGGCGGGCCTTTGAGCTATCTCGCTGGAGAAAAGCTTGGCGCGGCAACGCTCCACGGCAACTTCGTCTATGCGATAGCTGTGCTTGCCTTCGCCTGGGCTGTTGCGACACCGCTCTGCTTTCGCTTTGTCAGAGTCTTTTCAAAAGCGTAACAAGCGTTTGATTACGGCATCACGCCATTTAAGATCGTATCAATGGCTTGCGCTTTGGCTTTTTGGAATTGCTCGTCGGAAAGCGGCGCGCCACCATTCAGCGCTTTGATTTGATCTTCAAAATCGGCGTAGTGCTGTGTGGTCGCCCAGATCATGTAGAAAAAATAGCGCGGTTCGAGCGGTCGGATTTTTTCGGCGGCGATCCAGCGCTGCATGATCGCTTCGCGGGAGGCGAGCCAGTCCGCGAGCGTTGTCTCCAGAAAGTCTTTAATCACCGGTGCGCCCCGCAAGATTTCGCTCGCCCAAATACGAGAGCCTAAGGGATCAGCCCGTGCCAGATCCATTTTGGCAGCGACATAAGCGCTTATGGCCTCTTTCGGGTCGCCATTCTTGTCAAAAGAGGATGCGGCGGCGAGCCAATCACTCAGAATCTCTTCAGTGACGGCGCGATAAAGCGCCTCTTTGGTCGGGAAATAATAATGGAGATTGGCTTTCGGCACGCCTGCCCGCCGCGCGATTTCCGCGGTCGTGGCGCCCTTAAAACCCTCTTCCGCAAAGACCGAGCGGGCGGCCTCGAACAGGCCCTTTTCCTTGAGCTCGCGACCGGCGGATCGTGCCGGTCTTTGGGGAGGCGGGGTGAGGGTCATGGTCTTCTGCTTTGAACCCGTGACGAACCAACGAAATTTTACAAACGAGAATTGACCGCTTGGTCAAATCTATCTTAGCGTTACGTTTATCGCGTTGAAAAGCCGGGTTGGGGATATGGCTGATTTGTCGAATTATCGCATCGATGGCGCGCGGCTATGGGACACGCTGATGGGGATGGCCCAGATCGGCGGAACGCCGAAGGGGGGCTGCAAACGTCTCACTTTGACCGATCTCGACAAACAGGGCCGCGAACTCTTCACAAAATGGTGTGAGGCGGCCGGATGCAGTGTTTCGGTCGATCGTATGGGCAATATGTTTGCGCGACGTCCCGGGACCGATAATTCTCTGCCGCCTGTGATGATGGGCAGCCATTTGGATACGCAGCCAACAGGCGGGAAATTCGATGGCGTGCTGGGTGTTTTGGGCGCGCTCGAAGTTATCCGCTCGATGAATGATCTGAAGATCAAAACCAAACATCCGGTTGAAGTTGCGAATTGGACGAATGAAGAAGGTTCACGCTTTGCGCCGGCGATGATTTCATCGGGCGTTTTTGCAGGCGTTTATACGGAAGAATTCGCTTATGCGCGCGAAGATGGTGAATGCAAAACGCTTGGCGATGAATTAAAGCGCATCGGTTATCAAGGTGAGTTGCCGACGGGCGGTCGACCGATCCATGCCTTCTTTGAATTACATATCGAGCAAGGCCCCATTCTCGAAGCTGAACACAAAGATGTCGGCGTTGTCACGCATGGCCAAGGCCAGCGCTGGTATGAAATTAAATTGACTGGTTTTGAAAGCCATGCGGGTTCAACGCCGATGCCTCGTCGCAAAGACGCCTTATTGGGCGCCGCGCGGATTGTTGAGCTTGTGAATTCCATCGGTTTGAAACACGCGCCGAATGCAGTGGCGACTGTGGGCATGCTCAATCCTTACCCGAATTCGCGCAATGTGATTCCTGGTGAAGTGTTTATGACTGTCGATTTTAGGCATCCCGAAGATGCCACGCTCTCGGAAATGGATGCGGCGCTTCAAGCAGGCGTGAAAGAGATCACCGATAAAATCGGCCTCACTTACGACATGAAACAAGTCTTCTATTATAAGCCTGTAGCGTTCGATAAAGACTGTGTTGAAGCCGTGCGACGTGCAGCGAAGCATTTCGGTTATTCGCATCGCGATATTGTTTCAGGTGCCGGACATGATGCGTGCTACATTGCTCGTGTTGCACCGACTTCGATGATCTTTACACCTTGCGTTGATGGCATCAGCCATAATGAGGCTGAAGACATCAGCCAAGAATGGGCAACTATGGGCACAAATGTGCTCATGCATGCTGTACTCGAAAAAGCCGAAGTGATCGGGTGATCGCAAACGGGAGAGGGGAACTCGTCATGTCGACAGTGATCAAAAACGGAATCATCGTCACCGCTGATCGCAGCTATCAGGCCGATGTTTTGATTGAGGGTGAAAGCATCATCGCGATTGGCAACGATCTTAAAGGCGACAAAGTGATTGACGCGACGGGTTGCTACATCATGCCTGGTGGCATTGATCCGCATACGCATCTTGATATGCCGTTTATGGGTACGAACTCCGCTGATGATTATGAAAGCGGCACAAAGGCGGCGCTTTCTGGCGGCACGACAATGGTTGTCGATTTCTGTATTCCTGGAAATGGTCAGCGCTTGATGGATGCATGGAAAGACTGGGACGTGCGCGCTTCAAAAGCCGCGACCGATTATTCCTATCATATGTGCATCACTTATTGGAATGATCAGGTTCGTCAGGATATGGCGGATGTGGTCAATAAAGGTGTGACGACATTCAAACACTTCATGGCCTATAAAGGCGCGTTGATGGTGAATGATGATGAAATGTTTTCGTCGTTTTGCCGCTGCGCGGAATTAGGCGCGATGCCGCTCGTTCACGCCGAGAATGGCGATGTTGTTGCAGCGCTTCAAAAGAAGCTTCTGTCCGAAGGCATCACGGGCCCTGAAGGCCATGCTTATTCACGCCCACCAGAAGTTGAAGGTGAAGCCGCAAATCGCGCTATTATGCTCGCGGATGCTGCAGGCGTACCACTCTATATTGTGCACACCTCGTCAATTCCTGCGCATGAAGCCATTCAACGTGCGCGTGCACTTGGCAAACGTGTTTATGGCGAGCCGCTCATTCAGCATCTCGTGCTCGACGAAAGCGAATATATGAATAAGGATTGGGTGCATGCGGCACGCCGTGTGATGTCGCCCCCCTTCCGCGATAAAAAGAACCAGGAAGATTTGTGGAATGGTTTGCGCGCAGGCTCATTGCAAGTTGTCGCAACCGACCATTGCGCGTTTACGACAAAGCAGAAAGAAGTTGGTCTTACGGATTTCTCGAAAATCCCGAATGGAACCGGCGGGCTCGAGGATCGCATGCCTGTGCTCTGGACACATGGTGTTGGCACCGGCCGTTTGACGATGAATGAATTTGTTGCGGTCACTTCAACCAATATCGCGCGCATTTTGAATCTTTATCCAAAGAAGGGTGCGATTGTCGTCGGCGCTGATGCCGATATCGTGATCTGGGATTCGGAAGCGACGAAGACAATTTCAGCGTCCACACAGGTCTCTGTCATCGATTACAATGTGTTTGAAGGGTTTAAACTCAAAGGCCTGCCGCGCATCACGATCTCGCGCGGTGAAACGGTTTATGAGAATGTTAAAGTGACAGCGAAAATGGGACGCGGGAAATTCATTGCGCGCAAGCCCTTCCCGCCCGAGTCAAAAGCGCTGGCCACATGGAGAGAACTCACGCAACCCAAGAAAGTGACGCGCTGAATGGCATCCTCCCGCGTTATTGATATTGCCGATCTGTCACTCACTTTCGAGACGAATGACGGCCCGGTGCATGCGCTTTCGAAAGTTTCGCTTGGCGTCGAGAAGGGTGATTTCATTTCGCTCATTGGGCCTTCGGGATGCGGCAAAACGACTTTGTTGCGTGTGATTGCCGATCTCGAACATCCAACAGGCGGCAGCATTTCCATTCATGGGATGACGCCGGAAGAAGCGCGGTTAAAGCGGACATATGGTTACGTTTTTCAAGCGCCTGCGCTTTATCCCTGGCGGACGATTGGCAAAAACATCTCACTGCCGCTTGAGATTATGGGCTACTCAAAAGACGAGCGCGCTGGGCGCGTGCGCAAAGGTCTTGATCTCGTCAATCTCACGGGGTTTGAAAACAAATTCCCTTGGCAGCTTTCGGGCGGCATGCAGCAACGCGCATCGATTGCGCGGGCACTGTCTTTCGATCCTGAACTTTTGTTGATGGATGAACCCTTCGGTGCGCTTGATGAAATTGTTCGCGACAAATTGAATGAGCAACTCTTGCGTCTTTGGGAAAAGACACAAAAAACAGTTGTCTTTGTGACGCATTCGATCCCGGAAGCGGTGTTTCTTTCAACCAAGATCGTCGTGATGTCGCCGCGTCCCGGAAAAATTCATGACATTATCGGGTGTAATTTTCCGCGCGATCGTACACTTGATATTCGTGAGACACCGGAATTTCTTGATGTCGCCAATCGCGTGCGGCAAGGATTGCGCGAAGGACATTCTTATGTCGATTGAGAGTGGCTCATGCTGACGTCACTTTGGTCCGGCAAGACTCTTCCTGTCATCGTCGTCTCGACGATCCTTGTTGTGTTTTGGTATGTGGGTTCGATTTATCTGAACGGTGATATGCAACGCGATGCTTTCGCGAATGCCAATAAGACGGATTATACGCTTTCGGAATTCATCAAGGGTACGTGGACGCAAGAGCGCCCGAAATTACCGGCGCCGGATCAGATTCTTTCCGAACTCTATAAAACGGTGATTGATACTGCGCCGACATCAAAGCGCAGTTTAGTATTTCATGGATATGTCACACTCTCGGCAACTCTCTTTGGTTTTCTCATCGGATCAGTGCTGGGAATGATTCTTGCCATTCTTGTTGTCCACGTGAAAAGCCTCGATAAAAGCCTGATGCCTTGGGTTGTTGCGTCTCAAACCATCCCCATCATCGCGCTCGCACCCATGATCATCGTGATCATGAATCAATTTGATATCACCGGATTGGTTCCAAAATCGATCATCGCGGCCTATCTTTCGTTTTTTCCGGTCACCGTGGGCATGGTGAAAGGTCTCAGGTCGCCTGATCCGTTGCAACTTGATTTGATGCGTAGTTATTGGGCCTCGCGCGTTCAAATTTTTTTCAAACTGCGTATTCCGGCCTCTGTACCGTTTCTGTTTGCGAGTTTGAAAGTCGGCGTTGCGGCAAGTCTTGTCGGCACGGTCGTGGCCGAACTGACAAAGAGTGAGGATGGCGGCTTTGGGGCGCGCTTGCTCGCAGGCTCTTATTACGGACAGACGATTCAAATTTGGTCGGCACTCTTTGCCGCATCTGCGTGCGCTTGGGCACTCGTGACCCTTGTCGGCATTCTTGATCGCCTCGTGACAAAAGCGATGGGGGCACGGTGATGGGGCGTTATAATTACCTCCTCGCCATCGGTGGTGCTGCGGCGATTTTTGCGGCTGTCGGATCTTATACGCATGATGTACCCGTCTCGCTTTTTGATGATCATGTCATCAAACGTTTGATCTTCGGCATCATTGGTGTCACGGCTTTGCGTCAAAGCGGTGGACCCGAGGTCACCGGTCCGCAGCGGTGGAACATTCCTTTCGCGAGTTTTATTCTCGCAATCGAGCTTGTCACTCTTGCGCATGCGGAGGGTACGCGCGCGTGGGGCTTTTATGCCGCGACATTGGCATTCTGGTTGCTCGCCTGGCGCGCGGTTGATGTTGTTCTTGCTGAACAAGCGCCGCGTGGTCGTGCGAAACTCTTGTCTGATCTTGCGGTGCCAATGATTTTTGGTTTCACGCTGATCGTCTTGTGGGAAGTGCTCGCGCGCGGCCTGCAAATCCCGATGGTGATTTTGCCCGCGCCCTCCGCGATATTGGGCAAGCTTTTCACATCGCTTCCCATTTTGGGGGCTGACTTTTTGCAAACCGTGCAAGGCATTCTTGCGGGTTATGTGATCGGCTGCGGTGCCGGAATTCTCGTCGCGATCTTGATTGACCGTGTGCCCTTCTTGCAGCGTGGCTTGTTGCCGCTCGGCAATCTTGTCTCCGCTTTACCCATCGTCGGCGTTGCACCCATCATGGTGATGTGGTTTGGCTTTGATTGGCAATCAAAAGCAGCTGTCGTCGTCATCATGACGTTTTTCCCGCAACTCGTGAATACGGTTGCGGGTTTGGCGGCTTCAGGCGCGATGGAACGCGATCTGATGAAAACTTATGCAGCCAGTTATGGACAGACTTTATTTGCGCTGCGCTTGCCTTCGGCCTTGCCCTTCATTTTCAATGGCCTCAAAATCAATTCCACGTTGGCCTTGATCGGCGCCATCGTTGCCGAGTTTTTCGGCACGCCGATTGTGGGTATGGGTTTTCGCATCAACACAGAAGTTGGGCGAATGAATATCGACATGGTGTGGGCGACGATTGTTGTCGCCGCACTTTGTGGGTCTCTGTTTTACGGGATCTTGGCTTTCATCGAAAAGCGGATTACGTTTTGGCATGTTTCCTATCGTCAGGGGGCTTAGTGAGTGGGGGCTTTGGCCCGAAAAAGGGGAGAAGAGAATGCGGAAGCTGGTATTTGGAATGATGGCCCTTGCGGGCTTTGGCGTTACCTCCGCGGACGCTGCAGACAAAGTGATCTTGCAATTGAAATGGGTCACGCAGGCACAATTCGCCGGTTACTATGTTGCGAAGGATAAGGGCTTCTACAAAGATGCCGGTCTTGATGTGACGATTAAGCCAGGCGGTCCGGACATTGCGCCGCCGCAAGTCATCGCCGGTGGTGGTGCCGATGTCGTTGTTGACTGGATGCCGTCAGCCTTGGCAACACGCGAAAAGGGCGTGCCGCTTGTCAACATCGCCCAGCCTTTCAAGCATTCGGGCATGATGCTCACCTGCCGCGCGGAAACAGGAATCAAATCACCCGCTGATTTGAAAGATCGTACACTCGGTGTGTGGTTCTACGGCAACGAATATCCGTTCCTTTCATGGATGTCGAAACTCGGCATCAAGACGGATGGTTCAAAGGGCGGCGTGAAAGTGTTGAAGCAAGGCTTCAACGTTGATCCGTTGTTGCAAAAGCAAGCTGATTGCGTTTCCACGATGACTTACAACGAATATTGGCAGGTCATTGATGGCGGCATTCCAGCTGATAAGCTCGTCGTCTTCAAATATGAAGATCAAGGCGTCGCGACCATGGAAGATGGTCTCTATGTCATGGAAGACAAGCTAAAAAATCCAGCCTTCGTTGATAAAATGGCGAAGTTTGTTGCCGCTTCGATGAAGGGTTGGGAATGGGCGCGCAAGAATCCAAAAGATGCTGCCAAGATCGTTCTCGATAATGATGCCTCCGGTGCGCAAACTGAAAAGCATCAGACCCGCATGATGGAAGAGATCAACAAGCTCACCGAAGGTTCAAACGGTAAGCTTGATCCGGCTGATTATCAACGCACTGTGAAGACGTTGATGGGTGGCGGTTCAGATCCGGTCATCACGAAAGAACCATCGGGCGCAACAACCGATGTTGTGATCGACAAAGCGCTTGCTATGAAGTGATCGCGTAAAGCGTTCTGAAAAATAAAGCCGCGAGAGATCATCTCACGGCTTTTTTCATGCGTGAGACATTACGTGGTGGGCTTTATTTCAAAATCACTCGCGCAAAGAGTGCACCCCAATACATTCCGATTCCGAAACATGTATGTGAAGCGAGATTTAAGAAACGAATGGTCCAGGGGTTATCGCGTTTTGATGCAGCCCATCCGGCACCCATGCCGGGTTGAAGAATAAACCATCCCGCTGCAACGGTATGCCAAGCAAGAATGAGTGCCGGAAAAAGCGTCGGTGCGTGTGCATAAGACTCGCCCATGATTTTTAGAAGCGCGCCAACATAAACAATGCCCGTCACATAATGCGCGATCCATCTGGCTTCGCTTTCAAACGGGAATGATTTCGACGTCGCGATATCGGCGTGAAAAATTTTGCCGCTCGGGAGATGCAAGAACCATCTGCCGACATAGGTCCAATTCGGAGCCGCCACGCCGGTTGATCGATTGAGGAGAAGCGCCCACAAATCCATCGCGGCCGTTCCTGCAATGCCAATGACAATGCTTTGAAAAATGAATGCATTCATGATTCGGGCTTCGTGATTTTGATCAAGCCTCTCATGAAGTGCTGTGTTGCGCTAGCGCAAGGCCAAGGCCACGCATACTCTATTATCAAACCCGTAAGATTTCGCGTGTTAGGCGGATGATGATGGCGGCCGCGCGCCGGACGGGGTCCGGTTGGTGCCGTCCCGTTTGTGTGTATCAAGTTGAGTAGAGAAAATGGTGCCCCTAGCCGGAATCGAACCAGCACTCCTTGCGGAATCCGATTTTGAGTCGGACGCGTCTACCAGTTCCGCCATAGGGGCAAGGACCGTCGGTCTATATCCCGCCAAGATTCAAAATTCCAGCCCTATCGCGCGTGTTGGCCATGGAAAACGCGCAGGGCTCGCGGGCCTTGGCTTATTGGTTCTGGCGGCGCTTTCTGGGTGCATGGGCGATCCCACGCCGAAACCCGAGGATCAAAAGCTGCTCGATGATCGGTTCAATGCGCTTTGGCAGGACTTTATCAGTCATAAAGCGGGGCCTGAGCGGGATAAATCCGGTTTTGCCTTTGCCGCCTATATCGAAGAGGTCAAGGCGACCTACATGGAAAAATTCATCAAAAACTGGGTTTGCAAACCTTGGGCGCTCGACGGCAAGGAAGTGAAATTGATCACGGGCGCGAAAACCGCCCATTTCGAATGTCTCAACCCAGACGGGATGCGGGGCAGCGTGTTCAATCTGGCTTTGCCAGCGGGCTCTTTGGTCGAGCCGCTTTACAATGGCTATTCTGTGCGCTTCTCAGGAAAAATTGATAAACTCGTCTTTTCAGAAGATACGATGAATAGTTTTTACGTCTATGTCACGGTCAGCGCGTTTGAGATTGTCGATCGCTCGCGCCTGTAACAGAGGAGATCTTTGATGGATGAGGGCATGTCCGGCTGGATTGATTGGCTGGCACCGATCGCGGTCGGCGCGGTGGCGGTCATTCTGATCTTCGGGTTGATGAATATGCTCCGGGGCGGCAGCGCCGCTTTGTCGCAGACATTGATGCGGTGGCGGGTTATTCTGCAATTCGTTGCCATCGTCATTGTGATGCTGGTCATCTATCTCAAAAGTTCTTAACCACAGAGCTGAAGGCTTCACGCACGACTGCTTTAGCCTTTGTCTTCAGCTGGAAATCCCGATAGGTTGCCGGCGAATTTGAATGGAGTTGATCATTAGTGGCTCAGTCAGTGTCTAATCGCGCCTCACGCGTTTTCTCAGTGGTTCTCAGCGCGATCTTGTCGGGCGCCTTTTTTGCGAGCCCCGCATCAGCGAATGAATTCACTTTGAAAAATGGCCAATTCCGCATTGGCGCGGCCACGCACGGCATCGCTAGCGCTGAAACCGGAACGGTCGATGCGAATATTGAATATTTGATGCCCGCTTTTGATTTCGGCTTAACCGGCAGCTTCACGCTTCACCCGCAAGTTGGTGCCAATATCAACACGCAGGGGCGCACAAGTGCGGCTTTTGCCGGATTTGCCGGTGTCGTCACTTTGCCGGGCGGTCTTTTTATCGAGGCGGATCTCGGGGGCTCGGTGAATAATGGTTACACAAGCAACCCGCCTTCGGGTTCGAACCGCTCTGAACTCGGCTGCAATGCCTTGTTTCGCGAAGCTTTGATTATTGGCGTCCCACTGTCTGATCGGCTTTCGGTCATGGCAATGGCTGAACACATGTCAAACGGCAATCTCTGCCAGCCGAATAATGGCATCACCAATGTCGGCGTAAAACTCGGCTATTCATTTTAATCCTCTTCGGCCCCGGTTTCGTAGGCGATAAAGAAACCGGAAGGGCGGATGAATCATGGTCGTATTAAATCGAATATATACGCGTACAGGTGACGACGGCACGACGGCGCTTGGCACAGGCGCGCGGCGACCAAAATATGATCTCCGCGTCGCGGCCTATGGCACAGTTGACGAGACCAATGCAGCCATCGGTATGGCGCGTATTCACACAGGTGCTTCCGAGCACCTCGTCGATCAAATGCTCTCACGGATCCAGAATGATCTTTTTGATCTTGGCGCCGATCTTTGTACGCCCGAAACGGGTCGCGATCCGGCAACGCCGTCTCTGCGGATCGTGGCGTCGCAAGTCGAACGCATCGAGAAGGAAATCGACACTCTGAATGCCGATTTAAAGCCGCTCCGGTCCTTTATTTTGCCTGGCGGTTCGCCCGCCTCGGCGGCTCTTCATCTGGCGCGGACCATTTCCCGTCGCGCTGAACGCATGATGGTGGAATTGGCAAGCCTGCCCGATGAGCCCGTAAGCGAGCTTGCGCTTCATTACGTCAACCGCCTATCGGATTTTCTCTTCGTCGCCTCGCGCTATGTGAACCGGCGCGGCGATGACGATGTTTTGTGGGTTCCGGGTAAAACCCGTTAGAAGGAAATCCTCTAGGATGTCCGAAACGCGATAGGGAATGTCGCGCGCTTTTCGTCTCTTTTTGCAGATGCGTTGACAATCAAGGTCTGGCCCGTTTAGGTCCGGAACGCTTTCCGAATTGTTGCGGAAAGTCAGTCTTTTTGGTTCATCGATCGCATCAAGCGGTCATGCGCCGGTTTTGGAAAGAGCATCATGAAGATCATTGTGCCGGTCAAACGGGTCGTCGATTATAATGTTAAAATCCGTGTGAAGTCAGACGGGTCAGGCGTCGATCTCGCCAATGTGAAAATGTCGATGAATCCCTTCGACGAAATCGCGGTTGAAGAAGCGCTGCGCATCAAGGAGGCCGGCAAGGCGACCGAAGTCGTTGTCGTGTCGATTGGTCCGGCAGGTGCCGCAGAAACTTTGCGCACAGGCTTGGCGATGGGTGCTGATCGCGGCATTCATGTAAAGACCGACGAAACGGTTGAACCTCTTTCCGTTGCCAAGATATTGAAAGCAGTAGCTGATGCCGAGCAACCGGGCTTGATGATCCTCGGCAAGCAAGCGATTGATGATGACATGAATGCGACCGGACAAATGCTCGCTGCATTGCTTGGGTGGCCGCAAGGTACATTCGCTTCGAAGATCGAAATTGGTGATGGTAACTTTACCGTGACGCGCGAAGTCGATGGCGGGTTGCAAACAGTCGAATTGAAAGCGCCTGCCATTGTTACAACTGATCTTCGTTTGAACGAGCCGCGTTATGCATCTTTGCCGAACATTATGAAGGCAAAGAAAAAGCCGATTGATGAAAAAACACCTACCGATTTTGGCGTTGATGTGTCGCCGCGCTTGAAAGTGATCACAACGGTCGAGCCTGCAGGTCGTAAAGCCGGTGTGAAAGTCGACTCGGTGGCTGAACTTGTTTCCAAATTGAAAACTGAAGCTGGAGTGCTCTGATGGCTACGCTTCTTCTTGCTGATCACGACAATCAATCGATCAAGGACACAACAGCGCGCGCGTTGAGTGCCGCGGTTGCTCTTGGTACGCCAGTCACTGTTCTTGTTGCTGGGCATAATGCACGCGCCGCTGCCGATGCCGCAGCGACTTTCGCAGGTGTTGCAAAAGTTGTTCTCGTTGATGATGCGCTTTACGCCAATCAACTCGCTGAACCAATGGCGGCTTTGATTGTGTCGATGGCATCGTCTTATTCGGCGATTGTTTCGGCTTCGACAACGTCTGGCAAAAACATCATGCCGCGTGTGGCTGCGCTTCTTGATGTGATGCAAACCTCAGATGTCATTCGCGTTGTGTCTGCTGATACATTCGAGCGTCCGATCTATGCCGGCAATGCATTGCAGACTGTGCAATCAAACGACAAAATCAAAGTACTCACAATTCGTACCGCGTCATTTGCAGCAGCAAATACAGGCGGTTCCGCATCGGTTGAAACGGCACAAGCGGCTACCAATCCTTCGATCTCTTCGTTCAAGGGTGAAGCGCTTGCCAAGCTTGATCGTCCAGAACTCACCTCGGCCAAGATCATTGTATCCGGTGGTCGTGCGATGGCAAACTCTGAAAATTTCAAAACCTATATTGAGCCTGTTGCCAATCGGTTGAACGCCGCTATGGGTGCTTCGCGTGCAGCGGTTGATGCTGGTTATGCTCCGAATGATTGGCAAGTTGGCCAAACCGGTAAAGTGGTTGCACCAGAGCTTTACGTGGCCGTTGGGATTTCAGGTGCCATTCAGCATCTCGCCGGTATGAAAGATTCCAAAGTGATCGTTGCGATCAACAAGGATGAAGAAGCGCCGATTTTCCAGGTTGCTGATTACGGACTGGTTGCGGATCTCTTCACGGCGCTGCCAGAGCTCGACCAAGAGCTTGCAAAAGTCGGTTAGGCAAAAGAATTTGCCTATGCTAGCCTAGCGTCAATGACAGGGTCGATGCGCGGAGTAAGAAGACGATGAGTGTTTCGATCGAAACCGTAGGCATCATTGGTGCGGGTCAAATGGGTTCCGGCATTGCGCAAGTGAGCGCGCAGGCCGGCTTGTCCGTCAGACTTCATGATGTGAGCGCCGATCGGATTGCGGCGGGTCTTGCGACGATCAATGGCAATCTCGCGCGCCTTGTCAGCAAAGGCACGATGACGGATCCCGAACGACAAGCCGTTCTCGGTCGCATTTCATCGGCTGCGGATTATTCCGACTTCAACGAATGCGATCTCGTGATTGAGGCCGCGACCGAGAATGAAGAGGTCAAGCGCAAGATTTTCGGTTCTGTTTCGAAAGCGCTTTCACCAAAGACGATGTTGGCGACTAACACGTCATCGATTTCGATTACCCGTTTGGCAGCGGCAACCGATCGGCCGGATCGCTTTATCGGCATTCATTTCATGAATCCGGTGCCGAAAATGCAACTTGTCGAACTCATTCGCGGCATCGCGACCGAGGATCCGACCTTCGAAGCGGCGCGCGTCTATATCGAAAAACTTGGTAAGACGATCACGGTGGCTGAAGATTTTCCGGCCTTCATCGTCAACCGTATTCTGCTGCCGATGATCAATGAGGCGATCTATACACTTTACGAAGGTGTGGGGTCGGTCGAAGCGATTGATACGGCGATGCGGCTTGGCGCCAATCATCCGATGGGCCCGCTACAGCTTGCCGATTTTATCGGTCTCGATACCTGCCTCTCGGTGATGCAGGCCCTCCATGAGGGGCTCGCCGATTCTAAATATCGCCCCTGTCCGCTGCTCGTAAAATATGTCGAAGCAGGCTGGCTTGGCCGCAAAGTCGGACGCGGCTTTTACGACTATCGCAGCGAGACTCCGGTCCCGACGCGCTGAGTGTCCCTTAATCGGCATCAAAACCACAAAATCAGGGCTTCACAATCCTGACACAGGACCATTAGACTATCCCTATCGCTAAGATTCGATCTTTTCGATTGGAGGAGGAGCTGGTCCGGTGACGATCCATGTTTCGCCACCCGTATCGCCGGAAGCCTGTCCGGCGCTGGTGCTCAATGCCGATTATCGGCCCTTGAGTTACTATCCGCTGTCTTTGTGGAACTGGCAGGACACGATCAAGGCCGTCTTCCTTGAGCGCGTGAACATCGTTTCTTTTTACGACAAGACCATCCGCAGCCCCGGCGCGGAATTCCGCCTGCCTTCGGTCGTCTCGCTCAAATCCTACATCCCGCCTTCACGCAGCCCGGCCTTCACACGGTTCAATGTGTTTTTGCGTGATCGTTTCGCCTGCCAATATTGTGGTGCGCGTGAAGAACTGACCTTTGATCATGTCATCCCGCGCTCAAAAGGCGGTCAGACCGAATGGGTAAATGTTGTCGCGGCTTGTTCGCCTTGCAATCTTTCAAAAGGTGACAAATTGCCGAGTCAAGTGAAAATGTATCCGCGCCAACAACCTTATGCGCCAACTGTTTTCGATCTGCATCAGAATGGGCGTTTGTTCCCACCCAATTATTTGCATGAGAGCTGGCTCGATTATCTCTATTGGGATTCAGAACTCGAACCGTAAGCGTAAAAACTCAACGGCGGCCTTGCGCACCTAGGGATGCAATAAAGGTCAAGCCGAAGCAAATGATTGCGTTCAAAGCGGCAAGTGATAAACCAAAAATACGCATTGCCACTTCGTCGCAACGCACGATTTTGACCGTATCAAGCTGTTTCAAAAAATCATTCACCGACTCAGGTTGCGAGAGTGTGCCTGTGCAATCTGTTGGTCCTTGAAATACGCCGAATTCAACACCGGCATGATAGATGCTGATGCCCGTGCCTATGAGATAGATTGCCGCAGTGAGAACGAGCAATGTGCGTGCGAGTCGAAGTTGGTTGCCCGAGCGCGCAAGAACAACAGCGACTGCGGCAACCGGAATTCCAAAATAATGGGGCAATCGACCAATGAGGCAGAGATGACATGGTTTGATACCAAGGCCTAATTCAATGAACCACGCGCCACTAATGATGGCTAATGACCCGAGCGCCACAATCAGAGCGGTGAAGTAAGTCAGGTTCCAAGAGCGCGCGACCATCAAAGACAATCCCATCAAGCAAGTTTTGCGGCAGCGATAATGCCAAGAACGGTGAGTATTGCGACAACACTTAAAACGAGCCCTAAACGCTTTTCAATAAAATGTCGCAACGGGTCACCAAATTTATTCAGGAGTCCTGCAAGAATATAAAAGCGTGCACCACGTGTGATGACAGATAACAGAACAAAAAGCGGGAAATTATAATCAAGCGAGCCTGAGACAATGCATACAAGCTTATAGGGGATGGGTGTTAAGCCTTTGAGCAAAATGAGCGCAGCGCCATAATGCGCGTAGGCTTCTTTCACCGTTTCGACTTTGTCAGCATAACCGTAAAGCGTGAGGATCCACATGCCGGCAGTATCGAAAAGCAAATGGCCGATGAGATAGCCAACAATACCGCCAGTAACCGAACCTAAAGTACAAATGAATGCATAACGCCAAGCGAAATCGGGCCGCGAAAGCGCCATTGGCGCGAGCAGCACATCAGGCGGTACTATGAAAACTGAGCTCTCCGAAAAGGCGACAAGTCCCAGCGCCCAAGGTGCGCTTCGGCGATCCGCAAGCGCGACAACCCAATCATATAAACGTCGGAGCATGAGGACCTTTACTTGTTACTTTCTGCCGTCTCTTCACGGGCGCGAATCAAGTTCAAGCAAGCGTTTAAGATAATCGCGCTCTTCAAGCGGCCGCGACGGATCGCCCGAACGGGATCGAAGCTCCTTCAGAATATCGAGAAATTTATTGTTTCTTCCAGAACCCGCACGATAATCCTGATTGAGATCTTCATCAGCTGTACCTTTTCCAATCTCGCGTCCGAAAGGATCTTTTTGTGTGCCGGTTCCGTTACGACCTGTCATCGATCTGGGGCGCCCTTGTCCATCACCATTCTGATCACGGGCTTCCGCAAGCGCTTTCGCGCCCCGTCGCAAGGATTTTACCGCTTGCTCTTGTTGACGCACAGCGTTGCGTCCATCGCCTTGACCAAGCGCAGACTCCGCATCACGCATCGCTTGTTCGGCGTCGTCAAAGGCCTGATCGCTCGGTAATCCATTTTTCTTTAAAGCCTCTTTCAATTGCTTGAGCGACTCGCGAAGTCCTTGTTGTTGATTTTTCAATGCATCCTGATTTGAAGGTCCGTCTTCATTCGAATCACGGAAAGTCTCGTCACGAAGCTTTTGCTGATCGCGCGTCAAACGATCAAGATCATTATCGAGCGATTCTGAAGGATAGCCTTCGCCGATTTGCGGATTGGTTTCGCCCGCTTGCAAAGAGTCGAGCAATGACTCAAGTGACTGAAAGAGGGGATCGATGTTCCCTTCTTTCTTCAACAGCTCATCTATGCGATCAAGAAGCGCATTCAAATCTTTTTGCCGCAACGGCTTCGTTTGTGCCATAGGCGGCTGAGGCTGCGGCTTTTGTTTCAGTGCTCGTTTCGTATAGTCTTCGAGATAACGATCAAGTGCTTCACGAAACTCTTTGAGCCGTTCTTGTGTCGTGTCTTTGTCTGCCTTTTGATCAAGCGCTTCACGCAATCTCTCGCGCGCGGCATCTAAAGCCCGACGCGCATCGCTTTTGAAAGATTGATCGATAATATCTGCCAAA
>VGCJ01000003.1 GCA_016870035.1 Alphaproteobacteria bacterium
CCACACCCTGAATGGTTGCTTCAACGCTTGAACCGGCATTTCCAAATGCGGCTTTAAGATCCGGCAAGAACCTTTGAGGTGTGCTAAAGGCCACATAGATTGGTGAAATCTGGTTGATAATTGTGAAAGGGACGCTGCCATCGCCCGTCTTGGCGATGTTACCGGGCTTCAGTCCGGCAACACCCGCGCGCCCGCTGATCGGTGCGGAGATCGTGTAATAGCTTTGCGTCACGCGTAGATTATCAAGCGCCGCGCGATCAGAGGTGAGCTGCGCGGTTAAGGCGGCAACTTGTGTCTTTGCATTTTCAAGATTGACCTTGGACACAAATTCATTCGCCGCCAGCGCCTCATTACGGCTCACATCGCGTTGCGCCTGCTCGAGCTGCGCGGTCGTGCGTTGAATCGTGGCTTCGGCCTGTCGCACTTGCGCATCAATACCGCGCGAGTCGAGGCGAACAAGGACGTCACCGGCTTTCACAAGCGCGCCATCGGCAAAGAGAATTTCAAGAATTTGTCCCTCAACCCGCGGCCTTAAAGTGACCGAGGCCGCTGGCTGCACGGTTCCAATCGTCTCAAATTGAACCGGCACTGCTTCCCTTTTCGAAGCGCCCAAAAGGACAGGAAAGACCCTTTGCACCGCGCCGCCCGCCGGAGCGCCGCCCTGAGGCGCGCCGCTTTGCTGGGCAAAAACAGCGTGAGAGCTCGCGAGCAAAGTCAAAAGGGCCAGAATGCACGGAATTTTTACTGGGCAGACGCGGATCATCGGGCAATGACTCACCAAGGAGGAAAAACGCAGAATGATGAAAGTTAGCCCTTATGGCAGAGCCGTTCACCATGAGCACGTGAATTTTTTGTCATCCAGACCGGCTTGGCTTGTCATTATTCAGCGGTTTCGCTAAACAGCGCTCGACCATTAGGATTTCGCGCGCGAAACCCGTGTGATGCGGTCCTGTTGGGGGATAGTTCAACGGTAGAACAGCGGACTCTGACTCCGTTAATCTTGGTTCGAATCCAGGTCCCCCAGCCAAATCCCATATCAATTTCAATAGATGCGTTGAATTGCGAAGATCGC
This sequence comes from Alphaproteobacteria bacterium, assembly GCA_016870035.1. Taxonomy (GTDB): domain Bacteria; phylum Pseudomonadota; class Alphaproteobacteria; order Rhizobiales; family Beijerinckiaceae; genus CAIUPE01. The sequence continues at coordinate 1,073 of VGCJ01000003.1, forward strand.
TAAAATGATGCGCGATCCAGGATCTAAGAACACTGTGAGTTTTGTCCATGCCCCGACTCGATGATGGGTCCCGATTGTCCTTCCCCGACATGTTTGAAGAGGCGCCCCGCCTCGTCAAAGACATATTGCGTGGCTTGCGGCATGAGCTCAAGAAATTCGATCCGACACGAGACCTAGAAACCATGTCTCACGACATGAGCCAATCCTTTCCGATGGGCCTTTCGCCTTTGGCGCTGGCTGCCGAACTCGTGCGTGAGGCACGCAAAGCTGCGAAATTCGGCTCGGCTCTCGCGCGTGACGTGATCGACCCGCAAACCGATGAAGCGCTTCTCGCTTTGGTCGATGGTCGTGAGACCGACCGTGCAGCCTATGTGCAAGCGCGCTATCAAGCCACACGCTATCTCATAAAACGCATGGGTTATGGTGATCACCTCTTGCTTGAACGCCCTATCGCACGCGTATGGGCGGAGACAGCATCGTCTACTTCATCATCAGAGGCAGATGCCGACTTCACTCGATTGGCAGATCAAGCTTTACGGCTTGCGGCATCGGGCGCAATTGCTGCGTCCAATGATCAAGCATTACCACTTCGTATTTTTGCGGCGCTCTCTTTGGCGGAAGCCATGCTCACGCTCTCCACGCCTTCGGACTCGGCGGCTGTCATCGGCGCGCTCGATCTCGCAGCAGAAATCCTTACATTGCGACAAGGTATTTTCGACGCGATCATGAATGGATTTGATCCTTTGACCGCGCTCGCCGCCGAATTAAAACGCCTTGCACCCCATCTTGTTGAGACTTGACATGGATTTGCCGATCCTTCTCGAGTTGACGCGCGAAGAAGATATACGCCATCGCGTGCGCGAGTTGAGATTTTTTGAAGAGTCGTTTCGACGCAATCTCGCTCTTCGTCTCGAAAATACGGGAATGACAAGCCGCACTGACCGCGCAAAACTTCATGCCGCCTTTTTAGCTTGGGTTGATAATTTTCATGTCACACGTGAAATCGCTGAAGCGGATCGTCGTGATTTTGTCTGTTATGCGGCCGGTCGCATGTTAGCAGAATTATTCCGCCATGAACCTTTGATGATTTCAAATTCCGGCAAAAGCGATGATCCGATTTTAGTAGAATGGCCGGAAGGCTCTGTCTATGCGAGCTATTGTCTGGGCGTGGCACTTTCCGTGTTGAGACAGGATTTTGACGGCGCGCCAACGCTCACGGAAGCAAGCCGTGATCGCCGCGTATGGCAAAGTATTCGCGAAAACATTCGCGACAATCCCGATTATGCGATTCCGTTTCTTGATCTCCTGATCGGCCAAACTCCTAATTGGACTGATCCGTCTTTACCCGAGCGTCGCCCAGCCGTGCGCACCAAACAAGCCATGCCGGCCTGATTAATTTTTTAAGGCTTCAAGATCGCGATAAAGATCGAGCGCTTCGGGGTTCGCAAGCGCCTCGCGATTTTTGACATCGCGACCATGAATAACATCGCGTACCGCGAGCTCAGTGATCTTGCCGGATTTGGTTCTGGGAATATCCTCGATCGCAATGATTTTTTGCGGCACGTGACGGGGGCTCGCGCCGTTGCGTATTTGTTTGCGAATACGGTCTTCAAGCGCTGCTGAAAGCTCAATGCCTTCACGCAAACGCACAAATAAGATCACGCGTACGTCACCGGCAAAATCCTGCCCGATGGCGAGCGCTTCAATGATGTTGGGAATCTGTTCGACTTGCGCATAGATTTCAGCGGTTCCAATGCGCACACCACCGGGATTGAGCGTCGTATCGGATCGACCATGGATAATGAAACCGCCATGAGGAGTCCATTCAGCAAAATCACCATGATGCCATAGTCCGGGAAAACGCTCGAAATAGGCGGCGCGATATTTTTTTCCTTCAGGATCATTCCAAAAAGAAACCGGCATCGAAGGAAACGCTTTTTTGCATACAAGCTCGCCCTTGCCGGATGCGAGCGCCTTTCCGTCATCATCGAATATATCGACCGCCATGCCGAGGCCCGGTCTTTGAATCTCACCCGCGTAAACAGGTGAATTCGGATCACCGAGTACAAAACAGGAAACAATATCGGTGCCGCCCGAAATCGAGGCGAGATGAACATCGCTTTTGATTGATTGATAGACCCATTCAAAAGTTTCAGCTGCAAGCGGTGATCCTGTCGACGCCACAGTGCGAAGCGTTTTGAGATCGTGCGTCTCTAAAGGTTTCAATTCGAGCTTACGACATGAGTCAAGATATTTTGCCGAGGTACCAAAAAATGTCACACGCTCTTGTTGCGCGTAATCAAAAAGAACATTGGAGCGCGGCGCAAAAGGTGATCCGTCAAAGAGGACCAAAGTTGATCGGCACGCCAAGGCCGAAACAAGCCAGTTCCACATCATCCACCCTAAGGTCGTGAAATAGAATACACGATCTTTCTCACCATTATTGGAATGAAGACGATGTTCTTTCAAATGTTGAAGTAGTGTGCCGCCCGCACCATGAACGATGCATTTCGGAATGCCGGTTGTGCCTGATGAAAACAAAATGAACAGCGGATGATTAAAAGCGAGCCTTTCAAAATGAATGGGTTCATCTGAAGCAACAGACATCATGTCTAAATAAGCAACAGCATCGACCAACGATGATGCTACATCTTTTGACTCGCCAATCAGATCAATCACCAGGCTGGCTTTGACCGACGGAAGAGCGTTCAAAATTTCCGCGCATTTGTCGCGAATCGAAAGACGTTGCCGGTTATAGAAGTATCCATCACAACAAAGAAAAACCTTCGGCTCGATTTGCGAGAAACGATCAAGCACACCGCGCACGCCGAAATCCGGCGAACATGAAGACCAGATCGCGCCAAGGGATGAAGTGGCGAGCATCATGACGATGGCCTCAGGGCAGTTGGGCAGCATTGCCGCAACGCGATCTCCCACTCCGACATTTTTGGATTTCAAAAAGCGTTGCGCCGATCCAACCGCTTTAAGAAGCTCGCGCCTGGTCATGCGCTTCTCGACGCGATCCTCCGCCCGAAACACGATGGCCTCGCGGTCATCGGCATCACGGAGGAGATTTTCCGCATAATTGAGCCGCGCGTTTGGGAAAAACGCGGCGCCCGGCATCCGGTCCTCACCCAGCAAAACCGTTCCCTTCTCGCCGATCACGCCGCAGAAATCCCAAAGCGCCGACCAGAATTCTCCCCGTTCCTCAACTGAAGCGTGATGAAGAGCTGGGTAATCCGCAAATGTACGGCCGAGGCGGGCTGCGAAAAAGGCCCGGAATTCGGCCATCGCGCTCGTCGCCGCCGCTTCCGGTCGCGGTTGCCAAAGTGGTTCCTGCCGCATCATCCGCCTCCCTCGTTATCCAGAAGCGAGTGTGACCCCTCGCTTCCGGTATCTCACCGGCCGATGTATACCGAGTTTGGTTCAGGAAAAAGATAGTCGCCCACAATGCACCCCTTTGACATCAAGCGACAGGCACGACGCCTCGGCATTACGGCCCTTCTCTTCCTCGTCCTGATTGGCGTCGGCAGCCTGATCTCGGTTCCGGTCGATGGCGAACGCGCCGGCCGCTTGATCCGACCGACTTTGATCGGATTTCTTGGCCCAGATGTGACGCTTGATCTCTCCGCTTCTTTGTCGATCTTACCTCGTCCAACACTTCAGATTTCTAATTTAAATATATCTAAGAAAAACAGATTTTTGATAAAATCGCAGCAGGCTTCAGTGCCGGTTAGCCTTGTGACTTTTTTGTCAGGGGGTCTTTCCGGATCAAGCCTTACAGTCAATGATCCCGTGATCACACTGCCACCATCGGTCCTTCCCGAGACGCGCCAAAATGCGCTTGCGCTTTTAACCGGCGCGCTCGGCGCTGCGGACTCAATCCAACAAACCCCGATCGAGGCGATCGCCATACGCTCGGGGAGAATTGTAGTGGCCGCCGAAGCGCCCCTCTCTTTCGTCGAAAAATTTGACGCGGATTTGTCGATCACCAAAGCGGGGCGGATCGATTTCGATCTTCGCCTGCCATGGAAAAGCGAGGCCGTCGATGTGAGCGCTCGGATCGATCCCGTCGATCCAAAAACTGGAAACAAAGCGTCGACAATTCTCATCAAAAGCGCACCCGTGACGATCAGTCTCGACGGCGCTTTGGCGACAACGCCTGAACTTCATTTTGCAGGCACAATCGATCTTGCCATCAAGGCGATTGATCGCTTCGGCAAATGGCTCGACATAGATCCGCCTTTGACCTTCGCGACACCCCTGGCGGTTAAAGGCGCGGCAGAAATTACGAGTGAGCGCATCGCCATTCGCGAGGCCGCGCTCACCCTCGGCAAGATTGAAATGAAAGGCGGCATCGGTCTCGACATTGCTAATCAGCGTCCGCTCATTTTTGGGAGTCTCTCTGCGGGTGACATGGACGTCACTGAGTTTTTATCACCTCTGTGGCCGAAGCAAGCGCAAGGATGGAAAACAGAACCGCTTTCGAATGGTCTCACACCGGAACAAGATTTCGATGTCCGGTTTTCAGCAGAACGCGTTAACCTGGGCATTGTGCGGATTGCCAATCTTGCCGTTTCAATTTTAGCCAAAGACCGCGCACTTGATCTGACTTTAGGCGGCTCAAAACTTTTTCAAGGATCAGCAAAAGGAAAAGTGTCAATCAAACCTGAGGATGAAGGTTATCGTTTAACCCTTCATGGCAGCTTCGATAACATCGATTTGGCGCAAGCGACACTCGCTCTCATGGATATGAGAAAGATCGAAGGTACAACGGAAGGCAAATTCGAATTTGAATCGCAAGGTCGCACGGCAGACGCGATAATGAAAGCGCTTTCGGGCACCACCGATCTGACGATCAGCAATGGTACAATGAATGGCGCCAATCTCGCGGCGATCCTCAAACGAATTGAGACGCGCCCCCTATCCGCCATTCGCGATATGAAAGGTGGCAAGACCGATTTTGATCGGTTTCATATGAGTGCTGCAATTCAAAATGGAAATGCCACACTCGATAAAGCGGAAATGATTTTTCCGCCCAATGGCATGACGATGACAGGGCAAGTGAATATCGGCGAACGGCGCTTAACGCTTGAAGGAATTGCAACAGGTCCCGATCCAGAAAATGGCACTGCACCAGCCATTCTGCCTTACACAGTGACAGGCAGTTTCGACGATCCTGTCGTCACACCTGATGTAGGACGAATTCTAAAACGTCAGGGCACAACGACGCCGGAGGAATGATTATTCTTCGGTCGCTTTTACCGTTGTGACCAAAGGCACCTGCCCTAAACCGTCTTTGTTGTAAATATCATCGCGGAATTGAATAAGGCCGCTAGGCGTCGCCCATGCGGTAATATAAACCCAAAAGACAGGAACGGGTTTAGCCAATTTCGCATCGACACGCTGACCCGATTGGATCGCTTCGTCGATTTGTTCGCGCGCCCAACCGGGTGTGTCTTTGAGCAACCATTCCACATAATCACGTACATTCTGCACACGCATACAGCCCGATGATACAAAGCGGAAATCATCACCGAAGATACCCTTTGCGGGCGTGTCATGCATATACACGCCGTAAGGATTGGCAATATTGATGCGCACAAACCCAAGCGAATTGAATTCGCCACCCGGATCTTGGCGGAATTGATAACGCGTTGCCTCATCCGTCTTCCAGTTCACCTGACTGGATTGGATTTCATTTCCGTCTTTGGTGAAAATTCTGATCTTGTTCTCGGTCAGGTAATTAGGATTGGCCTGCATTTTCGGAATAAGATCTCTTTTTATGATCGACGCCGGCACCGTCCAGAACGGATTGAAGTTAATGTCGATCACGCGCGTGGTCATGATCGGCGATTGACGATCAATCTTACCAACGCCTGCCGCATGGCGCGTTTGAACAATACCGTCCTCAACCGTTTCAACGAGCGCGCCCGGAATATTGGCGGTTACAAATCTCTTACCCGGATTAGAAGCGTAAGAGCGGAGCCTTACGAGATTCACTTCAAGCTGCTTGAGGCGAACATCGGCTGGAATGTTGAAAGCGGTAATCGTTTGGCGCGTGACAAGACCGGAGGGACGCAAGCCATGCAGTTCTTGAAAACGCTTCACACCAGTTTCAACGAAAGAGTCGAACACATCGGAAAGACCGGCTTCAAGATCAAGGTCACCAGACGCCATCAATCTTTTTCTGAGATCAATAACAGCAGGATCTTGCATCCCGAGCTTTAACGGTACAGTCGGAACTAGCGGCCAGCCACCCTTGGCAATGAACAATTTGAATTTTTCAATCGCCGCTTCGGTCGCCGCGACTGTGCCTGGGGAGAGCAAGGGTGCCGTCGAACGGTCAAGTGTCTTTGATGTGGCGGCGTCATAGCTTTGCACCCACTCGGCCTGATCGCCAGTATCGTCCATCATGTCCTGCGCGAAAGCAGAACCAGCACCGAAGGCTATTGCGGCTAAAGCGGTCGAGCCGCGTAAAAAATCACGACGGGAAACCCCGAAAGAACGAACCATCATCAAAATCCCAAACCCAAAACACATTCATGATCGCAAAGCCGCGTTAATGATTCCTGTAACAACGCTTTTGAGATGCCTCTATAGCGCCCGAGTTTTGGCAATTTGATGACGAAGAAAAAGTCTCGTTCTTAAAGCCGATATTTCACATTATCGCTGAAAAAGCGCTCGAGCCTCATCAAAATGGCATTAGCGGAGCGAAATTCAGGCTGATTGATGCCCCTTACCCGTTCCACCGTGCGGGTATGTTTAGAATAAAGCCCTTGCACGATGTCGTGGATTTGGCGTCCCTTTTCGGTCAGACGGATCCTTACAGACCGCCGATCCACACGCTATCTTTCATGCGAGAGATAGCCCATCTCAATCAATTTCTTGACGTTGTAGGAGACATTGGAGCCGAGATAATAGCCGCGTGAACGCAATTCACTTGCGGTGAGCTCTTTGTCGCCAATATTGAAAAGCAGCAAAGCCTGAATCGGATTGATGTCCGAACGGCCGCGACGGTCAAACTCATCCTTGACCACGTCAAGCAGTCCCCAGTGAAGTCTTTCGACGAGCGAAAGCGATTCAAGATAAACAGGCGCTGCAGCCCCCAGCCCCTTCACCGAAGCGTCATTTACAGAAATCTTGACCATCTTATTCATCGGAGATCATCCCCTTTAATTCCTAAACGTAATATAATTTTGACGCTAGGGAATATGAGAATACTCGTAAAAGACGAATTAATTTTTGTCCCTAAGAAAACCTTACCTTGAAAAGGGTAAGCGGGAGGAAAAACCAATAACTAAAAATGGATGAAATGAATTTCAAACGATTGTGAGCCGCTTTTCAGGCTGTGCCCGAACAAAAAAGATCCGCATCAGATGAATAACGACAAGAGCGAGCGTTAAAACGCCCAAAAACTTGCTGCCAAAATCCGACTGCGCCGCGATGGCCAAAAGACCATAAGCGGTGGCAACAAGAAACCAGACGCCTGCGCCCCATCGCCAGGACATCCACAATGAAACGCCCGCGATCAGATCAAGGATCGCAAAAATCAAAGCCATCGACAAATCGGCATCAAAATCGGTCTTCGACAGATGGAGACCGGAGCCAAGGACGCCTGTCAGGTCTGCCCAAGCCCAAAACCCCTTTATCAGCCAGACAACCGCCAAAATCCGATAAGCGACCTCAAGGACAAAATGCAGCTTTGTTTGCGAAACATCGAGGTGGATGGCCATGGGTCGTTTTATGCCTTTAGCCCCAATGAGGGGGCAAAACGGGTCCGATAATTCGACAAGAAATATCGCCTCATCCTCTTCCGAAGACAACCGAGGCGATGGTAAAAGCTCTTCTCAAGACAAGAAATAGATGGGATTGGAGTGTGTAACCATGGCGTCCCGCGACTCTGCGCGCATGATTTTGCCTCATCGCCCTCGTCGGAACCGGAAAGCGGAATGGTCGCGTCGGCTGGTTCGCGAGAACCGCTTGACCACGGATGATCTCATCTGGCCAATTTTTATCGTCGATGGCGTCAATCAGCGCGTGCCTGTCGCCTCCATGCCGGGCGTTGAAAGGTTGAGCGTCTATGAAGCGGCTCAGGATGCTGAAAAAGCCGCCAAGCTCGGCATTCCGGTCATCGCGCTCTTTCCCTATACGGATCCGGCAAAGCGTGACGCCACAGGAAGCGAAGCGCTCAATTCCAATAATCTTGTCTGTCAGGCTTGTCGCGCGATCAAAAAGGTCGCGCCTCAAATTGGTTTGATGACGGACGTTGCGCTTGATCCCTATACAAGCCATGGCCATGACGGCTTGCTCTCGGGCGAAACCATTCTGAATGATGAGACTGTATTCCAGCTTGCCCGTCAGGCATTGGTTCAGGCGGAAGCAGGATCAGACATCATCGCACCCTCCGATATGATGGACGGCCGCGTGGGAGCCATAAGGGCGGCTCTAGATGATCACGGTCATGAGGCCGTTCAGATTATGGCCTATGCCGCGAAATATGCCTCGGCCTTTTATGGCCCCTTCCGCGACGCGATTGGAACCTCAGCAACTTTGGTGGGCGACAAACGGACCTATCAGATGGATCCGGCTAATGGCGAAGAAGCCATCAGAGAAGTGGCGCTTGATCTCGAAGAAGGTGCCGACATGGTGATGGTGAAACCCGGCATGCCCTATCTCGATATCGTCCACCGGGTGCGCGAACATTTCGGCGTTCCGACCTTCGCCTATCAGGTCTCGGGCGAGTATGCGATGATCATGGCAGCGGCAAAGAATGGTTGGCTTGATGGCGACCGCGCCATGCTTGAAAGTCTACTCGCCTTCAAACGCGCGGGTGCAGATGGCATTCTCACTTACTTTGCGCCCCGGGTTGCAGAGATGCTCGCGCGCTAGGATCGCGCGGTCCGTCAATGCGACGTGAAAAAAATCTGGACGCCGTCATTTTCAAATGGCGTTCCCACTTTTCCTTTGCCCGATTTGCCGGAGCTATAGATCATTTTTGGACCCGAACCCGCCTCAGCTGATGTAAGGATGAGCGCCCAATAAGTCCGATAGCGTGAGCCCGGCGCGCTGGCCCTAATCATACCCATATATTTGGCCTCTCTCATCAGCATATTCTCGCGATGACGGGGAGACCGGATCCATGCATTGATTGAGTCGGCGACGCTTCGATCTGCCGCGCCAACATTTTCAGTAGCAAGTGCATAGGTAAAGCCGGCATTGTTCATGCGCGTTGTGAAGTCACCCGCCACTGCATGAGACAGCACATCGCGCGAGGCCATCGCGACCGCCTGATAGCGCGCTGCTTCAACAACAGCGGAATTGACACTCACAGGGCCAAGTCCGTTTTGAGCACGGAAGGAATTTACGAGGCCCATGGCTTCATAGGAAACGTCAGCGACGCCTCCTGAGACAGATGATTGCGGTGTTGGGGTTGTGGCACAGGACGCCACAAACAAGGACACCAAAGCCACGATTCCGACCCGAAGACTATTCTCAATCATATGCGAGGGCCTTCCCGCCTAAATCTCGTTAAGCTGCATAATAGAAAATCCTTAAGCGTGCTGGCTAGTCCCCTGCGACAAAGGAGTCGACTTACCCAAAGCGATTGCACGGAAGAGTGACTCATGCCTATCATCTAAGCAGGGTAAGGATAAGAAATCGATCACGGACCACCGGATGACAAATCAAGCGCAGGACCCGACCCAGTTCTTCATGACGGCGCCGAGCCCCTGCGGCTATATCCCGGGCCAGATGGAGCGGAAAGTCTTTACCCATCTGATTGGCCGTCGGGCGAAAAGCCTCAATAACCTCCTCTCCGAAGCCGGATTTCGCCGTTCCCAAACGATTGCCTATCGGCCTGCATGTGAACGCTGCTCAGCCTGCGTTTCGGTACGGGTGCCGGTCGATGAATTTACCCCCTCACGCAATCTCGCCCGCGTTCTCGAGCGCAACGGCGATTTGATGGGGACGGAAGTTCCAAACACCGCAAGTGCTGAGCATTATGGTTTGTTCCGCTCATATCTTTCCGCTCGGCATACGGAAGGCGGCATGATCGACATGAATTTCCTCGACTTCACGCTGATGATTGAGGACACCCATGTTGATACAGAGCTTGTCGAATATCGGCGTCGCAGCACCGAGCCCGGATTTTTCGGACATGCAACAGGTCCGCTTCTCGCAACCGCTTTGACAGATGTTCTATCGGACGGTTTGTCGATGGTTTATTCTTTTTATAATCCTGAAGAAAACCAACGCAGTCTCGGCACCTATATGATCCTCGATCATATCGAGCGCACGCGCAAACGCGGATTGCCCTATCTCTATCTCGGCTATTGGATACCGGGGTCACGCAAGATGGCATATAAAGCCCGCTTCTTGCCGCAAGAGCGTTTAGGCACAAATGGGTGGGCACGTGCCGAACGTTACTCCGACACGTAAATCAATTTTTAAAAGCTCAAGCCGAAAATTTATTCGCTTTCGGGAAGCCTTTGGGCGGTAAACGCCCCGCATCAGAACGGCTACCAATCCATTCCTTGATATCAGGCTTGCCGACTGTCCATGTGCGGCCTGCAGTATCTTTCCATGTGAGACCTTCCGACAATTTGAAGGTCTTGATATCGGCCATGCCGCCATCTTTATATTTTTGAATCCGAACACCTTTACCGCGCGCCATCTCGACCATTTGCGACAGCGGGAAGCAGAGCAATTTGCGATTCTCTCCAATCGCGGCTACATGATCACCTTCAACCGGCACAACAAAGCGCGCGGTTTCACGATCATCTAGGTTCAGCACTTGCCGCCCTTTGCGTGTATTCGCAATCGTGTCATCTGAAAGAGCGATGAAACCGCGCCCGACCGATGAAGCAAACAATAATTTTTCGCCCACTTTGTGCGGCCAAGCAGTGATAATCTCCGCGCCTTCATCAATATCGGCGAGCAAGCGAACAGGATCACCAAAGCCGCGTCCGCCCGGCAGCTTAGAAGCATCAAGCGTATAAACTTTACCGCTTGTAACGAAGACAAGGATCTTTGATGTTGTTTCGGTATGGAAACTCAGTTTCAGCCCATCATCGCCTTTAAACTGTAGATTACCCAAATCCGTAACATGACCTTTTAGCGCGCGGATCCAGCCCTTCTCGGACAACACAACAGTAAGCGGTTCACGCTCGACCATCGCTTCGGTTAGATCAACAGTACCATTCTCAGGCACTTCTGCAAAAGCCGAGCGACGCTTGCCGATTTTTGTATCGGGACCAAAGCTCTTTTTCACTTCACGAATTTGCCAGGAAATCGCTTTCCATTGCTTATCCGGCGAAGCCAGAAGCGATTCAATCTGAGCCTTCTCTTCGGTAAGCGTTTCAAATTCGCGCTTGAGTTCCATCTCTTCCAATTTGCGCAAAGAACGCAACCGCGTGTTCAAAATCGCTTCCGCTTGAACATCACTCAATTTGAAGGCTTTGATGAGTTCGGCTTTCGGATCGTCTTTCTCACGGATAATTTTGATCACACGATCAAGATCGAGATAGACGATCAATAGGCCTTTGAGAATTTCAATACGTTTGTCAATCTGTGACAGACTATGACGCGATCGACGCTCCAACACATCACGGCGATGATTGAGCCATTCACGCAAAACATCCGCAAGGCCGAGCACACGTGGCACCAGACCTGCAGTCAACACATTCATATTCATCGGCACACGCGCTTCAAGCTCGGTGAGCTTGAAGAGTGACTCCATCAGAATTTCTGGATCAAAGGTGCGCGCACGCGGCTCGATAACAATGCGAATATCTTCTGCCGATTCATCACGCACATCGGCAAGGAATGGCAATTTCCGCTCATTAATCAATTCGGCAAGTTTTTCGATGAGACGAGATTTCGGTACCATATAAGGAATTTCGGTCACGATGATTGACCACAATCCGCGCCCCTGATCCTCCTTCGTCCATTTTGCACGAACGCGGAACGAACCTCGCCCCGTGCGATATGTCTCCGCAATCGACTCGCGTGATTCAACAATCACACCGCCTGTTGGAAAATCGGGCCCTGGCACGAAAGTGAGAATCTGATCCGTGGTCGCTTTCGGATGCGCGATCAAATAAATCGCGGCATCACAAAGTTCAGCGGCATTATGCGGGGGAATGGATGTCGCCATACCCACCGCAATACCCTGCGAACCATTGGCGAGAAGATTGGGAAATGCAGCGGGTAAAACAAGCGGCTCTTCTTCCGAACCATCATAAGTCTCACGAAAATCAACTGCATTCTCATCGAGACCTTCAAGAAGCAAACGGGCGACTTCTGTGAGACGCGCTTCAGTGTAACGCATCGCAGCCGGATTATCGCCGTCGATATTTCCGAAATTGCCTTGACCATCAACAAGCGGGTAGCGAACCGCAAAATCCTGCGCGAGACGCACGAGTGCATCATAGACCGATTGATCACCATGCGGATGATATTTACCAATCACGTCGCCGACAACGCGCGCGCATTTCTTAAAGGCCTGACCCGGATCCAAACGCAACAAACGCATCGCGTAAAGGAGACGCCGATGAACAGGCTTCAAACCGTCGCGCGCATCTGGCAATGCGCGATGCATGATGGTGGAAAGCGCATAGGCAAGATAACGCTCTTCAAGCGCATCTTTCAGCGAGATTTCCTCAATGCCCTTATCATCCGGCGGAGCGACGCGCTTACCCATGAACCTACCTCAATTTTTACCCGTGTCCGGATGCCCTCAGAACCGATTCGCGGCAAGCCGAAGCCCCTCAAACCGAGGGTTAGCGCCCTTTCCCTGTCGATAGAGGGTTGAAAGCGCCTCTCGTGCCTCCGGAAGCGGCAGATTACGCGCACCGAAGAGATGACGCTCGAGAAAATAGCCGGTCAAAGCCAGACCATCGGCGACATCGCTTTCTTGCGGCAATCCGACATTAGCCTGATCCAAGAGAAAGGCCGGAAGCTTAAAGAGCCGCTCACGATAGGGCTCGCCCGCCTCTTCACATACCGCACGACCCGATTTTGGCGAGACATAAATCAATCGATCTTTCGAGCCAGTGGCCGCGCATTCTGTGAGATCAAGACCGAAACCAAGCTCTGCAAGTAACGCCACTTCGAAGCGCACAAGCAAAGGCGCGGCAAGATCATCTTGATCCATTGTGTTCAAAATAATTTCGAGCGCGTCATAGAGTGACGGATGCGGATCGCGCTCAGGCAAAAGACGCACAAGGGCGGCAATTGTCGTCAATGCATAAAGTGTGCGTCTTTGACCCATAAAAGACGCCGCACGCATACGCATGGGCTCAACGGCAAAATGACCAAGCTGCTCATCAAGTCGCGCACGCCAAGAAAGAGAGACGGCATTCCCCGCTTGTAATGCCGGCTGCAAACGACGAGAACGGCCACCACGCACGACGCCTAAATGACGACCATGCGCACGCGTCATCGCCTCAAGAATGACATCGGCTTCGCCCAAACGGCGCACACCAATCACGATGGCATCATCCTTCCATTCCATGTGCTTTAGGCCCGCCCCTGCAATTTACTCTTTCGGAAATTCAAGACCCATTTCGCGATAGCGCGCAGGATCATCCGACCAATTCTCACGCACTTTCACATGAAGAAAAAGATGCACCGGTGTTTCGATTTCCTCGGCAATGTCTTTGCGTGAGGCGGCACCAATCGCTTTGATGGTCTGCCCGGCTTTACCCAGCACGATCATACGTTGGCTCTCGCGCTCGACAAAAATTGTTTGTTCGATGCGTACAGATCCATCTTTACGCTGTTGCCATTGATCGGTTTCAACCGTTGACCGGTAGGGCAACTCATCATGCAGACGTTCAAATAATTTCTCGCGTGTGATTTCAGCCGCAAGCATACGCATCGGAGCGTCAGAGACCTGATCTTCAGTATAAAGCCACGGCCCCTCGGGCATCAAAGCGGCAAAATGCGAGCGCACGCGATCAACACCACTTCCTGTTGTTGCAGACACCATGAAGGTTTCACGAAACGCAATGCGGCTATTAAGCATTTCGGCCAAAGTCAAAAGATGCGGCGGATCGACGAGGTCAACTTTGTTCAAGATAAGATGGATCGGCTTTCTCCATTCACTTAGTGATTGAAGCAGCGCTTCAACATCCGCATCAATACCCTTACGCGCATCGATCACGAGCACGACTGCATCGGCCTCGCCCGCACCGCCCCAAGCGGATGTAACCATCGCGCGTTCGAGGCGACGCTTCGGTGAGAAGATTCCTGGCGTATCGACGAAGATAATCTGCGTCTGATCGACCATCGCGATGCCGCGGACAAGCGCCCGCGTCGTTTGCACTTTGCGCGAAACGATCGAAACTTTTGCTCCAACAAGCGCATTCACAAGTGTTGATTTTCCGGCATTTGGCACGCCGATCAATGCGACATAACCACAGCGTGTCGGAGTCTCATTAGTCATTATGGTCTCTCCACGCCCTCACGCGACATAAAAGATTCAGCGGCCGCGTGCTCCGCCAAACGTTTCGACGGACCCTCTGCCTCACAGGGCAAAAAACCTTGCACCTCAACCGCAATCACGAAAAGCGGTGCGTGATCGGGACCGGAACGTTTAACTTCACGATAATGGGGCACCGGTAAGCTGCGACCCAAGGCCCATTCTTGCAAGCTTGATTTCGCATCTCGTCGACCGGCATCGCTTTCATGAAGCTTGTGACTAAAACTTTTCTCGACCACCCGCCGCGCTTCATCATAGCCGCCATCAAGATAAATCGCCGCGATGATCGCTTCACACAGATCCCCGAGCAACACGCCCTTCTTTCGCAAGCCCGATTGCATTTCACCGGGACCCAATTTGATGAAGGGACTCACACCCCACCCTTCCGCAACCTGAGCGCAGCTCTCTTTGCGAACAAGTGTCGCCAGCCGCCGCGATAAGACACCTTCGGCCTCATTCGGAAAATTTCGATAAAGCAATTCGGCAATCGCTAATCCCAAAACACGGTCGCCTAAAAATTCAAGCCGCTCATAATAAGCATGGGCCGTTACGGGCGCTTTAATCGCGCTGATATGGGTAAGCGCCTGTTCAAGCAATGAACGCGTCTTGAAAGAATATCCGATCCGCTCTTCTAACTCGACGAGGTCGGAACTTATGAGCTTTGCCGCCACGCGATCATCCGATCCGGTTGAAAAATCGAGACCATCTCACCGACCATGGCCATTCCCAAATTTTCCATGCCGCTGAGTCTTCCTCAACCGAGAAGAAAATCACCTCGGCGCGACCGACAAAATTTTCATAAGGAACATAGCCCACACCTTGCGAAGACATATCACGTGAGTCGAGTGAATTGTCGCGATTATCGCCCATCATGAAAAAATGTCCGGGAGGCACCACATAAGCGGATGTATTGCGTCCGAGCTTATTGCCGAATTTTTCGAGTTCCTGAATTGTATAACTCACCCCATTCGGAAGAGTCTCACGATAATAAATCGCTTCGTCTTTATAACCGGCTCCAGCATTCAATTCTTTTGTGCCAAGTTTCTGTTTCGGGACAGGCTGGCCATTGATGTAAAGAATGCCGTCGATCATCTGGATCCGATCACCAGGAAGACCCATCACGCGTTTGATGTAATCAATCGAAGGATCGCGCGGCAATTTGAATACGGCAATGTCACCGCGCTGTGGTTCACTTCCGAAAATACGGCCGGAAAAAAGTGGCGGACTGAAAGGCATAGAATGATTCGAAAAGCCGTATGAAAATTTCGAGACAAAAAGATAATCACCTACGAGCAATGTCGGAACAAGCGAGCTCGATGGAATATTGAAAGGCTGGAACAACAAAGTCCGGATAACAACCGCGATCAAGAGCGCCTGAATAATGACTTTGAAGGTTTCAAGAAGGCCCGACTCCTGAGCTTTTTCTTGTTTCGATGTTTTGAGATCGCTCATCTCATTTCAACTTTCTGTCTGTCGTCCATGGCATCCCACAAAGGAAGCCCGCGCGACCCGTCTATAGTCCCCGGCACCCTGACTCGCAATCAAGACGAAGTGGCGTGACGCGGCAAAGCTTCAATCACAACAACCGCCATGGCTAGGAGAGCCTCGTCCGTGAGCGTCAGGTGAATTTTGACATCATGGTCGTTCGGCACAAGCGCCATAAGTCGCTTCGCCGCTCCACCCGTTAAGGCCATCGTGGGCGCGCCTGAGGGTCCATTAACAACACCGATGTCTTTCAAAAACACACCACGACTAAAGCCGGTTCCCAAAGCTTTTACGCAAGCTTCTTTAGCAGCAAAGCGCTTCGCATAGGTAGCGGCCCGATGAGCGCGACTCTCCGCCTTGCGTTGCTCAATCGGCGTAAACACGCGCGCAACGAAACGATCCCCAAAACGTTCAAGCGTTTTTTCGATGCGGCGAATATCACAGAGATCGGAACCAAGCCCGATGATCATCAGCGTGGCCTTGCCCTTGTGCGGCCTTGGTTAATCGCGGCACGCATTTGCATGATTGCGTGATGAAGCCCTATAAAGATCGCTTCGCCAATAATAAAGTGACCGATATTAAATTCGCGAATTTCAGAAATCTCGGCAAGCTTTTTGGCGGTCGCAAAATCAAGCCCGTGACCCGCATGAACTTCGAGCCCTAACGCACCAGCAATCGCTGCGCCTTCATTGAGCCGCGCAAGCTCGTGAGCGGCACGCTGATGGTCCCCGTGAGCGAAAGCTTCGCAATATGTGCCCGTATGCAATTCAATCACTGAAGCGCCAAGCGCATGCGATGTTTCAATGGCTTTCCGATCAGGCTCGATAAAGAGCGAGACGCGAATACCCGCCTCATTCAATTCGGCAATAAAGAGTTTTAGATGATCACGCTGACCAACGACATCGAGCCCGCCTTCTGTCGTCCGCTCTAGGCGCTTTTCCGGCACAAGGCAGGCCGCATGAGGCTTTACGCGTAACGCAATCTTTTTCATTTCTTCAGTAGCGGCCATTTCAAAATTCAATGGCTTTGCGATCTCAAGTTTCAAGCGTGCCATATCTTCATCACGAATATGGCGGCGATCTTCACGCAGATGCGCCGTGATGCCATCAACGCCGCTTTCAACCGCAAGCATCGCTGCACGCACCGGGTCAGGATTATTCCCGCCGCGCGCGTTTCTGATCGTGGCGACGTGATCAATATTGAGGCCGAGGCGAATGGGATGAATAACAGTCATAATCGTTTTATCCTTTCAATGCCCGACTGCCGGGCTTGATCGGGAGAATGGACGCCAATTCAGTCGGAAGTTGGTCAGCAGGGTAAGTGGGGATATCTAGTGTTGCCAGAGCGACATAAGGAATGCCTAACTCTACCTTGCCCCCAGAACGATCAATCAAACAGGCTTCGCCAACCAAATTTTTCGTGAGGCTTGAGATCAATTCAATACATTCGCGTGATGATAGACCCGTAGTGATGATGTCTTCGACGATCAACACTTTTGCATCATCGGGAATCGTAAATCCGCGCCGCAACTGAAAACGACCTTCTTCGCGTTCGACGAAAATCGCCTTCGCATTGAGATGCCGCGCTGTTTCATAACCCGGCACAATGCCGCCTACCGCAGGCGAGACGACAACATCGATTTTGCCAAAACGTGCTTCTGCCTTTTTCGCCAAGGCACGGCAGAGATGCTCCGTCCGTTTGGGATCTTGAAACACAAACATCTTTTGCAAAAAGACTGGACTTCTCAAACCGGAAGATAGGATAAAATGACCTTCAAGCAGAGCGCCCGCTGCCCTGAATTCGGCAAGTACCTCATCTTCGGTCATGGCGGTCAACTCCCTCGGCGCGCGACGGACCGTTCTCTAGCATGAATTGAGGCGCTTTCGAGCCCCCGATGCGGCCTTATCCCCGCTCCGACATCATGTCAGCCATTCACCCGCTCAACCGCGCTGATCACGGATTTGGTCTTCAATTGGCTGATGATCGAATTCAAATGTTTGAGGTCCCAGACCTCGAGATTGATCACCATATCGCGATAATCAGCGGTTTTTCCGGCGAGTGACATGGAGTCAATATTCCCATCATTCTCGCCGATCACACCCGCAACCTGCGCCAATGCCCCCGGTTCATTGATGACAGTGACATTCAACTGTGCGGGAAACCGCTGCGGGTGGCGCTCATCAATATCCCATCTCACGTCGAGCCAACGCTCTGGCTCATCGTCGAATGCCGTCAAAGCGGGTGACTGGATCGGGTAAATCGTAATGCCAATACCGGGAGTCAAAATGCCGATGATCCGGTCGCCGGGAACCGCACCGCCATTGGGCGAGAATTGAACCGGCAAATCGCCGCCAATACCGCGAATGGGAATGGCGCGAGAGAGTTCCCCGCCGCCATCGCCCTCGCTAGACCCAGGCACTTTAAAGACGAGCCCCTGCCCGCCCTTCATACCAAACCATCCGCCTTCAGCGAGATTGGCGCCAGCACCTGCGGATTGTTCTTCTCGATAATCGAGATAAACGGCTTTGACGACATCGCCTGAATACATTTCGCCCCGGCCGACGGCGGCGAGCACATCTTCAAGGGAGGCTCGTGCAAGACGTGGCAACACCGCTTTCAAGCGCTGATCGGTATATTCTTTACCGATGCGTTCAAAAGCGCGTTCAATAATCTTTTGACCAAGCCCTGCATATTGTTTTCTGACTGCTGCACGCGTTGCACGACGAATGGCGGCGCGTGCTTTGCCGGTGACAACAATTTCTTCCCACGCAGAAGGCGGTGTTTGACCTTCCGCGCGTACAATTTCTACTTCATCACCATTGCGCAAAGTTGAAACGAGAGGCACGAGCACACCATTCACTTTCGCACCCACCGCCGTATCGCCGATATTGGTATGAACCGCATAAGCAAAATCAATCGGCGTGGCATTTTGCGGTAAGGTAATCAATTGTCCCTTTGGCGTGAAACAAAAAACCTGATCGTGAAACAATTCTAGTTTTGTATGTTCAAGAAATTCTTCGGCGCTGTCGCCCTCGGATAGGGTTTCAAGCGTTCGGCGCAACCACGCATAAACATTGCTTTCAACAGAATCGCGCGATGATAAGGGCAAAGCGCGGCCGTCCTTATAGATCGCGTGAGCGGCGATGCCATATTCCGCGATGCGGTCCATTTCTTCGGTGCGGATTTGTAGTTCCACACGCTGTTTACCTGGACCTACAACGGTTGTGTGGATCGAGCGATAATCATTTTGTTTTGAAGTCGAAATGTAATCTTTGAAACGTCCTGGCACGACCTGCCATGTCGTATGAACAATGCCTAAGGTTGCGTAGCAATCTTCGAGCCGATCAACAACAACACGGAACCCGAAAATATCGGAAAGTTGTTCAAATGAAACCGATTTGCGCTCCATCTTTTTCCAGATCGAATAAGCGCGTTTCATACGCCCTTTGACACTCGCATGAATACCAGAAGCCGATAACTTTTGTGTGAGCTCTTTTTCAATCCGCTCAATCACCGGTTCGCTTTTTTCACTCAGCTCTTCGAGTCTGTGAATGATCGCTTGATAGGCGTCGGGCGAAAAATGGCGGAAGGCAAGATCTTCTAATTCTTCACGCAGATCCTGCATCCCCATACGGCCTGCAAGCGGCGCGTAGATATCTAGAGTTTCTTCTGCAATGCGCGCACGTTTGGCCTCTGCCATGTGATGAAGCGTGCGCATATTGTGCAAACGATCAGCAAGCTTGATCAGCAGGACGCGTACATCATCAGCGATGGCAAGAAGAAGCTTACGGAGATTTTCAGCCTGTGCGGCTTTCTTGGAAACAAGATCGAGCTTTTGGATCTTTGTCAGTCCCTCGACCAGTCGGCCGATCTGCGACCCAAATAATTTATCGATTTCCTCGCGGGTCGTTTCCGTGTCTTCGATCGTATCATGTAGCAAGGCGGCAACGATGGTTGCGTCATCAAGCTTTAGATCGGTGAGAATGGCAGCCACCTCAAGCGGATGCGAAATATAGGGTGCGCCCGAGGCCCGCTTCTGATTGCCATGCGCGCGCATCGCATAGACATAGGCGCGATTGAGCAGCGCCTCATCCGTATGCGGATTATAGGCTTTGACCTTTTCGACCAGCTCATATTGGCGCATCATGGCGCGGTCAACGGCTCCGTGTGAAATAATTCGCTCAGCTTTCGCCAGCGACCTCACAAAACTAACACGATTTCAAGCCCGTTTCGCAAGAGAGCGAGAGCAACACCGTTAACATGATACGAAAAAGCTCGGCATCTCGCCGGGCTTTGTCAAAGTCGTTAATCAGTAATCGCGCTCAATCGGCGTCGTCATCCGAGCCTGAGGGTGGCACAAGGCCATCAAGACCGCGCAAGAGGTCCTCTTCGGTCATGCGGTCAATTTCGACATTCGTATCGTCACTGGCAGCAGGCGCCGCACCAATCATTGGTACCGCTTCAGCTTCTGGCTCATCCACGTCGACATGTTTCTGGAGCGAGTGGATCAGATCTTCTTTGAGGTCTTCCGGTGAGATCGTAGAATCAGCAATCTCACGCAAGGCAACGACAGGATTTTTATCGCGGTCGCGATCAATCGTCAGCGGCGAGCCGGCTGAGATCATGCGGGCGCGGTGGCTCGCGAGCAAAACGAGCTCGAAGCGGTTATCAACTTTCTCGATGCAATCTTCAACGGTGACGCGAGCCATGGATGCTCAGTCTCCTTCGCTGGGCGGAAATGGAATAGGACCGGCCTGATACACGGACCAGAGACGCGACGCAAGTTTTTCGGCGTAAATTTCTCTAAAAACCCGGAATTTTACTTTTGATGGCCCGAAAAAGGACACAAAAGACGGATTTTCTGAGAATGTCTTGACGGAAGATCGTAAAAATCCCTAAAAAGGCAACTAATAAGGAAGTTTTGTCTTATTCAATTTATTGCAGGTTTCGTCGCACGGCTCTTTGGCTGGTCCTGGCTTATTTGATCAATTATTGCAGTGGCTCTGGCGACGCTGGGCCTAAGGAAAGAACAGACTCCATGAATTCAGGTGAACGCATCGCCCTCTTCATCGATGGCGCCAATCTCCACGCGACCGCAAAATCGCTGGGCTTCGATGTTGATTATCGGCGCTTGCTGAAAGAATTTCAGTCTCGCGGCAATTTGCTCCGCGCTTATTATTACACCGCTCTTGTTGAAGATCAGGAATATTCATCAATCCGCCCGCTGATCGATTGGCTTGATTACAATGGATTTCGTGTCGTCACGAAACCGGCAAAAGAATATGTCGACTCAACGGGTCGTCGCAAAATGAAAGGCAATATGGATATTGAGCTCGCGATCGATGCGCTCGAACTCGCGCCCTTTATCAACCATGCTGTGATCTTCTCCGGTGATGGCGATTTCCGCTCTTTGGTAGAAGCATTGCAGCGCAAGGGTTTGAAAGTCTCCGTCGTCTCGACCATCAATTCGCAACCGCCCATGGTGGCAGATGAATTGCGTCGTCAGGCTGATGATTTTATCGATATTGTCAGCCTCTTGCCGAAGATCGGACGTGATATGCGTGAAGCGCCAGAACGCGCACCGCGCGAAAAGCGCCCTGCTCGTTCGCCCGAGACAACTGAAACCGTTGAAGTCTGATCGGGCTTCGAGTTGAAAAGATTATGACCTTAGTTCTCGACCCGCCGCGGAACTGCAAACTCTGTCCGCGGCTGGTCGATTATCGCCACTCAGCCCGCATAGATTATCCCGACTGGCACAATGCGCCGGTCCCCTCATTCGGGCCTGAGACAGCATCGCTGCTGATTGTAGGCCTTGCACCAGGGTTAAAGGGCGCGAACCGCACGGGGCGGCCTTTCACCGGCGATTATGCTGGCGATCTTCTCTTTCGCACATTGATCAAATTTGGTTTTGCCAAAGGCAGTTACGAAGCACGGCCTGATGATGGTTTGACGCTGATTTCGGCCCGGATCACGAACGCGGTGCGCTGTGTGCCGCCAGAGAACAAACCGACACCGGCCGAAATCAAGACCTGCCGCCCATATCTTGAAAAAACCATCGATGGCACGAAGGGGCTCAAGGCAATTATCGCCCTCGGCCGTATCGCCCATGATGCGGTGATCAAAAGCTTCGGCGAACCGCTTTCAGCCCACTCTTTCGCGCATGGGGCTGTCCATAACCTCGACGGTCCTGTCCTCTTCGACAGCTATCATTGCTCACGCTACAATACGAATACGGGCGTTTTGACGGATGCGATGTTTGAAAAGGTTTTTGCCTCGGTCCGCGCGCATATTGATGGATGCTCGTCACGGCTTATATGCAGGAATGCCAAGACGCCTCGGCACTTAGGCAATCTCCTTTGCTGCCATGCCGATAGACAGAGGCGCGGCAAGCGCCTAAAAACGGAATTATGACAAGAACCCCTCAGATAAAGATGCCGCAACACCGTTCACCCCGCCTGATTGAAAATTTCGACCGTCTTTCGGTTGAACGCGCGATTGCGGAATTGCGCGCGGGTCGTCCTGTTTTGCTCACCGATGGCGATCGTTCGGGTCTGGTGCTTTCCGCCGACAATCCCGATCCGCGCTTGCTCGCGGCCCTCTCCGCTCTTTCAGCGGGAAAAGCCCATCTCGTTTTGACTGAGAAGCGTTTTGCACGCCTCGGTGTTCAGCGCGAGACAGCGGGCGCCTTAGCCCTGCCGCGACTGGATTCAGGACGGATTCTTTCGCTCGCTACGAAAGTCGATGCGCGTATCGACGCACCAGTTGGCGCCACAACAATCATCGATCGTGCCGGTGTTGATCTTGCAGGGCTTGCGCTGCTCCTGCCCGCGATCATCGTGTTGCCCGCCGACCGCGAAACATTGGCAGGCGAAGCGATCCTGTCTGTGAAAGCCGAAGCGATTGAACATTATCGACGGCAAGCCACCACCAAAGTCACTTTGGTGTCGCGCGCGCCTGTTCCGCTTGAAGGCGCTGAACAGAGCGAATTCATTGTCTTTCGCGGTGGTGAAGGATTGCGCGATCAAGTCGCAGTGAAAATCGGTTCTCCCGATCCGCAAAATGCCGTTCTTGTGAGACTTCATTCAGCCTGTTTGACAGGCGATCTCTTCGGCAGTCTCAGATGCGATTGTGGTGATCAATTGCGAGAATCCGTTCGCATGATGGCAGCGCAAGGCGGTGGTTATCTTCTTTATCTTGATCAAGAAGGTCGTGGTGCAGGCCTCGCGAATAAAATCCGCGCTTACAATTTGCAGGACGATGGGCTTGATACTTATGAAGCCGATGCCGAATTAGGTTTAGGTCTTGATCAACGCCATTTTGATTTTGCTGCCACAATGCTTGAACAATTAGGCGTAAACAAAATCACGCTTATGACCAATAATCCTGACAAAATTGATGCGGTGAAACGAGCCGGCATCGATGTTGTTGGCCATCGTCGACTCTTTGGTCGCGAACATCTGTCAAATCTGCGCTATTTCGCGACGAAACGCGAACGCGCCGGACATTTATCCGAATAGATTAGACGCGCTGAAAAAGCTCAATCGTCGCGATGGACGCGTTCGTTGCGCTCGTGGCGTTCCTGCGCTTCGATCGATAACGTCGCAATAGGGCGAGCATCTAGACGCTTGATCGAAATCGGCTCACCCGTCTCTTCGCAATAGCCATAGGTGCCATCGTCAAGTCGCGCGAGTGCAGCGTCGATTTTCGCAATCAATTTGCGTTGACGGTCACGCGAACGAAGTTCAATGGAGCGATCCGTTTCAGACGAAGCACGATCCGCAATATCGGGATGATTCTCGCTGTCATTTTGCAGATTGGCGATGGTCTCGCGCGCTTCGCGCAAAATCTCATCTTTCCACGCCAATAATTTCTTCCGGAAATATTGGCGCTGTCTTTCATTCATAAACGGCTCGTCTTCCGACGGCCGATAATCGTGGTCGAGCGTGACTGCGGTCGCCATTCTTTTACCCTGACGCTTTGGCATGCCATCCAACCTTTCCGAGTTTAACCACCCGGACTTGGTGATACGAACCCGTAACTGGCGTGTCTGTTAGCGAAAAATTGCGGGCAATGCTACGATAATTAGCAACTGGCCTGTGAACAGTTTAGCGGCCCGATTTAGCGAGCTCGACCGCCGCCCTGACATCAATCGCCCGCATAAGGCCCTTCGCGTCAGGATCAAGATCGGCAGGTGTTGCGAATGCCAAAGCCTGAGAGAGTCGCGAAAAACTGGCTTCCCCGCTCTGCCCCAGCACCAAGTCACGTTTGATGGCATCAAGCGCATCAAGAATACCGAGCCCGCGTTTGACCTGAAGTTTGCGCCGCTCAAGCGGGGTCTCGCGCTCTTCTTGAAGTGCTAAAACCGTACTGAGACCGATTGTCGCAAGAGGTTTCGAAACTGCCGATTGCGCAGACGGATCATTAAGAACCCGGAATCGCTCCGAGCCTACTGCCCCGACCTGACACGACGAACCCTGTGTCGCATTCGCGGGCGATGATGAATTGATCCGCATGATCAAAGTCTCGCTCAAAAATACAAGAGAGAGATTAAGTAAACTTAGTAAATAAAATCGTAAATTTACGGCAAACCCTGCCTGAAGGGCCTGAAAAATATGCCCTTCGGCAAAGCTTAATTGGGCATTCGATAAAATTTGATGCGTCTTTTCAACGCTTTATGATCGCTTCTCTGATGGCATGCGGCTCGCTTTGCGCATGAAGCATCAATTTGATGCGCTCGTAGTGCTGGAGAAAGCCCGTGCGGATAAATTTCTTGAAGAAGATGATGGGCGTCTGCGTCATCGGGCTTCTCGCACTCACGCCAGCGCCAGCCGAAACCTCGCGCATCAAGGACCTCGCCTCGATTGAAGGGGTCAGACAAAACCAACTCGTCGGATATGGATTGGTTGTTGGTCTAAACGGCACGGGCGATACCCTAAAAAAAGCACCTTTCACCAAGCAGAGTTTGACGGCGATGCTTGAACGGCTTGGTGTGAACACACGTGGTGCCAATTTAAGAACCGCCAATGTCGCCGCTGTGATGGTGACGGCCGATCTCCCAGCCTTTGGACGCAAAGGATCGCGCATTGATGTGACGGTGTCTGCACTTGGTGATGCAAAAAGTTTGCAAGGCGGTACATTGCTCGTCACCCCGCTGATGGGCGCAACTGGTGAAATCTATGCTGTGACATAAGGCTCTGTTGCCATTGCAGGCTTTCAAGCGGAAGGCGCGGCCGCCAGTCTCACGCGGGGCGTGCCGACAGTGGGACGTATTTCAAATGGTGCGTTAATCGAACAAGAAATCGATTATCAATTTAAAGACACACGCACGGTGCGTCTTGCATTGCGTAATCCGGATCTAACAACCGGTCGTCGTATCGCGCTGGCCATCAATGAATTCATGACGGCGAATGCGGCTGAACCTACAGATCCTTCGACCGTCAATCTCGCGATCCCGAAAAATTTCAAAGGCAATATGGTTCAGCTTTTGACCGAGATCGAGCAACTGCGAGTCGATCCTGATCAAGTGGCGCGCGTTGTAATTGATGAACGTACTGGCGTGATTGTATTGGGTAAAGATGTTCGTGTCTCAACCGTCGCCATCGCCCAAGGCAATTTAACAATCTCAATTACTGAACAGCCGCTAGTTAGCCAACCGGGCCCTTTCTCAGGTGATCAAGCGCAGACGGTAGTTGTGCCACGTACGACAATTCAAATTGATCAAGAGCAAAATAATAAACTCGCAGTCTTGAAAGACAGCGTCACGTTGAAAGAATTGGTTGATGAGTTGAACGCGCTGGGTATCGGACCACGTGATATCATCTCTATTCTGCAAGCCATTAAAGCCGCAGGTGCGTTGCAAGCTGAAATTGAGGTGATGTGATGAATTCATCCCTTATGCTTGCTTCAACGAAGACAAACACTATTCAAACCCACTATCCAAAGCTCAAGACGCTGGCTAAAGATTTTGAATCAAGTTTTTTAGCGTCGATGTTCGGAAAGATGACATCTTTGCTCGACGGTGATGGCCCGCTCGGAAGATAAGGCACAGGCGGTGACGCTTGGCGTGGACTCCTCACTGATGAATTGGCCAAAAGCGTATCGCGTTCCGGTGGCGTCGGCATCGCCCGTAGCGTTTATGCCGCATTGATCGAACTTCAAGAAACCGAAAAACCTTCAAATGAGCAATCAAATTAAGAACTCTGTTCCGCTGACAAGGACCGCGATCAATTTAGAATCAGAAGCTGAAGAGCTCTGCAAATTGGTAGAAGAACGCCTCGACGCGGTTGAAGCCGTGATCCGCGAAGAGACGGATCGTCTCGCGGAAGCGCGTTTACGAGATGCTTTCACATTCTATGAAAAAAAAGCCAACTGACGGGCTCCTATCATCGTGATGTCTTAAAACTCAAAAACAACACTATGGCGCTTGCGCGCTTTAATCCATCAGGACTTGATCGATTGAAGGCGCGGCAAGCCCGCTTTGAAGCGGCACTCGATGCCAGTCTCAAGGTCTTGCAAACTTTGAGTAAAGCCTCGGAAAATCTCATTCGTGGTCTTGCCGATGATGTTGAAGCGCCGAAAAAACTTGATGTCTATCTAGGAGCTGGTAATCGACAAACAACAACTATGAGACCCCACGCCCAGCCGATCATGATTTCACGAAAAAGCAAGGTATCAGGGATTTACACTCCATAATTCAAACAAATTGAACGAATTTCAAAATGATTTTTTCGCGGTTCTTGTCCTATAAAAAGCGTAACCCTTTTAATAATGGTGGGGTTTCTCGAAGAGGATAGATAAACCATGACCTCCACCGCGATCCTTTCGCCCCCGATCCTGGGACTTGTCGCGGACACCGAAATCGGCGTATCGCGAAATCAAAAAGACGAACCCACTCGTAACAGTGATCAGAACGGCAACCGTGCCGAGCGCCCTGCTGAGGCAGAGAAGAAACCCGCTCCGGATGCCACAACGAGGCGCACGACCATCGACTGGGAAACTGGCTCGGTTGTCTTCCGTGTGATCGATGAACATAGTGGGCGCACAATCAGCCAGAGTCCTGAAGAAGCGCTGTTGCGTCTTCGTGCCTATGCGCGCCAAAATGAAACGACCGCTTCAATCGATCCTGAACAGCCCACGCCACAGGGCAATCGTACAGCAAAGACCGTATAAAATATTCGCGCGATTAACACTTTGTTAAAGCTCTCGCCGCGTGTAACGGCATTCAACTAAAATTTTCAATACATTAAAATCGAATTGTATCGAACGCGTTTTAAACCATCACGGGAAAATGCGTGCGAAATTAACCATAGCCCCTTTGATTTCCGTCTCGTCATTTGAGCGCGCGCCGCGCTCCCTCATCCTTCTCTCTGCGTCCCAGAAGGCGACGCTCGTAATCAAAGATGTGTTTACGGAACCATGATCAGAAGGATCAAAATAATGACGAATATCTCTTCCAATATGTATCAGGGCTTGGCCTCACTCCTCGATATCAATTCGCAGATGCAGGACGTGCAGACCCGCCTTTCGACCGGTAAAAAGCTTAACAGCGCTGCCGATGGTGCGGTGCAATGGCTGACCGTTTCAAACTTTCAAACAAAAGTCAGTGGGCTCCAAGCCGTGAATGACGGCATGACCACTGCGCTCTCGCAGTTGAAATCAGCATCAACCGCGTTGAACTTAATCCGCAAGACCATCAATGACACGTTGAGCCAATTGAAAGAGGCGTCAAGAACGCAAGCCGCTGTAAACAACTTACAGCAGGACGCTGTGTCTGATAATGGCATGACAAAGTTCAATTTAAACTTCACGATGAATGGAGGCGGACAAGTAAAAAGAACAACCAATCTTGGAGACGTTAATCTCCGCGTAAATAATGTCGCCCTCGCTCAAGGATCAATTTATTCAATAACGGCTGGTTCAAACGCTCGCTTTATCGAGATATCGAACACAGGTGATACGGCAACGGGCGGTGACGGATCTTTTCAGGCCAATGCCATCAAAGTTAAGACTGTTGGCGATCTCTACAATGCTCTCCTAGGTTTCACAAACGTGACCTTAGCGGGTGAACCTGGTAACGATAACGCATTTAATCAGATTAATACACAGTTTACATATAATGCTGCAAATGGACTTACCTTTTCGCAAGTACGCGCATGCAATCAAGGTACAGTTAATCCTGACATCGCATCAGTTTTTGCTGCAGGCCGTGCCTACTCTGTGAGCGCAACTGCGGGCGTCGGCGATGATATTATTAACTCCTCCGGCAGTGTTGGTTCACAAACTATTACAATGAAAGGTCAAAACCACACAGGTGCACGTGGTACGGCCACAGTTGCTGCCGATGCGAAACGTGCAGTTGCTGCGAATGCCGTAGTATCTCTTGTAGATCAGATTAATCAGCTTGTTCGTGATGCGCGAACAAATGGCGTGAATTTGCTCGCGGGCGACGATCTTCGAGTTGTTGTTAATGCTGAAAACAATATAATGACATTCCAGTTCGGAACCAGTGCATCACCGCAGTCCTTTGCAGCGGCAGGCCTCGGTATTGACCTGACCGTACTTAAACTTACTGGAACCATGACTACCAATTTTGATAATGATACCGATTTGAACGCAGCGATCACGGCACTATCCTCTGCTCGCAACGCTTCCGATATCGGCATTTCGAAACTTAGTACGTGGCAGTCAGGATTGCAGACGCGTTCTGACTTCAACAACAGTATCACTAAAATTTTGACCGCCGCGATCACCTCGCTGACATCGAGCGATGCAACAGCGGACGCAGCCGAGCTTGCCTCCCTGCAGTCTCGTCAGACCTTCGCAAACTCGATCCTTTCGATCATCAAGCAGGGCGAGCAAAACCCGCTTCAGCTTCTCCGCTAAGCGGAAGACATATCTTCATACAAAATAGAAAAGCGGGGCTTTGATCCCGCTTTTTTTGTTATGATGGTGAGACGATTGCGCGTAGAAAAAAATTCGACAGTTTAATTCATTGCGACCGCGTTCGCCGCAGGAGCATGAGGCACAAAAGCAGGGCCCGCAAAATGACGCCATGCAGTCTCATCACCGACAAAGACATTGCGATCGACATTGCCTTTGATGCCCGGCACGCGACCTTGATCCGTATATTGCCACATCACCCACCGGCGATCACCATAGCGCTCATGCGGTTCGGCATTCACGGTTCTTACCCATAAAGGGTAGTCATGCAAATCGCCATCGATTACATCGCGATAAAAATCAATCGTAGTGTAGATGATCGGCCGCTTGCCGTAATGTTTTTCGGCTGCCGTCAAAAATGTCTTAATCGCTTTCAACGCTTTTTCACGAGGCACTTTATGCGGACATTTTTCTGACGCCGCGCCATACCATTCAACATCAAGCACAGGCGGCAGCGCGTCGCGTTCGACGGGCACATGGTTGAAGAACCATCGGATCTGATCCTGCACCGGACGACACCAATAATAGAAATGATAAGCACCGCGCGGCACACCCGCATCTTTCGCCATCATCCAATGAAGCGCGAAATTTTCATCCGCATGATCACCGCCCTCAGTCGCTTTGATAAAGGCGAAACGTGTCCCTGCCTTTCGCGCTTCATGCCAGTCAATATGACCCTGATAACGCGAGACATCGACACCATGCACGGCGTATTTTTGAGCCACCGGAATCATGGCGGAAGAAGAGGCAGACATCGCAACTTTTTTCGATCCACTCGTCGCGCAGCCCGCGAGGCTTGCGGCAAGTGCCGCGAGTACGAAAACACGCTGGATATTGATCAAAAAAGCCTGAGAACCCATCCGAAACAATCCCACCATCAAGAAAGACAGCGGGTTCTCGCATGAAAAATTTTAAGAAATCGGTAACGGACAGATCAATGCAGTCCTAACCACAAAGTGGCAATGCCCAAAAAGGAGAAAAATCCGACGACATCCGTCACAGTTGTTACAAAAACACCCGAGGAAACGGCAGGATCGGACCGAAAACGCTCAAGCGTCATGGGTATCAATATGCCACCTAACGCGCCCGCTACAAGATTTACAGTCATCGCGAGTGAAATCACAAAACCGATATTCCAATCCTGAAACCAAAGCGAAGCCACCGCACCTGTGATCAAACCAAAAGCGAGTCCGTTCAGAAGGCCCACAAAGGTTTCACGTAAAGTCACGCGGATTGCATTCGCCGCGCCGAGTTCTCGCGTTGCGAGCGCGCGAACGGCCACCGTCATGGTTTGGGTGGCTGCGACACCCCCCTGCCCGGCGACGATCGGTGCAAGAACGGCCAGCGCCACCATTTTTGCAAGCGAGGCTTCAAACAGACCCAAAACAGAGGATGCCAAAAACGCAGTGAGCAGATTAACAAAGAGCCAGCCGAAACGGCTCTTAGCGGTTTCAATGATCGAGTCAGAGAGTTCTTCTTCGCTGCTCACACCGCCGAGCGCTTTGATTTCATCATCCGCTTCTTCTTGGATAACGTCAACGATGTCA
Organism: Alphaproteobacteria bacterium; assembly: GCA_016870035.1. GTDB lineage: Bacteria > Pseudomonadota > Alphaproteobacteria > Rhizobiales > Beijerinckiaceae > CAIUPE01. The sequence goes on from VGCJ01000003.1 coordinate 31,529, forward strand.
TCGATGGTGACGACGCCAAGCAGACGATTGTCTTCATCCACAACTGGGGCAGAGACAAGATTATAACGCTGGAACAACCGCGCGACATCTTCGCCATCATCAGTGGCTTCAAAACGACGGCGATCCGGATTCATCAATTCATCGATCCGCGCGGTGCGACGCGATCGCACCAGCCGATCCAGAAACACATTGCCCAAAAGATGATAGGACGGATCAACGACAAAGACTTCGAAGAAACTATCAGGCAGATCCGGCGTTTCGGCGAGATGATCGATCACCTGCCCCACCGTCCAGAAAGGCGGAACGGCAATCAGATCCGTTTGCATCAAACGGCCGGCTGAGCCTTCTGGATAATCAAGACTCTTTTGCAGAGCGACGCGATCAAGCGCGGGCAATGCGTCAAGAATTTCAGCCTGATCTTCTTTATCAAGGTCTTCTAGAATATAGACCGCGTCATCGCTTTCGAGTTCACGAACACCTTCGACAAGCGTTTCCGTATTGAGCTCTTCGAGAATTTCTTCACGCACTGAGTCATTAACTTCGGTCAACGCTGCGAAATCGAAGGCGGGGCCTAACAATTCGATGAAGGCTGAACGCTGATCAGGATCAATCGCTTCGAGCAAACTCGCCTGATCGGCCTCATGCAAATCAATGACAAGGCGGCCGAGCGCTGCCGCATCTGCAGTCTCAAGAGCGGTCTCGACCAGGCTCAGAAAACGCGGATCAAGAGCGCCCTCTTCATCGCGTAAGGCAGGCAAGGCGGCATCGTGGGCCGATGATGAATGATGAAGATCGGTCAAACACCCCTCCCGCCAGACTATGAGGATCTCGGCGTCTCTAGGCGCATGGTTCCGACTTGGCAACCCAGGAGCCTCCGCCCCTCGTCTTTTTCTTGCATAATCTAACGATTCGTATTTCTTTTCTTGCTGCGGGGTCTCTTCTTACGCCTCCAAAAAGGACGCCCGGTGAGCTTCGAAGACCGCATTGCAAAACTCGAGTGCTGGAAAGGCAAGCCCATCCTCGAGCCGCTGAAGGGCGGATTGAGCACGAGCTCCTTCAAGGTTCGTGATTTCACGGGCCATCATGTGGTGCGGATCGGCGCCGATATTCCCGTGCACCATGTCAACCGGAAACAAGAGCGCGCCGTTTCCCTCGCGGCGTCGAAAGCCGGACTCTCTCCGGCGGTCACCTATTTCGAAGACGATCTATTGGTCATCGACTTCATCGAAGGCCAAACCATGACAGAGGCGGACATCAAACATCGTCTTGGTTCGATCATTGATCTTCTGGCAGATGTTCATACGAAAATTGCAAAATACCTACATGGCCCTGTATCAATGTTCTGGGTGTTTCATGTTTTGCGTGACTATCTTTCTGAACTAAAGAAAGCTTATGACGGTCTATCAAAAATCGAAAGGATCATTGCTTCGCTTGAAAACACTCAGATGCCTTTACCAATTGTAATCGGCCATCATGATCTTCTCCCCGCTAACCTTATAGATGATGGCAGAAGATTATGGCTGATCGACTGGGAATATGGCGGTTTCGGTACAGCGATGTTTGATCTCGCAAATCTCTCTTCTAACGGCCATTTGAGTGAAGCGGATGAGTTCGAGCTCCTTGAACGATATTTGAAGAGTAATCCCACGCCGCAACTCATAAAAGCCTTTGATGCGATGAAGATCGCAAGCGCGTTGCGCGAGATGTTATGGGCCAAAATTTCAGCCATCCATCTAAATCTACCCGGCGTTGATTATAGCGCTCACGAAGCAGACTATCGAAAGCGCTCGAACGAGACGATCAAAAATTTCGAATTGAAATATGGATACACCCTATGATAACGACGCCACTGCCCAAACACGCCGATATCGTCATCATCGGTGGCGGGATCATCGGATGTTCTACTGCGTATCATCTCGCAAAAAACCATAAAGCAAATATTGTGCTCCTTGAACGTGATCGTCTCACCAGCGGCTCGACTTGGCATGCCGCAGGCCTTGTCGGCCAATTGCGCTCTTCTGCTTCTATAACGCAACTGCTCAAATATTCTGTGGAGCTTTACAAAAATCTCGACCAGGAAACCGGACTGAATACCGGCTGGAAAATGACAGGGTGCCTCAGACTCGCGACCAATGCTGAAAGATGGATCGAATATAAAAGATTAGCGACAACCGCGCAAAGCTTTGGGCTTGAAATGTCACTCATCATACCGGATGAAGTGAAATCCATGTGGCCGTTGCTCAATACAAAAGATCTCATTGGTGCAAGTTGGCTTCCGACGGATGGGCAAGCAAACCCTTCTGACATCGCGCAGTCGCTTGCCAAGGGTGCGCGCATGCACGGCGCGCAGATTATTGAAAATATTCGGGTGAAGCATTTCGAGATCGTAGAAAACTGGATCAAAAAAATATCAACAACATCCGGCGACATCACCTGCGAGAAGGTTGTTGTTTGTGCCGGCCAATGGACGCGACAGATCGCAGAACTCGCCGGCGTTTCAGTGCCGCTTCAACCCGTCAAACATCAATATATCATAACCGAGGCGATTGAAGGCGTTCATGCCGATCTTCCTACGCTGCGCGATCCGGATAAACGCACTTATTACAAGGAGGAAGTTGGTGGCCTGGTCATGGGAGGTTATGAGCCTAACCCCATTCCTTGGATCACGGACAATCTTCCTGATGATTTTGCCTTTCAGCTTTTCGATGATGATTGGGGTCATTTCGAACAACATATGACAGCCGCGATCGAACGTATTCCTGCGCTAGAAAAGACCGGCATCAAAAAAATGATCAATGGCGCAGAAAGCTTTACGCCCGATGGCAATTTCATTCTCGGTCGCGCACCGGAGCGCAACAATCTTTATGTCGGGGCGGGCTTCAACGCGTTCGGTATTGCATCCGCCGGCGGTGCGGGATGGGTTCTCGCAGATTGGGTTCACGCGGGCAAAGCGCCAATGGATCTTTGGGTCGCAGATATCAGACGCTTTAGCGAGCATCATCGCGACAAACACTGGACCTGCGAACGAACGCTTGAGGCCTATGGCAAACATTACAGCATTGCTTTTCCGCAAGAAGAATATGACTCGGGACGACCTCTTCTCACCTCTCCACTTTATTCACGACTCAAAGAGCTTGGCGCTGTTTTAGGCTCAAAACTTGGATGGGAAAGAGCCAATTGGTTTGCGCCTGAGGGCATTGAACCCAAAGATGTCTACTCCATGACGTCGCCCAACTGGACGCCCTATGTTGCCGCAGAACATAAAGCAACGCGGGTGCGTGTGGCACTTTTCGATCAAACCTCATTTGCAAAATTTGAACTTCATGGCCTCGATGCAAAGGCATTGCTTGATCGGCTTTGCGCCAATGATGTCCGCGTTCCTGAAGGCCGTGGTGTCTATACGCAGATGCTCAATGCTCGCGGTGGAATCGAATGCGATGTAACCGTTATGCATCTTGAAAATGGCTATTACCGGATCATCACCGGCACCGGCTTTCGAACGCATGACAAATCATGGATTCACGATCACCTTAGGGAATGCATTAAAAATGTAGGCGTGACATTTAAGGATGTGACAGAAGACTATTCCGTACTTGCCTTTATGGGCCCTAAATCTCGAGATATTTTGCAAAGCCTCTCGAATATCTCTTTGGCGAATGACGATTTACCCTTCGGGCATATAAAACGAGTAAAAATCGCTGGCCATGATGTCGATCTTTATCGCGTGACTTATGTCGGCGAGCTCGGCTTTGAACTACACTGTTCGATACGTGACACGGCAGCGATTTTTGATGCATTGATGAGGGCTGATAAGGAGAAAAATATCAAACTCGCCGGTTATCGGGCGATTGAGTCCCTGCGCCTTGAAAAATTCTATCGCGCTTGGGGCACTGATATCACACCGAATGATACGCCCTTCGAAGCGGGTTTGGGCTGGGCCGTGAAACTTTCTAAAAATATCGACTTCATCGGGCGCGCCCATCTCGAGAAAATTTCAAAAGCTCCCCTCAAGAAGAAACTCTGCTGTTTTACTCTTGAAAAGAAGAACATCACCCTTGTGAGTCGAGAAACAATTTTAAGGAATGGCAAAGTTGTCGGCTATCTCACAAGTGGTGGCTATGGCTTCACTGTCGATCAACCCATAGGCTTTGGCTATGTCAGAAACGCTGAAGGCATCAGTGAAGACTATCTCACATCGGGAGATTATGAATTGATCGTGGCTCAAGAAAAGATAAAAGCCAATCTTCATCTTAAAGCCGTATATGATCCCAAAAATACACGGATATTCACGTAAAATGGGAGTGATACGGAGTTCTAATCTTAAATCATCCAGTCCGGATTAGTCCGGGAACCATACGCCGTGAGTCACGCTTTAACCGAAAATGACCTCTATGAACTCGTCGCCGATTTCGGTGAGTTCATCTGTATAGCGCTCCGACGCGATCACTATTTATCCCGTATGATCGATGCGTCGGAAAAATTTTTGAGCCTTGCAGAGATTATTGGTCATGAACGGGCAGCCTTCTTAAAAGATCACCCCGAAAGCGCCTCAAAAACCGAAGTGAGGAGCCTTATTGAAAAGCAAATCCACGAGGCACTCGATGCGCAGAATCCTGAAATCACACTAGCCATCTGGCTGTGCGAAAGTGATAATGGTCAGATCACGATGATTGAAGGGTGGGGCGAAGATCTCAACACCTATTTGAGCTTTCGCGTGGTCGGCCATTATGCCTCACGCGAAAGCGCCCTTGATGATCTTCACCGTCTCTATTTTACAAATCTATCGAAACAATAACGACCCGCCCCATCATCCCTAATGAAGCTTAAGTCGCGGCCGTACGACTTGATTGACATGGCCCAAAACGATCAAAGCAAGTCCTTTGATAAAGCCATGGATACCAATCAAATGTTTGCGATAAAGACTCAAATAGACGAGACGCGCGATACGCCCTTCAACCGCCATGCGCCCGCCCACAAGATTACCCATGAGACTGCCCACGGTTGAAAAGCGACTGAGCGACACGAGCGAGCCATAATCGCGATAGGTGAAGGGTTTAAGCGGCTTATTCATAATCATCGCTACGATGTTCTTATACGCCGTCAACGCCATTTGTGCGGCCGATTGTGCGCGTGGCGGAATCGGGCGAGCATCGCCTTCTTGTTTGTAATAGGCGCAATCGCCAATCGCGTAGATACGATCGTCGACCGTTGTCTGAAGTGTAGGCAACACTTTGATCTGCCGCGTCGGTGTGATTTCGAAATCGGCAAGATGTTCAGCAACATCAGTGCCTTTTACACCCGCGGCCCAAAGTTTCAAATCAGCTTCGATCACCTCCCCCGCTTTGGTCACGAGACCTTGCTCTGTCACGCGCGCAATTTGAGTGGAGGTTAATACTTTGACGCCGAGAAGTTCCAACTCACGTCTCGCCGATGCGGCAATTCCGTCCGGGAGCGCTGGAAGAATGCGAGGGCCGGCTTCGATCAGTGTCACCTGCAAACGCGCTTCATCGAAGACCTCCAAACCATAATGGCGAAGACCTGCTGCAGCATTGAAAAGCTCAGCGGCCAACTCAACACCCGTGGCGCCCGCACCTACGATTGCCACTTTGACATAGGCTTCCGCATCAGGATCAGCGGCGAGCCCGCGTGAGACACGAAGACAATTGTTCAAAAGCTTTTGCCGAAACCGATCCGCCTGTTCACGATTGTCAAGAAAGAGACAATGATCCTTCACGCCTTCAATGCCGAAATCATTCGACATGCCGCCAAAGGCCAAAACAAGATAATCATAACGAATTCGGTGGCGTGAAATAAGTTCGGTGCCATCTTCATCATGGATCGGCGCGATCACCACTTCGCGTGCTTTCCGATCAACGCTCTCTAACGAGCCATAGAAAAAGCGGTAATTCCAACGATGACCGTGGCTGCGATAACCCACTTCATCAAGATTGGCATCCAGCGAGCCCGAAGCAACCTCATGAAGGAGCGGCTTCCAGATATGCGTGTGATTACGTTCAACAAGGATCACGTCATAATCATCACGACCAAAACGTGCGCCGAGAAGACGAACCAATTGCAACCCTCCGGCACCACCGCCGACAACAACAATTTGAGTTTTCATAGTTCCTGACCATTCTATTTCTGAATTTGTTAAACGAAGTTAGAAGGAGAGCGCTCCGATGAGAAGAAGGAGCAGAGAGACCACAATCAAAGTGATGCTGCGCCGAAGGGTATAATACCATCGCGGTACATAACCACTCTTGAAGAGGTTGTGATCGAGAAAAAAAAGGTAAAGAAAGCACAGCGCATGAAGCGCAAGCGTTGCGATATTCGGCAGAAAAAGCAGCGCCGCCCAAGCCACGAGCGTCACAATATTGCTCTTGATCAGAAGCGGTGACAAAGTAGTATCTGATGCTTTCAAAGCCTGCATCCAGAGAGTGCCGCTTAAAAATGAAATGATCAGCGTCGCATAACTCGTCGCGATATAAGCACCATCAATTCCATTTTGCGGAAGAACCACCACCAAAAGTGCCATCAAAAACGGCAACGCGCCCGCAAGAGTAAGGCTTCTTGTGTGCCAAATAATTTTGGGTTGAATTTCAAAAATCAAATCACTCATCGATGTTTCACTTTAAATTTGATCCATAAGTTTAGAGATCAAAAGCCAATTGGCTTTTTACGTTTTGTTTATTCAGAGGCGAACTACGCGATGACTTTGTCTGGACACGTCTTTTTCGGCTTCCGTGCTTGGCAACGAGTTCAACCGTGACCGCTCGGCTTTCAGGTGTGCGCTTAAGCCGATAAAGAAGATCACGTGCCTGTCTCGCTTGCGCGACATGATCGATGATCGGAAGCGGATAGGTCTCTTCTTTAAAAGCAGGCCATAACCACGGTTCATGAATAAAGGCATCCGGAATATCCTTTAATTCCGAAACATAGCGACGGATGAAAATTCCTTGCGGATCCTGATCCTGACTTTGTTTGACGGGATTATAGATCCTCACGGTGTTCATGCCGGTGGTCCCAGATTGCATTTGTACCTGCGACCAATGTATGCCCGGTTCATAATCAACAAATTTTCGTGCAAGATGCAGGCCCGTCTCACGCCATGGCAACCATAAAAGGTGGCTTGCAAAGGACATCAGCATCGCGCGCATCCGGAAATTGATCCACCCATCTTGATCAAGCGCGCGCATACAGGCATCAATAAAAGGAAAGCCCGTACGCCCCTCGCACCATGCAATAAAGTGAGCCCCGTTCTCAATTGTCTCGCGCAGACCATCATAAGCCGAATGGAGATTTTTGAATTCAATCCGTGGTTCGTCTTCAAGCTTTTGAATGAAGTGGCAGTGCCAATGAAGCCGTGCAAGAAAGGAACTCAAAGATTGACGCCATGATTTGGCTTCGCGCGAAGGGTCTGTCTCAATCTCGCTGAGACGCGCCCTCACCGCATATGTGATTTCGCGCAAGGAAATCGTTCCCCATGTGATATGAGGAGACAATCGTGAGCAAGCGTCTCGTGCGGTCAATGGACTCGACATGTGAAAGCGATAATTTTGCCCGCGATCATGAAGAAAAGTTGATAGTAGATTTATGGCTTCCCCACGTCCGCCATGTTGACGATTTACGCAGTAATCCGATGAAGTAAACAACTCCTGAGCATTCGGTAATTTAAAAGGCCAAGATCCTTCAAGAGCTTCAAACCGATCTGATGCCAAGGTAACGGGCTCTGTCATCACTCTGTCCCAGCGCTGCGCCCAGCGATCGCGTGATGTGAGATGACGGATCACACCGCCCGTTTGCTCCTCATGCCATGGAATCGAATGTGACTTCATCCATTGCTTGATGCGGCGGTCGCGATCATAGGTCCAGTGATTGCCGGTCTCCTGATGGCTCCACAGCGATGCGATGCCATGTCGTTCATGAAGCGATTGGAAAATCGAGAGCGCATCACCTTTTAAAATACAAAGCGGTTGACCACTTTTTGAAAGATCATCATTTAATGACATCAAACACTCGCGCGCGAAATTCCATTGGCGCGCTGAATAATCCCTTTGCGCCCATAATTCGGGCTCAACAATGTAGAGAGGCAAAAATGGACCTTGATCCGCTGCTCGTGCCAAGGGACGGTGATCGTGAATACGCAGATCCTTCTTGAACCAGACAATCGACACCGGCTTCTTCATGATGAACGAAACCGATTAAGCAGTTTTGGAATTTTTTCTTTGAAAGGAAAAAAGCCTTTCGTGGCATGAGGCCAGAATGCATCATCCCACGCGCGTCTTCTGATCACAAAAGATAGACCAGCACTTTCAAATTGATGCCTCTGTTTTTCAATCCAAGATGCAACAAGTCCCTGAGTCGTATAGGGTGTAATAATCTGTTCAATATTATCTTGCTTCACGCCATCAATCACGCCTACATGATCTTGGGCATTGATCGATTTGACTGACACACGATATTTCTCTTCGAGACCCGATATTAACTCATCCGTTGCTGAGGAGACAAAATCAAAAGCCCGCTGACCCCAGAAGAACGAGGGATCATTCAAAAGATAAATCTGTTCAAAGCGAAATGAATGATCAAAAAGCGATTCAGGATGGAGATCCTCAGGATGAAGTAAAAGCGCAGATCTCAATGTCGGATCATGCGGCTTAAAGGTCGACAAGGGCATGGGGTCAGGGATAGGCAGATCAACAAGGGGCTCGGCATGGAGTGCGAGTCCCTCAGGCGCAAATCGTCCGCCAGTAAAGCGCGCAATATTTTCTTTGGTCGCTAGATAGGTCTTTCCTTGAGTTTGCAAGCCGCCGACCCACCGCCACGACAATGTGTTGCTTGCTGGATCGGCATCAAGAAGATGACGCAGAAAAAAATCTGCGCCCAATACCCATGGCAATTTCAGGGTAAAAATCCAAATCGACGCAAACCACATCCGCGCGTGATTATGGAGATATCCTGTTTCTATAAGTTCTCGAACCCAATGATCAAAACCATCAAGGCCAGTGGTCCCTGCCAACGCGGCTTGAAGTGTTTTATCATGCGCGTAAAGCGGCGTGAGACGTACGACATCCTTTTCATAACGAAGCCAAACCTCCGGGCGTAATTCAAGCCAGCCTTTCCAATATGTCCGCCACAACACTTCCTGGATGAATTTTTCGGCCACCCGAAAAGAGTGCTGATCAAGCACCGCATTGACCACTTCGGCCTCCGTGATGAGACGATAGCGGAGATAGGGAGAAAGCCGAGAAACGGAATACGGCCGATCCGGCCCAAAGTCGCTGTTGCGATGAGCGGCGTAGTCTGCCCCAGCATAGGAAACAAACTGAGCGAGACGCTCCAGAGCCGAGTGGCGCGCGGGCGGAAACGTCATCAATGACGAAAAAGGCCCGTTCATCATCACTCTCTTTGGGAATTTTTGGTTTCGAGTTAGGTTTTACGCGCGAACGACCGAGCGGATCATGCTCAGCACGTAGGGCAGGGCCCAGAGCAAATGGAGGGGATTGTTTCCCCTCCTGCTAAACGCATCGGATAGGCGCGAGCCGTGTCGGCCTTCGGGCGCTCAAAAAGTCATGGTGCGGCCAAGAGGACTCGAACCTCCACGGGTCTCCCCACTAGCACCTCAAGCTAGCGCGTCTACCAATTCCGCCATGGCCGCGTAGACTAGACCGGCTCAAGGGCCGAGCGCGGCGGTTATTTATCAGATGGATCGGGGGGCGACAAGCGCGGGAAGGCAAAAATCCACCGCCCGTTCTAGAAGGCCATTATGGTCCCTAAAGGCGCTTAGTTACCGTGATCGCCACCGTGTCGCCCTTGACGACGACCGCGCCCCGGGCGATCAGACGACCATTGGCGCGGATATCGACAAGATCATCTTGCACGGGATCGAGAATGATGGCGGCGCCGCGTTTTAACCGGATAAATTCACCGATGCGGATATGCCTTGTCCCGAGGACAACATCGACATCCACTTCCATCGCGTCGATGGGAAGTCCCGTGGCTCGCCTCATTGTTTGTGCTTCTGGATTATCGGAAATCATGGTTAAAAAATCGTGAAGACACGTAACGAGTCAGCTCCGCTCAATTTTTTTCGTGACGATCATCACCCTGTCGAATGGCTGGTGAGCGAAGGGCTCATTGCTTATGAAGACGCACTCGCGCATATGGAGTACCGCGCCGAACATATTGCTGCCGGTAAAGCCTCGGAAGAAATTTGGCTCATTGAACATCCGCCGCTGTACACCGCAGGCATATCTTCAAATCCGCGCGATCTCGTCTCGCAGAAGTTCCCCGTCTATAAGACGGGACGCGGTGGGCAATATACATATCACGGCCCCGGCCAACGCGTTGCCTATGCGATGCTCGATCTGACGAAGAGGCGGCAAGATCTTCGTGCCTATGTTGCCTCCCTTGAAGCATGGATCATTAAAACGCTCGCCGAATTTTCAATCACCGGCGAAAGACGTGAAGACCGCGTTGGAGTTTGGGTCAAACGTCCCGATAAGGGTGTTGGCTATGAAGATAAAATTGCCGCTATTGGCATTAGGGTTCGTAAATGGGTGAGTTTCCACGGCATCAGTCTCAATGTTGAGCCGGAGCTCAAGCATTTTTCCGGCATTGTACCCTGTGGTATTTCAGAAACGCGTTATGGCGTCACAAGCCTTGTTGATTTAGGTCTGCCCGTTACAATGGACGACGCGGATCACGCCTTGCGCAAAAGCTTTGAAAAAATCTTTGGGCCCACAATCACGATTTGAAACTTGATGTCGGCGCTTTGAAAAGCGGCACGCCCACTTTACGCCGCGCGATCATTCCCGTTTCGATCTCTTCACAATATGCATCCGGCAGCAAAGCTGCACGCGCAGCTTCAACAAGCTTTACCCGATCTTGCTGAGAGGCTGGGGGTAACTTTTCTGGTAGCAGATGCATAACTGCGCGTTTGGAACCACCCTGCCCGATGATTGGCTGAATGATTTTTGATGCGCCGGAAAAACGGCGATCCAAAAGTGGCATTGCTGCCATGGGTACCTCGTAAAGCGTACCTTGGACCTCACGCAACGGATCACGCCCGATCGTTGCACGCGGACCACTCATCACGAGCAACCGATGGCGTGGCAAACACCCGTGACCCAAGCTCCTCACCTGCGGTGACAGGGCGGCCATGCGCGCCGGATCCATCAATTCGTCAAAGGCAAAATAAAGTAGCACAATAAATTTCCGCTACGTCAATAAATTTGCATTATGGGATGTGAGCCTTTTTGAAATCCATAAACCGATGATCCATGACCGAAACCACGCCCGACACCACAACAAGGCTCGCCGAATTAATCCGCACCCGTAACTCGGCCAAAGCCATTCCCGAGATCAAACAACAAATCACCCTATCCCCACGAGACGATCGCCTCTGGGCCCTTTTAGGCCAAGCGCATTTCCATGTGAACCAATTTGCTGAGGCTATCACGGCTTTGCGCGAGGCTTTGCGCTTAAAACCCGATCATGCTGCCCATTGTGGAGATTTGGGTCTTGCCTTACGGGCGGATGGGCGCGTCACTGAAGCCGAGGCGTTATTGCGCGAAGCGATCCGCCGCGATGGTGCCAATCCCCTCTCCCGCTTTGCGCTTGGCAATCTCTTCGTGTCGCAAAGACGTCATGAGGAAGCAATTTCCATCCTCGGAAGCATCTTGACGCAAAATCCCGGTTTCTTTCCAGCAATCGAAAATCTGGCATCGCTTTTTTCTGATCTCGGACGTCTTCAGGATGCGCTCAAACTCATCGAGACAGCGATTCAAAGAGCGCCACAAGATCACCGTCTCTATTCCATGCTCACGATCATTCTTGATAAAGGTGGCAATCAAAACGCAGCTCTTGATGTCACACTCAAAGCGATTGCGCTTGATCCGTCGAAGACACTCGATATGCGGCACGCCTCATTTATGTCTTTAACGGGACGCACAGGACGCCTCGATCTTCGCGACAAGGTGATGGAATTATTAAACCCTGCCATCACGGAGACTTTACCGGAGGGTCAAACGGAATCTTGGACGAAACTTGATCGCAACGCGATGAGACGATTTATTTTTCTGTTTCCCTATTATGGCATTCCTGATCGTGCTTTGATGAAAGTTCATTCAACCGTCGGCAATGTGATTGCGGCAAGCTTTCCCGCAGAAAATATGCCACCACGATCCAAAAAAGAAAAAATCAGGATTGGTTATCTCTCGCATAATTTTGGCAATCATCCGATTGGCCATTTGCTCTCCTGCTTTTTTGAAGCTCACGGTCATCAGGACCACGAAGTCTTTCTTTATGCCACACATATATTCGCGCAGGATGCGAGCGGTTATGGTGAACGATTAAAACAAGCGGCCGATCACTTTATCGATTATCGCGGATGGTCCGATCAATTTTTTGCAAATAAAATTCATGATGATGAACTCGATATTTTGATTGATCTTGATGGCTATATGCACGGGGGTGTCCTGAAATGCTCGCTAAGCGCGTGGCGCGTGTTCAAATTCACTGGTTACAATCTTTGGCGGGATGTCCTGCGCCCTATATTGATTATACAATTATAGACCGTATCCTAGTGCCGGATCATGAGAGCGATCAGGGGAATGGTCCTTTGATCCGACTGGCCGATGCATTTCAATGTGGTGAGCTTTTTGATCTTCCACCTTCGCCACCCTCACGTGCGACACATAGTTTACCCGATAATGCATTCGTCTATTGTGCATTCGGGAATTGGTTGAAAATCGACGAACATGTCTTTAACGACTGGATGAGCAGTCTAACTGCGGTTCCCACGAGTGTTCTGTGGTTGACCTCCGGGCCATTGCCTAATTCTCTCTCAACGCTTCAACGCTACGCGGAAGCACAAGGCGTTGACGGATCGCGATTGATCGTGGCACCGCGCAAGGATGATAAACTCTCCCATATTGATCGGCATAGCTGTGCTGATCTTTATATCGATACTTATACATTCAGCGCCGCAACAAGCGCCACAGACGCGCTCTCGGCGGGTTTGCCTGTTCTTACAAAACGTGACTCTACCGCCCAATCACGTCTTGCCGAAAGTTTAATCCGCGCAACAGGCGTTCCCCAGCTCGTCGAAGAGGATCGGTAAACCTATGTTGAAACAGCAATCGCACTTGCGAAAAATCCGGATCAATTAAAAAATCACCAGAAGGCGTTGCGAGATGTATTACCCAACGCGCCACTCTTTAATGCGCATCGCATGGTACGCCAATTCGAGATTATCTATGATCATGTGATCAAAAATTATCGCGTAGGGCTTAAACGCAAACATTTTGATGTCGTACTTTGAAATGACCGCGAAGACTCAAGCGAATTCAAGAATGACTGCATCAACGGCGAGACTATCACCTTCTTTGGCGTGAATTTTTGAAATCTTGCCGTCACGCTCCGCGCGCAACACATTTTCCATTTTCATCGCTTCGACAATGGCAAGAATTTCTCCGGCCTTGACCTCTTGCATTTCTTTGACCGCAATTGATCTCACAAGACCCGGCATCGGGCAAAGAAGCGCTTTGCCTGTATCGGCTTCGACGCGCTCCGGCATCAAGGCATGAAGTTCGACCTCACGTTCGGTGAACACACGAAGTGTGGCTGCGACGCCGGCATGAGCAACATGAATTCCGTTCAGCACGGTACGAATTTGCGCGGCGACGGGCTTATGGTTGATCGTTCCAAAAAATACGGGTTGTCCCGGCTTCCATTCGGAGTCAACAGAAAGCGTTTGTCGATTATGCGGGAGATAGATTTCAAAGACGTGATTATGATCAGCAATTTCAATCATTAAACGATGCGCACCAATCTCAACAACGCGACGACGATCGAAGCGCACGGGCACGGCGGCTCGCATTTGTCCTGAAATTTTACGTTTGCGTTCATTCAAACGATGATCAATAAAGGCCGCAATGGCTGCCAAGTGATCAAGCAATTCGCCTTCCGGCTCGATTGGATGAAACCCTTCCGGAAATTCCTCGGCAATAAATCCGGTTGAAAGACGCCCCGCTTTCCAACGCGGATGCGCCATCAACGCGGAAAGAAAGGGGATATTGTGGCGGATGCCTTCAATCGCAAAAGCATCAAGCGCATCAGCCTGTGCCGCGATTGCTTCGGCACGCGTCGGCGCATGGCTCACAAGTTTTGCAATCATCGGATCATAGAAGATTGAAATCTCGCTGCCTTCATAAACGCCGGTATCATTTCTGATGGTGATGCCCTTGTCGCTCTGCTCGACCGGCGGACGATAGGTGACAAGGCGACCGGTTGAAGGCAGAAAATTACGTGTCGAATCTTCGGCATAGACGCGGCTTTCCACCGCCCATCCATTAAGCTTCACATCAGCTTGCGTGAGGGCGAGCTTTTCACCAGTGGCGACCCTAATCATCTGTTCGACAAGATCGATACCGGTAATCAATTCTGTGACAGGATGCTCGACTTGCAAACGCGTATTCATTTCAAGAAAGAAGAAGCTTCGGTCTTGTCCGGCAACAAATTCAACCGTGCCGGCAGAATCATAGCCGACCGCTTTCGCAAGCGCGACCGCTTGCCCACCCATTTTTTTGCGCGTCGCTTCATCCAATAAAGGTGATGGCGCTTCTTCAATCACTTTTTGATTGCGGCGTTGAATAGAACATTCTCTCTCACCGAGATAAATCACATTGCCATGCTTATCGCCGAGTACTTGAATTTCGATATGGCGCGGATTGACAATAAATTTTTCAACAAACACACGATCATTACCGAAGGACGAAGCCGCTTCCGATTTCGCGCGCACAAAACCTTCTGCCACTTCGCCTGATGAATACGCAATGCGCATGCCTTTGCCACCGCCACCGGCTGAGGCTTTGATCATCACCGGATAGCCGATCTCATCGGCAATCTTCACTGCGTGATCCGGATTTTCAATGACACCCAAAAATCCAGGCACAGTTGAAACTTTTGCGGCATTAGCGAATTTCTTCGACTCAATTTTATCGCCCATCGCCTCAATCGCTTTCGGATTGGGGCCGATAATGACGATACCTTCTGCTTTCAACGCTTCGGCAAAAGCCGCGCGCTCGGAAAGAAATCCATAACCGGGATGCACCGCTTCAGCGCCTGTCGCTTTGCAAGCGGCAATGATTTTTTCGATCACGAGATAGGATTGAGCAGCGGGCGCGGGACCGATATGGATGGCTTCATCGGCCATTTCGACATGCAGCGCGTCCTTATCAGCATCGGAGTAAACGGCAACCGTTTTGATCCCCATGCGGCGCGCGGTCTTCATCACGCGGCAAGCAATTTCACCGCGATTGGCTATCAGAATCTTCTTGAACATACCCTGCCCCGAACGGCCCCTTTATGTCATTCCGGTGACTCTTCTAGGGGGAAATCCGGTGAGGGTAAACTCAACCCAAAGACGGATGGACCTCGAGCCCAGCCCAAGCTTCAAGCCCCACCTGAGCGCCCAGCCCTGCCTGTGAACCAAGCGAGGGCATAATGGAGAGCATGGCCGCGACCTCCCGCTGGCGGGCCCGCCGCGCCCGCGCGCCGGAGAGCATATCAAGCCGCTTTTTGAGAAGAGGGGGCGGATCAACGCATTCCTCGCTCAAAATCGTGAGAAGTGCCCGTGTCGAAGGCGTGGCACCCGTGCTGTCGAGACCCAAACGGAAGAGCAGCCATTCGAGATCCCGCTCGGATATCTGCCCCGTGGGACGCCGCTCCCAAATGAAATAGGTCGCCATTTGTTCGATAAAAAAGGAAATCCACAAAGGGCTCATCTCGCGCACATGGCGCTCAAGTCGCACCAGATCCCCCGCCTCGGTAGCGCTAAGACCTCCGCCTACCGCCAATAAATCACGCAAGCGCTCGACATCGGCGTCTTCCACCGTCTGTCGTTCAATCAAAAGAGAAATGGTCGATCGAATTCGGCTCTTCGTCATCTTTATCGCTCGGCCTTATCCGCTCATCGCGGCTCGCCATGAGCCTTGCAAAGCGAGGCAAGAAAAAGGTTAATAAGGTCACGCCTTTCGAAAGTTTGGTTAAAGCTCTCTTTCCAAAATGCTCAAGATGCGTGTTGTCTTCTTCTGTTTTTGATGAAATCTATCTTCGATGACCGTCTCGATCATCATTCCTGCATGTGACGCTGAAGCCACTTTGCCGCGCGCGCTCAAAAGCCTCTTTCGGCAAACGGAACCCGATTGGCAGGCGATCATTGTGTCTGACGATCAGCGCGATTATGCGGCGTTTCTTTCTGGTCTCGTCATCAGCGATCCGCGTTTGTCTTTTGCCTCAACGGGACATTATCGCTCCGGTTGCCATCATGCGCGCAATGTCAGCTTCGAATTTGTCTCAGGCGATTATGTAACCCAGCTCGACGCGGATGATGAATTTACGCCGACGCGCCTGGCCGAGCTCTTGCCGCTCGCGCAACGCTACGGCGCTGCAGCCGATAATCTCCTGATGATTGATGAGTTGACCGAAGCTAAAATCGCCACGGTTATGGGCGAGATGAAAGAGGTTCGTCATCTTGATCTTCAAAATTTTATGACCCTCAACGCGCCACTCGTTCCTCTGATCCGCCGCGATCATGTTTTACCGCGTGTGAAGGGTGTGGAATTTTCCGAAGATGTGATTGCCAATATCCAATTGATTGATCGTATCGGCGCTTTGCCCGTGACGCCTTCATCAAGCTATATCTACCGCATCAACACACAATCCATGGCGAATAAAGAAGGCGCGGCAGAAAAGTTTGAACGCGGTTATTCCGAATATATCGAGCGCTTGGATAAGGGTGACGGCTTCGGATTAAAGACTGAGAACCGTGTGATTGCACGTGAAGGGCTCGTTAAAAAGCGCGCACTTAATCGGGAATATGCAGAAGCCGTCACCAAAAATCCAAAGCTGACTTTTTCGGAATTTGTTGAGGAAAAGCGGTAAGAAAATTATTGTTCGTCATTGCGAGCGCGAGCGAAGCAATCCGAGTGGAGTCAAAAGAATAGGTGCAATGGCGTAGTGGCATTTTACTGGCAACCATCAACTAGATTGCTTCGCGTCCGCTCGCAATGATGGAAGACGGTTTACACTCCCCCACGCAATGACGGCAATCGCATTTTTCCCTCCCCTGCAGGGGAGGGTGGCAAACGCAAAGCGTTTGACGGATGGGGAATTTGCGAGACAGCCCCCTCCGTTCGCTTCGCGAACGCCTACCCCTGTAGGGGAAGGAAATAAAGGAACCGTCGTGGTGAGGAGCATTGCAAAGCAATACGTCTCGAACCGCGTTGTTCCTAACCACTCACAACGGGATATTGTCGTGTTTCTTCCAAGGACGTTCGGCCTTTTTAGTAGCCAGCATTGCCAATGCGCGCGCGACACGACGGCGGGTTGAATGCGGCATGATCACTTCGTCAATATAACCCCGCTCGGCAGCAACGAAGGGAGACAGAAACCGCTCTTCATAATCCTTTGTGCTTTTCGCGATTTTTTCCGGATCATTCATATCGACGCGGAAAATGATTTCGACCGCGCCTTTGGCACCCATCACCGCGATTTGTGCGGTGGGCCAGGCATAATTTAAATCACCGCCCAAATGTTTCGACGCCATCACGTCATAAGCACCACCGAAGGCTTTGCGCGTGATCACCGTCACAAGCGGTACACTCGCTTCGCCATAAGCAAACAAAAGCTTCGCACCATGTTTGATCAAGCCGCCATATTCTTGCGCGGTGCCGGGAAGAAAGCCGGGGACATCAACGAAAGTGACAATCGGAATTTCAAACGCATCACAGAAGCGCACAAAGCGCGCCGCTTTGCGTGACGCATCAGAGTCAAGCACGCCCGCAAGCACCATCGGTTGATTGGCAACAATGCCGACCGTGCGCCCTTCCATACGGCCAAAACCGGTGATGATGTTTTTGGCAAAGCTTTCTTGGATTTCAAAAAAATCGCCTTCGTCAACTGTCTTTGAAATCAGCTCTTTCATATCATAGGGCTTGTTAGGATTTTCCGGCACAAGCGTATCGAGCGAAAGATCAACGCGGTCCGGTGTATCAAAGCTCGGCCAATGCGGCGCGCCATCTTTGTTGTTTGCGGGCAGGAAATCAATCAAGCGACGTACTTGCAAAAGCGCTTCGACATCATTGTCCCATGCGCCATCCGCGACTGACGATTTCATTGTGTGAATTTTTGCGCCGCCCAATTCTTCGGCGGTCACGGTTTCGTTCGTCACGGTCTTCACAACATCAGGGCCCGTGACAAACATATAGGAACGATCACGCACCATGAAAATGAAATCGGTCATTGCGGGTGAATAGACATCGCCACCCGCGCATGGGCCCAAGATCACAGAGATTTGTGGGATTACACCCGACGCAATCACATTGCGGCGAAACACTTCGCCATAGCCGCCAAGGGCTGCGACGCCTTCTTGAATACGCGCACCGCCCGCATCAAACAAACCGATGATAGGCGCACGCATTTTCAAAGCAAGATCTTGGATCTTGTTGATCTTCTGAGCATGGGTTTCGGAAAGTGAGCCGCCAAACACGGTGAAATCTTTTGCGAAGACGAAAACCGTTCGGCCATTCACAGTGCCCCAACCGGTGACAACACCATCACCCGGAATCTTGGTCTTTTCCATGCCAAAATCGGTCGAGCGATGTTCAACAAACATATCGAATTCTTCGAAGGAGCTTTTATCGAGAAGCAGTTCAATCCGCTCACGGGCCGTGAGCTTGCCGCGCGCATGTTGTGCGTCGATCCGCTTTTGCCCGCCGCCAAGACGCGCTTCCGCGCGCCGCTGATCAAGCTTCTCAAGAATATCCTTCATGCGCCCCTGCCCTGACCTTTCAGTCCCTTAATAACAAAACCGGCGGCCCCGTGTTAGCACGGACCCGCCGGAAGCGTGAGTGCGACGAAATGCGAGATGCCCCGCCTCAAGACTTAGATGTGGAGCGTCACTTCCACATTGTCCCGCGTTGCGTTCGAATAGGGGCACACAATATGCGCCTCATCGACAAGCTTTTTGGCCGTCGCATGATCAAGACCTGGCAGCGAGATGTGAAGATCGACCTTGATGGCGAAACCAGTCGGGATCGGGCCAATTCCGACATCGGCTGAAACTTTGGCATCATCGGCGATTTTCACCCCGGCTTTGCCGGCGACAAACTTAACCGCGCCCAGAAAACAGGCTGAATATCCGGCAGCGAAAAGCTGTTCGGGATTAGTGGCCGCTCCACCGCCGCCACCCATTTCCTTCGGCACGCTGAGCTTCAAATCGATCACATTGTCGGAGGACACCGCACGGCCATCGCGGCCGCCGGTTGCGGAGGCATGCGCCGTATAAACAACATTGGGCTTATCCATAAGGGAAATTCTCCAAAAAAGAAACGACACGGCGAAAAAGCGTGTATGATTCAAAAAGCACGCCTGAAAATAATTTTCAAGAATTATTGCGGGCGGATCCCCGGCTTAAAAGCTCGCAAGGATTGTGGCGGCAGCGCGAAATTCGATCTCGCGATGCGCGCGCCGCTCGAGCGCTTCCGTGTCCTGCCCCCAGATTTCCATCTGCACATCTTCATCGACATGCGCGGCATTCCAGATGGCCGTTGGCCCGAATGCACCTTCAGCCAGTGCAAGTGCCAGAAGTACAGAGCCCGTCATCGTTGTTACGACATGCAATGCGGACAGACGCAATGGATCAATGATCGCATGAAGATACGCATGCATTAATGATAAAGTATCTTCCGGTTGCGCGACATGGACAACGCCGCCTGCAAGCGTGAAACGCCAGCCATGCGTGTCTTTCGCCCATGCAAGCACCGGATCCCAATGAAGCGATTGACGCTCGACAAGACGGCGCGGCTCTTCCACACGATAGCAAAGTAGATCGGAGCCCGCATAACGCGCGCAATCATCTGCCACTTCACTTCGTCTTTTCGCCACAGCATCAAGCGCAGAATTGACGATGCGCGTGATCGGCATTGTCGCAGGATCAATAAATTCACCGACTTGGCGCCATTCCTCAGCTGCAATTTCAGCAAGCGCGCGTGTGGGTAAAATCAGCGGCGCGCGTGCCGGTGTGCGTGTGGGGCGACCTTCGAGATGGATCGCGAAACCGCCCTCCTCCGTAACGCACGTCACATCTTTCCAAAATCTTTTCGGCAATGATTTTTTCAAATCACGCCGCGCCATCGTGATGGGATCGATGAGAGGTTTTGACTCGGATTCAGACGACATGGAATGCGCTACTCATTATTCTTCCGGCGCATCAACAATCGGATCATAGCGCTTGGCATCAAGACCCAAGAGATTGAAGCTCTGCAGCATATGCGGCGGCAAAGGTGCAGTGACATTAACAGGCTTGCCCGTGCGCGGATGGGGAATGACGATACGCCGCGCCATCAAATGCAAACGATTTTGAATGCCGCCCGGCACTTCCCAATTTTCAATATCGAAATATTTCGGATCTCCCAAAATCGGATGTCCCATATGCGCCGCGTGTGCGCGCAATTGATGCGTGCGCCCCGTAACCGGTTTCATGGAAAGCCAAGCAAGTTTTTGCGCAACCGTTTCAACAACGGCGTAGTAAGTCACTGCGTGGCTTGCACCCTCATCGCCATGTTTCGCGACCTGCATTTTCTGATCACCCTCATCATCTTCGCCTTTCGCGAGATAAGTCGAGATGCGGCCTTGTTTGACGCGCGGCACACCCGCAACAAGCGACCAATAAATTTTGCGTGTGTCACGCGAGCGAAAACTTTTCGCCAACGCTGACGCCGCAAATCGCGTCTTCGCGACAACAAGACATCCGGATGTATCTTTATCAAGACGATGGACAAGACGCGGCTTTTGCCCTTGCGCATCACACAAGGCTTCAAGCATGCCATCAAGATGACGCACCGTGCCGGAACCGCCTTGCACCGCCAAGCCGAATGGCTTGTTGAGCACCATCATATCATCATCTTCAAAGAGGATCATCGCGCGAATGGCCGCTGCATCTGCCGCTTCCGTTTTTTCCAAACGCTTCGGCGCTTCACCTTCTGCTGTCTCGATTTTTAACGGCGGAATACGCACGGCTTGACCGGCCTCTAATCGATCCTTTGTTTCAACGCGCTTGCCATTCACGCGCAATTCGCCCTTGCGCGTAATGCGTTGAATGTGACTGAAAGAGAGACCCGGAAAACGATGTTCAAGAAAACGATCGACCCGCATGTTATCTTCATCAGGCGTCACGGTGACAGTAATCACATAGATCGGCAAAGCCGCGACTTTACGGGCGGGCTTTGCTTTTACCGGCGCTTGCACACGACCTTCAGCAATCGCGCGGGCTTTTTCTTTGGCTTGCTTGTCGCGTCTCACGAAAAAACCCTCACCGCCCATAGGCCCGCAGCCAAGCCCAAAATCGACAGCACGACCGAGCCCACGACATAAAACAAAGCGGTCAAGATTTCACCGCGCTCGTAAAGAAGCATCGCATCAAGCGAGAAGGCCGAGAATGTTGTATAGCCCCCAAGAATGCCGGTGGTCACGAAAAGCCGCGCGCTTTGTGACCACTCCTCGCCCGCTTTGAAGGTGAAATAACCGGCGGCGAAACCCATGATAACAGAGCCTGAGATATTGATCGCCATGATGCCGAGCGGAAATTCGATATCGACAAGCCGCACCATCGCCTGATTGATGAGATAGCGCAACGCGGCCCCAAGGCCCCCGCCGAGGAAAACAATAAGAAGAGGGTTGAGTGTCATGCGCGCGTCTTTAGCAGAGAAATTGATATTGGGCGATTAATTTATACCGGTCATTCGCCTCGCTCTTTGCGAAGCTTCGCCCAATATTCAAGCCGCTTTTTGATGTCGCGTTCGAAACCCCGTTCGACCGGTTCATAGAAAGTCTTGCGACCCAGCTTTTCAGGAAAATAATTCTGGCCAGAGAAAGCATCAGGCTCATCATGATCATAACGATAGCCTTGGCCATAGCCTTCCGACACCATCAATTTTGTCGGCGCGTTCAAAATCGTTTTAGGAGGCATTAAAGAGCCCGCATCTTTTGCGGTGCGAACCACGCCCTTATACGCGACATATAACGCATTCGATTTCGGCGCGGTGGCGAGATAGACCACCGCTTGCGCGAGCGCGAGTTCACCTTCGGGCGAGCCTAAAAAATCAAACGCATCTTTTGCCGCATTCGCAATCACCAAGGCTTGCGGATCGGCAAGACCAATATCTTCGACCGCCATGCGCACGAGACGACGCGCAAGAAACAAAGGCGTCTCTCCCGCATCAAGCATACGTGCAAAATAATAAAGCGCGGCATCGGGATCCGAACCACGCACGCTCTTATGCAATGCGCTGATCAGATTATAGTGACCATCTTCCCTCTTGTCGTAAATCGGTGCGCGACGCTGCACGATTTCAGCGAGCGTTGCTGCATCAAATATTTCATTGGGCTTTGCAGAGCGCCAAATTTCCTCTGCCAATGTCAATGACGCGCGGCCATCGCCATCAGCCATCGCGAGCAAAGCAGCCCGCGCATCCTGATCAAGCGGTAACGGTTTACCTTCAATTTCTTCCGCACGATGAAGCAAACGATCAATCGCGGCTTCATCCAAGGATTTGAAAGTAAGAATACGCGCACGCGACAAAAGCGCCGCATTCAATTCAAAGGACGGATTTTCAGTTGTAGCTCCAATCAAAGTGATTGTGCCGTCTTCCATCACCGGCAAAAACGCATCTTGTTGTGCGCGATTAAAACGATGAATCTCGTCAACAAAGAGAAGCGTGCCCTGCCCTGCGGCACGGCGTCCGCGCGCTGTTTCAAAAACTTTTTTTAATTCGGCAACACCCGAAAAAATTGCGGAGATCGGTTCAAAATGAAGCGTTGTTTCATGCGCGAGCAATCGCGCAGTTGTTGTTTTACCGGTGCCGGGCGGTCCCCAGAAAATCAACGAGCCTAACGATCCTGAAGCGATCAGTCTTGTGAGAGTCCCGTCAGGTCCCGTGAGGTGGTCTTGACCTGCAACTTCATCAAGCTTTTGCGGACGCAAGCGATCCGCAAGCGGTCGTGGTGCCGCTTTTTCAAGTCCTGCCGCCGCGAAAAGATTATCCATCAAGATTATCCTGAGCGTGATCAGCCGCCGACTTTACTCTTCAACAATTCACCTTTGCGGCGAATAACAAGAGTCCAATAATAAGCGCGTTCCTGTTGTAACGCCACGACATCGCGTGTTGATTTCACGTCATTCTTGTCGATGGAAACGAGATAATCGCCTTTCTGCAACCCGATATCATCGGCGGGCGATCCAGGCTTGATTGCAGTCACGACGACACCTTCACCGCTACTTTCGATGGCCAACTCTTCCGCCAAAGCGGGCGACATATTCGCGATCGTCGCCCCCGATAAAGGCCAGCGGCCTGAAAGCGCTTTTTGATCACGCGGTACAATCTCTGGCGCAGGATCCATGCGAACGGTTAGAGTTTGTGTTTTACCGCCGCGATTGATCATGAGTTCAACACGATCACCAATGGCCTTTGTCGCCAATCGAAAACCAAACTCATCCGCATCGTCAACAGGCTGTCCATCAAGCGATAGAATTACATCACCGGCTTTAAGACCCGCATCGGCTGCGGGGCCTTTATTCACGACAGACACAATCAGCGCGCCAACTGGTCTTTCAAGCCCAAGACTTTCAGCAAGATCGGTTGTCACAGGTTGCATACGAGCGCCAAACCAGGGGCGGCGAACAATCTTGCTACCTTGACGTGCAGACGCCACCACAACCTTCACCATATTCACGGGGATTGCGAAACCAATCCCAACACTTGCTCCGGTCTTTGAATAGATTGCGGTATTGATGCCAATCAAACGACCATTCACATCAACAAGTGCACCACCAGAATTTCCCGGATTAATTGCTGCATCGGTTTGAATGAAAAGTTGATAATCAGTTCCACCAACTTGCGTGCGTGAAAGAGCTGAAATGATTCCTGAGGTCACCGTCTGTCCCACACCGAAGGGATTGCCAATGGCAAGAACAAGATCACCCACTTCAATCGCGTCGGAATTGCCAAGCTCGACCACCGGCAATCCACGCACACCACGAAGACGTAGCACCGCAAGATCCGTTTTTGGATCACGAAGAATAATATCCGCATCAAATTCGCGTTTGTCGGAGAGCGCGACTTTAACTTCTGTCATCCCCTCGATGACATGTTGATTGGTAACAACCAATCCATCGGAATCGATGATCACACCGGATCCCGTTGAACGCTGCACACGATCTGGCGCCGGACCGCCTTCAAGACCAAAGAAATATTGGAAGAAAGGATCATCAAGGAGCGGATTGCGCGCACCCTTTTGCACGCGTGCGGCATAGACATTCACAACAGCGGGCGTGGCCTTCTTCACGACCGGCGCGAAAGAGGCTTTCATCTCGGCGACGGTCGTCGGCGTTTGCGCATAAGGCGGCGCAACACCAAAGAGCGCGATTAAGAGCGTAAGGAGAACAACAGGGGAGTGAAATCGAGAAACGTTTTTCATAGCGTCTTTATAGACCGAGCCGCGCCTTCGAAAAAGGCCGCATAAACGACAATGGGCGGCCCAAGACCGCCCATCTGTTATCATGATCAAGAAAGTATTGCCTTAAAAAGGCAAAATCATCAGGACTCGACGACTTCCGTCTTTTGTATCGGGCCAGAATTCGTGCCCTTGGCATCGACATCACGATCAACGAACTCGATCACAGCCATCGGCGCATTATCGCCATAGCGGAAACCGGCTTTGAGAACACGCGTATAGCCGCCATTGCGGGCCTTGTAACGCGGGCCGAGAACGTCAAAGAGCTTTTTTACGAGATCAACATCCTTGATCTGCGCAATCGCCTGACGACGGGCGTGAAGATCACCGCGCTTGCCGAGCGTTACAAGCTTTTCGACAACGGGACGGAGATCCTTCGCCTTGGGAAGTGTTGTCACAATCTGCTCATGCTTGATCAAAGCCTGGCAGAGATTGGCAAACATCGCTTTGCGGTGTTCAACACTGCGCGCGAAGCGACGTGCTTTATGTCCGTGATACATGGCTCTCTCCTTCGATGAGCGTTATCCGGCCGCCGTGCCAAGGTACGGCCGGTCTTTAGATCGACTTAGTAATGTTCCTCGAAGCGCTTTGCGAGCTCTTCGATATTTTCTGGCGGCCAACCCGTCACTTCCATACCGAGATGGAGGCCCATGGATGCGAGCACTTCCTTGATTTCGTTAAGCGACTTGCGACCGAAATTCGGCGTGCGCAGCATTTCGCTTTCCGACTTCTGGATGAGATCGCCGATGTAAACGATGTTGTCGTTCTTGAGGCAGTTTGCCGAACGCACCGACAATTCGAGTTCGTCGACTTTCTTGAGGAGCGCCGGATTGAAAGCGAGTTCCGGCATCGCCGACTTTTCTTCTTCGCGACGCGGCTCTTCGAAATTCACGAACACTTCGAGTTGATCTTGCAGAATGCGAGCGGCATAGGCCACTGCATCATCCGGCGTTACACCACCATTGGTTTCAACAACCATGATGAGCTTGTCATAGTCGAGAATTTGACCTTCGCGCGTGTTCTCAATTCGATAGGACACTTTCTTGACGGGCGAATAAAGAGCATCAACCGGAATAAGTCCGATCGGTGAATCTTCGCTACGATTACGATCAGCAGGCACGTAACCCTTGCCTGTCTTTACAACGAATTCCATTCGCAATTCAGCGCCTTCATCGAGTGAGCAGATCACAAGATCTGGATTCAGGATTTGCACATCACCGGTGACAGCAATATCGCCCGCATGAACACGACCTGAACCTTTTTTACGCAGCGTCAAACGCTTTGAACCTTCACCCTGCATCTTGATGGCAATCGCCTTCACATTGAGGATGATGTCAGTCACATCTTCGCGCACGCCGGGGATCGACGAGAATTCATGCAACACACCGTCGATTTGCACCGACACAATGGCTGCGCCCTGCAAAGATGACAACAATACGCGGCGAAGCGCATTACCGAGCGTCACACCGAAGCCACGCTCCAGCGGCTCAGCAATGAGTGTTGCCGAACGCTTATCATCATGCGGTGTTACATTGAGCTTCGACGGCTTGATGAGATCTTGCCAATTTTTCTGAATCACGGGTTTTTTCCTTCACTTTGGAAGCATGAGGCATATCGGTCCGTCGACCTTGGCCCCATACCCTCGATGAACGCTGCATTTCGCGCTCTCGCCCGTCGGCGAAAGAAGCGTCTTCAAAAACAAATCGAAATTAGACGCGACGACGCTTGCGCGGACGGCATCCATTGTGCGGGATCGGCGTCACATCGCGAATGGATGTCACAGTGAACCCGACAGCTTGCAAAGCGCGCAACGCTGACTCACGACCCGAACCTGGACCTGTCACTTCAACTTCCAAAGTGCGCATACCGTGTTCCGAAGCCTTGCGGCCTGCGTCTTCAGCGGCAACCTGCGCGGCATAAGGAGTTGATTTACGTGAGCCTTTGAAACCCATCGTACCGGCTGACGACCATGCAACAGTGTTGCCCTGTGCATCGGTGATGGTGATCATTGTGTTGTTGAACGAAGCGTTCACATGCGCGACGCCTGAAACAATATTTTTGCGCTCTTTACGACGAACGCGGGTGGCTTCTTTTGCCATGGTCTTAATCCTTCATGCGCGCCCGTGACACCAGGCGCTGGGGATGGGAGTCGGTGATTACTTCTTCTTGCCGGCGATCGGCTTCGCCTTGCCCTTACGGGTGCGGGCGTTGGTGTGCGTGCGCTGACCACGAACCGGAAGCTGACGACGATGACGAAGACCGCGATAGCAGCCAAGATCCATCAAACGCTTGATGTTCATCGACACTTCACGACGCAGATCACCTTCAACGAGATAATCGCGGTCGATCATTTCACGGATTTGAAGCACTTCCGCATCGCTCAATTGATTGACGCGACGCTCAGCGGGAATCTTCAAAGCGGTGGTGATTTCTTCGGCCTTTTTCGGGCCAATGCCGTGAATATATTGAAGCGCGATAATGACGCGCTTGCCAGTCGGCATGTTTACGCCTGCAATACGGGCCATCGTCCGTCTCCATGTCAGCCAATCGGGTCCAAAGGAGCGATCAGCGGGTTTCAGATACCGCGCGTCCGGTGGAGGCCGGCCCCTGCGCGGGGGTGCTTCTCAAAACAAAAGGGCCCTAGCAACAATCCATCGGATCGTCTCCAGCGCCTTGATCAAGAATCGAGTGAGGGGTGCTTAGGGGATTGCGGGGCTTGAGTCAATGATGGGACGGAAAATAACCATGCCACTTTGACGCCTGCTCGGAGCAGCTGCGAGGCTTAGGATAGAACATCTTCAGGCAAGTTCGAGGGCCCTTGTGGCAAGCGCGACCACGCGCGGAATAGGCTTCTCACCTTGCTCATAATAGGCAACCATACGGCGACTTAACCCCAATGCTTTTGCAGCCGTATCGAGCGTATGCGCATTCCGCTCCCTCCAGCTTCGAAACCCCTCTGCCGACATCGTCTGGCCGGTCTGCTCGTCAGCCAGTCGTCGCAATGTGTCGGCCGACATGTCTAGATCGCCATCCCAAACAATATCCGTTCCAAATTCGCCAAGCCGAACGGTTTGAAAAAGTTCAGAATTGTTTCGGAGCGGCTCATAAAATTTGAAGGTCGAAATCGGTCCGGAAAGGTCAATCGCACCGTGCTCGCCATTCAGCCACGTGACCTCAATAAAGGGAAAACACTGGGCCGAACGGACAGAGCGCAGCCGGGGAAGGTACTTTTTCGGCATAATCATCCTCGCTCATTTAAAGCGATCCACTTTGAAGCTAAATATTCTCTATTCCCGCTAACCCATTTAAGTGCTTCTCTAATTTCGGATTGTCGTGCTTATCCAGCGATAATCGAACCATCAGATATACTCACCAATATCTCAAACTCAGCCGACACAATAAGAACGTGCGGTGGACGATGATCATCCGCATAAATGCGAATGCTGATTGCCCCAATCCTGTGAAGGGTCGGCATAAGTCCATCGAACCCTTCAGCGCAACTATTGCACTAAAGGGAAAAGTTTTAAGAAAAACTTACACTCGGGACAGTTTACAAAGAAGGCTGTTACGCCCCCAACACACCCGCGATCGCGGAACTGACCGCATCAACCGCCTGCATCCCGTCAATCTTGGTGAGTTTGCCACCCTTCTCGTAATAAGGAGCAACGATTGCGGTGTCGCGATTATAAGCTTCGAGGCGGGTTTTGAAGACTTCAGGATCATCATCCTTGCGGACGGGTTGGCCAGCAGCATTCGCTTCTGCCGCGCGGTTGACGATGCGGGCCACAAGCTTTGATTGGTCAACAACGAGCTCAATCACAGCGTCGAGCTTCAAGCCTTCGCTTTTGAGCATCGCATCTAACGCTTCGGCCTGAGCGACCGTGCGCGGGAAGCCATCAAGGATGAAACCCTTCTTGGCATCCGCCTCGGCGATTCGGTCGCGGATAATACCGACAACGATCTCGTCTGAAACGAGCCCGCCAGACTCCATGACGGCTTTAGCTTTAAGCCCAACGGGCGTTTCGGCCGCGACGGCCGCACGTAGCATGTCGCCGGTAGAGAGTTGAGGAATGCCGTATTTTTTAACAAGCCTCGTTGCTTGGGTGCCTTTACCCGAGCCGGGGGCCCCAAGAAGAATCAGTCTCATTGTCTTCCTCCCTTAAGCTTAGCCTTTTTCACCAGACCCCCATATTGATGCGCGAGCAAATGCCCTTGGATCTGAGCCACGGTATCCATAGTAACGGTAACAATGATCAAAAGCGATGTCCCTCCAAAATAAAATGGAAGTGCCGCCTGCGATACTAGCAATTCGGGCAACAAACAGATGATGACGAGATAAGCGGCGCCAAGGACCGTGATGCGCAACAAAACATTATCGATTAATTCCGCCGTGCGCTCGCCTGGACGAATGCCCGGAATAAACCCGCCCTGTTTTTTCAAATTATCCGCCGTCTCTGCAGGATTGAAAACAATGGCTGTGTAAAAAAAAGTGAAGAAAATAATTAGACTGGCATAAGCGACCATGAACAAAGGACGTCCATGGCCAAGATAGGCGGCAATTATTCCAAGCCAACCAGTTGAGTCTGATTGGACCGCAAAGCTAGCAACTGTCGTCGGTAACAATAGGAGCGACGACGCAAAGATTGGCGGGATGACTCCTGATGTGTTGAGCTTCAATGGTAAAAATGAGGTTTGTCCTTCATAAACACGATTGCCTACTTGACGTTTCGGATAATTTATCAAGAGACGACGTTGTGCGCGCTCCACGAACACGATAAACGCGATGACTGCAAAAGCCATGACAACAATCATCAGGATCAAGAAGGATGAAATAGCGCCTTGACGACCGAGCTCAAGCAAATTGGCAGTTGCACCAGGTAACTCTGCGACGATACCTGCGAAGATAATCAGTGACGTACCATTACCAATGCCGCGCTTTGTGATCTGCTCACCAAGCCACATCAGAAACAACGTGCCGCCAACAAGTGTGATCGTCGTTGAAAGACGGAAAAACATTCCAGGCTCAAGCACAAGATTGGTTGATCCTTCAAGACCCACCGCAATCCCCCAAGCTTGAAACGCAGCGAGTACAACTGTGAGATAGCGCGTATATTGATTGATAACTTTACGACCCGCCTCGCCTTCTTTCTTCAATTGATCGAGTTGCGGAACAGCAGATGTTAAAAGCTGAATGATGATGGACGCAGAAATATACGGCATGATGGCGAGCGCGAAAATTGCAAGACGTCCCACAGCACCGCCCGAAAACATGTTGAACAAACCCAACATGCCTTGTTGTTGTTGTTTGAAAAATTCAGCCAGCGCGATAACATTAATTCCGGGCAGAGGAATATATGTGCCAAGACGAAAAACGAGCAGCGCCCCCAACGTAAACCAAATGCGCTTTTTCAACTCGTCGGCTTTTGCCAGCGCGCCGAAATTTAAATTTGCCGCAAGCTGCTCTGCTGCCGATACCATTGCCGCTGCCCTTCCTTACGCTCATCCCGAAAGAAAAACCGGGCAAACGGAGTTTTGTCATCCGCCGCCCGGCTTATCATAATCTAATTGGCGTCACTCCAATCTAGGGGTTGGTTGCCGAAAATCAAGCGGTGGCTTCTGCGCCGCCGAGGATCTTCACTGAACCGCCAGCCTTTTCGATCGCCGCTTGCGCAGACTTTGTGACACCGGCCACTTCAACGGCGATTTTCGCCTTGAGTTCACCCGAGCCCAAAATTCGAACGCCATTGAGCGCGCGCGAGCACACGCCAGCCGCCACCAAAGCTTCAATCGTCACAGGCTTTGACGCGTCGAGTTTCTTCGCATCAACCGCAGTTTGAATACGACCGATATTCACTTCATTGAAATGCTTGGCGTGAATATTGGTAAAGCCACGCTTTGGAAGGCGACGATAAAGTGGCATCTGACCGCCTTCGAAGCCCTTAACCGCAACACCTGTACGCGCGGTTTGACCCTTCACACCGCGTCCACCAGTCTTGCCTTTGCCCGAACCGATACCGCGACCAACACGGATGCGCGATTTCTTCGAGCCAGCATTATCCTTGATACCATTGAGTTTCATAGCGCCCTCCTCACTGACCGTCGACGACGCAAACGAGGTGACGAACCGCATGGATCATGCCGCGCACTTCTGGCGTGTCTGGCAATGTCGAGCGGCGATGAAGTTTGTTTAAACCCAAACCGATCAAGGTCTGACGTTGTTCAGACACGCGACGGATGGGGCTACCAACCTGCTCAACAGTCACTGTTGAGGACGCGGCTTTCTTGGTTGCTGCTTTGGCCATGACTCATCGCTCCCTTATGCGTCAGCGCCTGCACCATCCGTGTCACCACGGCGGGCTTGCAATTGGGAGACTTTGAGACCACGACGAGCGGCAACCGTGCGCGGATTATCCTGATGCTTCAAAGCATCCACGGTTGCACGCACGAGGTTATACGGGTTCGATGAGCCGAGTGACTTCGACACGACATCATGCATGCCGAGCGCTTCGAACACTGCACGCATTGGACCACCGGCGATGATACCAGTACCGGCAGGTGCTGCACGAAGAACAACTTTGCCCGAACCATGACGGCCCGCGACATCGTGATGAAGTGTGCGACCTTCACGGAGCGGAATGCGAACAACAGAGCGCTTTGCCGCTTCTGTCGCCTTGCGAATTGCTTCTGGCACTTCGCGCGCTTTACCGTGACCGAAGCCGACGCGGCCCTTTTGGTCGCCCACAACAACGAGGGCCGCGAAACCGAAACGACGGCCGCCCTTCACAACTTTTGCGACGCGGTTGATGTGGACGAGACGATCCACAAATTCGGAATCGCGTTCTTCGCGATCACCGCGATCCTTACGTTCTCTTGGTTCTTTTGCCATTTCAGGCCTCTCACTAAAAACGCGGGCCGGGACCGGCCCGCTCGCTTCGAGTTAACGGGGGCAATTTCTTCGCCCCCAGATGATTAAAATTCAAGCCCGCCTTCGCGCGCCGCTTCCGCGAGCGCTTTGACGCGACCATGATACATGTAAGCGCCACGATCGAACACTATCGCTTTCACGCCTGCTTTCACTGCACGCTCAGCGACAAGCTTGCCGACCGCCGTAGCCGCCGCAATGTCTGCGCCCGTCTTCAGCTTTGCCTTCAAATCTTTTTCAAGCGTTGAAGCCGCAGCAATCGTGACGCCCTTAGCGTCATCGATGACTTGCGCATAGATCTGCTTCGACGAACGGAACACCGACAAACGCGGACGGCCATTGCCCACGACCTTGAGGGCGCGGCGCACACGGGCCTGACGGCGATCGGTGGCAACAGATTTCTTCGCCATGATGGGCCCCTTACTTCTTCTTGCCTTCCTTACGGAAGATGAATTCGTCGGCATATTTCACACCCTTGCCCTGATAGGGCTCGGGGCCGCGTACCTTGCGGATTTCAGCAGCGGTCTGACCGACCTTTTGCTTATCAATACCGGTGACGATGATTTCGGTCGGCTTAGGTGTTGCGATCTGGATGCCTTTGGGAATCGCATAATCAACATCGTGGCTGTAACCGAGATTGAGTTTCAATACGGTGCCTGCAACAGCGGCCTTGTAACCAACGCCGTTGATTTCAAGCTTCTTCTCGTAACCCGTCGTGACACCCTTAACGAGATTGGCAACCTGCGCACGGGACATACCCCACATCGCACGCGCCTGTTTCGTTTCGTTACGCGGAGTGACGGCAATCGAGCCGTCCGCGTGTTTCACTTCGACGAGATCGGGAACTACGAATGACAATTCGCCCTTCGAGCCCTTCACTTTGACCGTCTGACCTTCGACTGCGGCTGTAACACCGGAGGGAATGGCGACGGGTTTCTTGCCTACACGAGACATGGATCTGTTTCTCCAATTCTACCCTGTGTTCCGATGATCAAAAGACCATGCAGAGCACTTCGCCGCCCACATTCTTTTCACGCGCTTCGTGATCCGCCATCACACCCTTCGGTGTGGAGAGGATCGTGACGCCCAAACCATTTGCCACGCGCGGCATCGATGTCACCGATGAATAAACGCGACGGCCTGGCTTCGACACACGCTCGATCTTACGGATGACCGGTTCACCATCGAAATATTTCAATTCGATTTCGAATTCGGTACGGCCATTGCCATATTCTGTTGTCGAATAACCGCGGATGAAGCCTTCCGACTTCAACACATCGAGGATGTGCGCACGAAGACGCGAACCGGGTGTGGAGACGGAAGATTTGCGACGCATTTGCGCATTGCGGATGCGGGTCAACATATCACCGACAGGATCATTCACTGCCATGGTCAGATCCCCCTTACCAGCTCGACTTCGTCAGGCCTGGAATCAGACCCTTCGAACCCATTTCACGCAAAGCAATACGCGACATTTTCAGCTTGCGATAAACAGCACGCGGACGACCCGACACTTCGCAACGGTTGCGAACGCGGTTAACGGCTGAATTGCGCGGAAGCTGCGCCAATTTCAGACGCGCTTCGAAACGCTCTTCCATCGGCTTTGTCATGTCATCGGCAATAGTCTTCAGACGACGACGACGCGCCGCATATTGTGCCGCAAGCTTCTGCTTACGCTTATTATTCTCGATTGCACTCTTCTTGGCCATGAGGCTCTCTCTACTGATGCCCGCGTTTAAGAGCGAACTCTTACTGCCGGAACGGGAAGTTAAATGCGCGAAGCAAAGCACGTGCTTCGTCATCGGTTTTCGCGGATGTGCAGATGATGATGTCCATCCCCCACGCATTTTCCGCTTTGTCGTAATTGATTTCTGGGAACACGAAATGTTCCTTGATACCCATGGCGTAATTGCCACGACCATCAAAGCTCTTCGGGTTTAGTCCACGAAAGTCACGCACGCGTGGCAACGCAATCGTCACCAAACGATCAATGAATTCATACATGCGATTCTTACGCAACGTTACCTTTGCACCGATCGGCATATTCTCGCGCACTTTGAATTGCGCAATCGCCTTACGGGCACGCGTGATCACTGGCTTTTGACCAGCGATCAAAGCAAGATCGGCAGCCGCAACCGACGCCTTCTTGGAGTCCGTTGTTGACTCGCCCACACCCATATTGATCACGATCTTTTCAATGACCGGAACTTCCATGTGGTTCTTGTAAACGAACTCTTGAATGAGCCTCGGAATCACAATCTCGGAATAGGTCTTCTTCAACCGCGGGGCGGCTGTGTCTACCTGATTAGCCATCAATGAGATCTCCCGAACGCTTGGCGAAACGAACCTTGCGGCCGTCGTCCATAATCTTGAAACCGACGCGTGTCGGCTTGCCGTCTTTCGGATCCGCAATCGCGAGATTGGAAAGATGAACTGGCAATTCTTTCGAGACGATGCCGCCTTCCTGCTGCATCGTCTGCTTCTGGTGCTTGCGCACAACATTGATACCACGCACGACCGCGCGGCTTTCCTTCGGCATCACCTGAAGGACTTCACCGGATTTACCGCTGTCGCGGCCGGTCAATACGACGACTTTGTCGCCCTTCTTGATCTTGGCAGCCACTACAGCACCTCCGGCGCGAGCGAAATGATCTTCATGTGGTTCTTCGCGCGCAATTCGCGCGGCACCGGTCCGAAGATACGAGTGCCGACCGGCTCTTTCTGATTGTTGATCAGAACAGCGGCATTCGAGTCAAAACGAATGACCGAGCCATCGGGACGAATGATGTCTTTCGCGGTGCGAACAACGATGGCCTTCATCACATCGCCCTTTTTCACGCGACCGCGCGGAATGGCTTCCTTGATGGACACAACGATAATGTCACCCACTGAAGCATAGCGACGCTTCGAGCCCCCAAGCACTTTGATGCACATCACTCGACGGGCGCCGGAATTATCGGCAACATCGAGATTGGTTTGGACCTGGATCATCTTTTGATCCTTTCTCTGTCTCAGACTGGTTTCCGGAAACCCTTAGGTCGAGGGCATCCGGACTTCGACTGACGGGGGTCTATGCCCCCCGCATTTCATTCCTTCACAAGATCACGAAGACGCGACGTCAACAAGAACCCATGATTTCAAGCGCGAGATCGGCTTCGACTCTTCAATGCGAACTTCGTCGCCCACCTTTGCTTTATTGTGTTCGTCATGCGCATGATAATTCTTTGTGCGACGGACGGTCTTCTTGAGCAGGGGGTGGGTGAAACGACGTTCCACTTTCACCACAATCGTCTTGTCTTGCTTGTCGCTGACAACGACGCCCTGAAGAATGCGCTTCGGCATATCGTGCTCCTTAAGCCTTTTCAGCGGTTGCCCGCTTGGCATTGGCAACCGTTTGCACGCGCGCGATGTCACGACGGACAACGCGAACGCGCGAGGAATTTTCAAGCTGACCTGTGGCCTTTTGGAAGCGCAGGTTGAACTGCTCTTTCTTGAGCTTCACCAGCTCTTCATTGAGCTGATCGGTGGTCATCGCTTTGAGATCGGAGAGACGCTGTGCGTTTTTCATGGCGTTGATCTTCCTTACTCGGCAATGCGCTGAACAAAGCGCGTCTTGATCGGAAGCTTCGCAGCCGCGAGCGTCAACGCCTCGCGCGCGAGTTCAGCCGACACGCCGTCGATCTCGAACATGATGCGACCAGGCTTCACACGTGCCACCCAATATTCAGGCGCGCCCTTACCCTTACCCATACGAACTTCGGCAGGCTTCGACGACACCGGCACATCTGGGAACACACGGATCCACACACGGCCCGCACGCTTCATGTGACGGGTTAATGCGCGACGCGCGGCTTCGATCTGACGGGCGGTGATACGCTCCGGTTCCATGGCCTTCAAGCCATATTCACCGTAATCGAGCGATGTCGCGCCTTTCGAGACGCCATGAATGCGTCCCTTAAATTGCTTGCGGAATTTTGTTTTCTTTGGCTGCAGCATGTTCCTAGTCCTTCGGTCCTTGCCGCCCTGTCAATTGGCCGCTTCGCGACGGCCGCCCGAACGACCACCGTCGTCAGCCGTACGCTTGTCTTGCGCCATCGGGTCATGCTCAAGGATTTCACCCTTGAAGATCCAGACCTTAATGCCGCAAGTGCCATAGGTGGTAAAAGCCGTGCCGACGCCGTAATCGATGTCAGCGCGCAATGTGTGAAGCGGAACGCGTCCTTCACGATACCATTCGAGACGCGCGATTTCAGCGCCACCCAAACGGCCCGAGCAATTGATGCGGATGCCTTCTGCGCCGAAACGCATGGCTGACTGCACCGAACGCTTCATCGCGCGACGGAACGCCACACGACGCTCGAGCTGTTGAGCGATGGCATCAGCAACAAGTGTCGCATCGATTTCAGGCTTACGAACTTCAACGATGTTCAACACGACTTCCGACTTTGTCATCTTGCCGACAGCTGAACGGAGCTTTTCTATATCAGCGCCCTTTTTGCCGATGACCACACCCGGACGCGCAGAGTAAATCGCGACGCGGCACTTCTTATGCGGACGTTCGATCACGATTTTTGCAACGGCGGCTTGCTTCAAAAGCTTCATCAAAGATGCACGGATCTTGATGTCTTCATGAAGCAGTTTCGAGAATTCGCTCTTGCCTGCAACCCACCGGCTATCCCAGGTGCGGTTGATGCCGAGGCGAAGGCCGATCGGATTGACTTTCTGTCCCATCGTTTACTCCTTATGCCTCAGCCGATGCGGGAACTTCCCGCACGATGATGGTGAGATTTGAAAACGGCTTTTCAACACGGCCGGCGCGACCACGCGCACGGGCATGGAAACGCTTCATGACGAGCGCCTTGCCAACGAAAGCTTGTGACACAACAAGATCATCAACATCAAGGTCGTGATTGTTTTCAGCGTTCGCAATCGCGCTTTCGAGGCACTTCTTCACGTCAGCGGCAATGCGCTTGCGCGAGAATTCCAAATCAGCGAGCGCGCGCGAGACTTTCTTGCCGCGAATGAGTTGCGCAACGAGATTGAGCTTTTGCGGCGACACGCGGATCATCCGCGCAACTGCTTTCGCTTCATTCTCCGCCAGAGCGCGGGGGGTGGATGCCTTGCCCATCGCGATCAGCTCCTCTTTGCCTTCTTGTCGGCCGCATGGCCGTGGAATGTGCGGGTCGGTGCGAATTCACCGAATTTGTGGCCGACCATTTCTTCCGAAACAGCAACCGGAATATGCTTCTGGCCGTTGTAAACGCCGAAAGTGAGACCGACGAAATTCGGAAGGATCGTCGAACGACGGCTCCAAATCTTGATCACTTCAGACCGCTTCGCGTCGCGCGCTGCATCCGCCTTTTTGAGGAGGTAGCCGTCGACAAACGGGCCTTTCCAGACTGAACGAGTCATCAGAACCTTCCCTTACTTATTCTTGCGGGCATGGCGGTTCGACACAATGAATGTGTCAGTGCGCTTGTTGGACCGCGTCTTCTTGCCCTTGGTCGGCTTGCCCCACGGTGTAACCGGATGACGACCACCTGATGTACGACCT
>VGCJ01000004.1 GCA_016870035.1 Alphaproteobacteria bacterium
TCCCTTCGCCTGCAATGCGCGGCAATTTGGAGTCATCGACATGATCAAAAGCCGGATCCATTTCTTCATGGGCCTTGGGGAGCGCAACCCATGTCTGAGTTCCAAAAAGGCGCGACGTTGAAGCGCATGTTTCCGCACCTGTTCGCTCGGAGTGAACAATACCACTACCAGACGTCATCACATTCACAGCGCCCGGTTTGATTTCCTGCACAACGCCAATTGAATCGCGATTTATCAATGATCCATCAATGATCCATCAAAGAGATAAGTTACCGTTGAGAGTCCGATATGCAGATGCGGACTAATATCAATGCCTTGGCCGAGCAAAAATTCTGCAGGCCCCATCTCATCAAAAAAGATGAAGGGTCCAACCATTTGCTTTCGTACAGAAGGCAGAGCGCGACGCACAGAAAAACCGCCAAGATCGCGCGCACGCGGTACAATCACGCTTTCAATCGCGTCATAGCTCCAAGCGTCGCCGGGCGTCGGAACTTCATGCATGTCTGATGACATCTTTGTTCATCCTCTTTTGATGAAGAGAGATGTCGCGCTTTTGCCCGCGCGCTTCAAGATCACGAGATGCAAAAAGCCGCCTGCGTGGATGCCGTCCTTACGGATCGAGCGGCGCGGTTCCGGTGGGCTTACCTTGTGAATCGAGTGCGATTTTCTCGATTTTTGCCTCAGCCTTCCTAAGCAAAGCCTCGCATTGCGCCCGCAAAGCATCACCCCGCGCATAAAGCGAAATCGATTCCTCAAGCGGCACATCGCCCTTCTCAAGCCGGCCGACAATGGTCTCAAGCTCGGCAAGAGCCTTTTCAAAGGGAAGAACGGCAATATCGGGGGGAATAGACGGGGCCACGCGACTCAATGCTCCGGTTGGACTTACAAAAAGACTATCAGGCAAAGGCTTGCACAAAGGCAAGCGGTCAGATCGGCAAAGCGGTTGTCCGTTTCACGGTTCTGAGCGCCAAAGTTGATTGCACGCGCACGACACCCGGCAATCTTGTAACCACCGCGCGATGAATGCGCTCAAAATCTGCCGTATCCGCATAGACCACTCGTAAAAGATAATCGGCGCTTCCGGCGATGAGATAACACTCAAGAATTTCCGGATGCGCGGCCACCGCAGCTTCAAAGTGATTGAGACTGTCGCGCCCCTGCTGGTCGAGCGTTACCGAAATAAAGGCCGTGCCGGATAGGCCCAGCGCGTCCTCATCAAGGAGCGTCACCTTTGCGCGCATGAGGCCGCGCTCCTCAAGCAGTGTTACCCGCCGCAAACAGGCCGAAGGCGATAAATTGACCCGCTCGGCGAGCTCCGCATTGGTGATACCGGCATGGTCCTGCAAAATCCGGAGAATCGCACGATCGCGCGCATCAATCTCATTCATTCGAATATTTCTCCGAAAATCACAAATTATGGAAAATATTATTCGAATTTTGTGCCTCTGGCGAGATCTCTTTCGTATGAACTGCGACGGGCTTCGTGAAACTCTCTCCCCAATCGGCCCAAAGGGTCGTTGTGGGCGGGTAAGATGCTGATTGGCGTTCCAAAAGAGATTAAGAACAACGAGTTCCGCGTGGGTCTCGTACCGAATTCCGTGGCCGAGCTTATTCATGCCGGTCACAAAGTGGTTGTTGAAGCCGGTGCCGGCCTAGGCGCAGGGTGCGCTGACGCTGACTATGTCGCCGCGGGCGCCACGATCGAAAAGAATGTCGAAAAGATTTTCGCTAAAGCGGATATGATCGTGAAGGTCAAGGAACCGCAGGCGGTCGAGCGTGCGCGGTTGAGAAAAGGCCAGATCCTCTTCACCTATCTTCATCTTGCTCCCGATCCGGCGCAGACCAAAGATCTCATCAAATCCGGTGCGACCTGCATCGCCTATGAAACCGTGACGTCAGCCACGGGCGGCTTGCCGCTTTTGACGCCGATGTCGGAAGTCGCCGGTCGTTTGGCTCCGCAAATGGGCGCGCATTATTTGGAAAAAGCACAAGGCGGTCTCGGCATTTTGCTCGGCGGCGTGCCGGGTGTCCCTGCAGCGAATGTTGTTGTGCTTGGCGGTGGCGTTTCCGGAACGCATGCCGCACAAATCGCACTCGGCATGGGCGCGAATGTGACGGTGGTTGATCGTTCGGTTGATGTGTTGAAGCGAATTGCCACGCAATTCAACGGCGCTGTCCGTACGGTCTATTCAACGCGTCAGGCGGTTGAAGAGATGGTGAAGACCGCTGACATGGTGATCGGCTGCGTGTTGATCCCGGGAGCGGCTGCACCAAAACTCATCACCAAGAAAATGCTCAAGACGATGAAGCAAGGCTCGGTGATTGTTGATGTGGCGATCGATCAAGGCGGGTGCTGCGAAACGTCGAAAGCCACAACTCATGCCAACCCAACTTATGTCGTTGATGGTGTGATTCATTATTGCGTCGCGAATATGCCGGGCGCTGTGGCGCGTACATCCACCTTCGCACTTAATAATGGCACGCTGCCTTTCACTTTGGCACTGGCCAATAAGGGCTGGAAAAAAGCACTGAGTGATGATCCGCATCTGCGCAATGGTCTCAATGTGCATGAAGGTCATGTGACCTGCGAGCCCGTCGCGAAAGCACTGAAGCTTCCTTATGTCAGTGCTGAGAGCATCCTAAGCTTGAAATAATTCTTCGCATCAAAAACGCGCGCTGAAAAATGCGCGCGTTTTCATAGCGTTACCGGATCCTCCCAACCTCCCCTCTCGTAAGAGAGGGGTTTTTTATTCGGCCGCGTGATCTCTTATTGTTTCGGCAATGTCTCGTGAAAGCGAATAGCTTCACCGCGTGCGGGCGCAGCAAGTTCACCCTCCCACATCACACGATGACCGCGCACCACGGTGCCTACAGGCCATCCCGTCACACTCACACCATCATAGGGCGTCCACCCGCATTTTGATTTGATCCATTGATTGCGGATCGTTTCGTGGCGCTTCAAATCAACAATCGTAAAATCGGCGTTATAACCTGACGCGATACGACCTTTGCCCGCGATACCAAACAACCGCATCGGGCCCGCACTCGTCATATCGACAAAACGTTCAAGCGAAAGACGACCGGAATTCACGTGATCAAGCATCATGGGCACAAGCGTCTGCACACCCGTCATACCCGAAGGTGAATTCGGATAGGGTTTTGCTTTTTCTTCAAGCGTATGCGGCGCGTGATCGGAACCAAGCACATCGGCCGTTCCGTTCGCAATACCGCGCCACAGAGCGGCGCGCACATCTTTACCGCGCACGGGCGGATTCATCTGCACAAGCGTTCCCAAGCGGCGATAGGCTTCATCTCCGTCAAGAGTGAGATGATGCGGCGTCACTTCACAACTCGCGACATCTTTATGATGGCGCAAATAGTCGATCTCTTCGGCGGTTGAAATATGAAGCACATGAATGCGCGCGCCGGCTGCTGTTGCAATTCTCACAAGCCGCTCGGTGCAGCGCATCGCGACTTCAGGCGAACGCCATACGGGGTGAGATGTTGGATCGCCCTCGACACGCAGATTTTTCCGATCACGCAACATCATTTCATCTTCAGAATGAAATGCCGCTCGACGACGCGTATTTTTCAAAATTGCAACCACGCCTTCATCATCTTCAACAAGCAGCGACCCTGTTGATGATCCCATAAAAACTTTGATTCCGGCTGCACCCGGCAAAGCTTCGAGTTCTCTCACATGCCGCGCATTTTGATGCGTGCCGCCAACCCAGAACGCAAAATCACAATGCATACGATGCGTGCCGCGCTTGACTTTATCAGCAAGCGTTGCCGCATCCGTTGTTTGCGGATCTGTATTGGGCATCTCAAAAACGGCAGTCACCCCACCCATGACGGCGGCGAGCGATCCTGATTCGAGATCTTCCTTGTGAGTGAGACCCGGCTCGCGAAAATGCACCTGCGTATCAATCACGCCGGGTAAAATATGAAGGCCCGTGCAATCAATCACCTCGCCCGCGCGCGCCGGATCAAACAACCCGATGCCGGCGATTCGTCCCTGTTTGACACCGATATCAGCAGCAATGCGCCCATCCTGATTGACGAGCGTGCCGCCTTTGAACAGGCTATCAAATGTCTCGGCCATGGTATCGCACTCCAATCGTCAAGAACTGCTTGAGATGATGATCGTCCCGTCCTACCTAACGGAGGCGGACGGTTCCGGAAAGTGGGGAAAGATGGGCTCTTGTGTATTACCTGATCGCGGGGTGCTTGCTGTGAGCGGAGCCGAGGCAGGCGCCTTTCTCGATAATGTGATCACGGTAAATGTGAGCGGTTTACCTCTTCATGGCGCGCGCTTTGGTGCGCTTTTGACGCCGCAGGGGAAGATTATCGTCGATTTTTTTGTCATCCATAAAGATGATGGATTCTTGATTGATTGTCCGCATGCACTCGCCGCTGATCTTTTGAAGAAACTCACGCTTTATCGCTTGCGGGCGAAGGTCGCGATTGCCGATGTGAGCAAAACCTATCACATTGTTGCTCTGTGGAATGAAACCGCACCAGACAAAGGCATTGCCTTTCAAGATCCCCGCTTGCCCGCATTAGGATGGCGCGCGCTTGTGACGCGTGACGATACAATTCAAACTGATCAAACAATCTACGACTATGACGCGCATCGCATCATGCTTGGCGTGCCTCAAGGCGGGCGTGATTTTATTTATGGCGATGCCTTTCCGCATGAAGCTTTGATGGATTGTCTCAATGGCGTCGATTTTAAAAAAGGCTGCTATGTCGGGCAAGAAGTTGTCTCGCGCATGGAGCATCGCTCAACCGCACGCACGCGCTGCGTGCCTGTAATCTTCAAAGATCTTGTTTCACCGCTTGAAGGCACAGAGGCTTTTGCAGGTGAGCGTATGATTGGCGTAATTAGCTCTGTCGCCTCTGATGGACATGCGATTGCACGTCTCAGGTTTGATCGAGTGGCGGAAGCACAAAATGCGGGTGAAGCCCTTCATGCGGGCGGTCTTGCGTTTCAGGTTGAAACGCGGGATTTCATGAATTTCATACTCAATGATTTTATCGAAAGTTGATCTAATGGCTGAAAGAGAAACCCGCGTCGTCACTCATGAGGATGGAAAGAAACGCTGCCCATGGCCCGGCGTCGATCCGCTTTATGTCGATTATCATGACACAGAATGGGGCGTGCCTGAATATGATGATCGCGCTTTGTTTGAAAAACTCATTCTCGATGGATTTCAAGCGGGTTTGAGCTGGATCACAATTTTGCGCAAAAGAGAAAATTTCCGCAAAGCCTTTGATGGTTTTGACCCTGAAAAAATCGCGCGCTACACGCCCAAAAAAGTAGAAAGGCTTTTAAAGAATGAGGGTATTATCCGGCATCTTGGCAAAATCGAAGGCACGATTGCGAGCACGAAACTCTATCTTGAAATTCAAGAGCGAGGCAGCTTCTCCGATTATATCTGGAGCTTCACCGATGGTCGCGTGATCAACAAAAAACCCAAACGCATGACCGATATTCCAACCGAATCTCCTCAATCACAAAAAATGTCTAAAGACTTGAAAGCGCGTGGTTTTAAATTTTGTGGCCCAACAATCATTTATGCCTTCATGCAGGCCACTGGACTTGTGAATGATCATCTCGTCGATTGTTTTCGTCACGAGGAAGTGAAAAAATTCGAGCGTAAAAGGTGATCGACATGTGTGCTTCATCTCCGCGCGCTTGGCAATTGATGTTATCGGGTCGAAGACTCGATCTTCTCAATCCATCGACAGAAGATATTGAAGCAGAAGATATCGCACACGGGCTTTCACGCGTCGCGCGCTGGAACGGGCAAACAAAAGGCCCACATGCGTTCTCGGTCGCACAACATTCGCTGCTCGTTGAAGAGATTTTTTGCACGCTCGCCCCTTCGGCCCCGCACGAAGATCGGCTTGCTGCGCTTTTGCATGATGCGCCGGAATATGTGGTGGGTGATATGATATCGCCCTTCAAAGCGGTAATCGGCGGCGATTATAGAGCGGTTGAAACGCGCTTGCTTGCAGCGATCCATAAACGCTTTGATCTACAAACCCCCTCGACGGCCGCTTTAACATTGGCAATTAAAGAGGCTGATCGAATTACTGCTTATCTTGAAGCGGTTACATTGGCCAATTTTAAAGAAGAAGACGCGTTGATGATTTTCGGAAAGCCTCCTGTTGATCTCTCGTTTAACAATGAATTTTTAACGCCGATATCTTCTGAAAATGCCAAGGGCGCCTTTCTTAATCACCTCGCGACGCTCAAAGGGTAATCATGCCAAAGCTCTATGTCTGTTCTCTGTCGCGACTAGAAGAAACAGTTGAACGCACTGGCGCGCGGCATGTTGTTACTTTGCTGAGCGATGCGAATGGTATTATTCGTCCAAATGGAGTGAGTGAAGACAATCATCTTCGTTTGCTTGCAAGCGATATCGCTGAACCGCTTGATGGCCATACCCTCCCTGGCACAGCGCATGTCGAAAATCTGATCCGCTTCGTCAAAGGGTGGGATCGGACAACGCCGCTTGTGATTCATTGCTGGGCAGGGATCAGCCGCTCGACGGCGGCGGCTTATATTTCAGCGAGCGTGCTTAATCCTTCACTTGATGAAGAGGAATTAGCAACACGTTTGCGGGATGCCGCACCAAGTGCCACGCCCAATCCGCGGATCATCGCGCTCGCAGACAAGCTGCTCAATCGTG
Organism: Alphaproteobacteria bacterium; assembly: GCA_016870035.1. Taxonomy (GTDB): domain Bacteria; phylum Pseudomonadota; class Alphaproteobacteria; order Rhizobiales; family Beijerinckiaceae; genus CAIUPE01. The sequence continues at coordinate 6,702 of VGCJ01000004.1, forward strand.
ATGGTCGCATGATCAAATCGATTGTCGCGATTGGTCGCGGCGCTGACGCTTTTGAAGGCACACCTTTTGAATTGATTTATGAGTAAATCATAGTGACGGATCGCCTCACAGAAACGCTCATTGAAATTGGCCTCGCTGCGGCAGTCGTTGCTGTTACGCGCGGACAACCGCAGATTCTTGTGGCGCGCTCGGATTCCGATGGCGATGGTTTACCTTATGGCAATTTCGATCCGCTCGCGCATCGCACACTTGAAATTGCTTTGCGCGATTTTGTGACGGCGCAAACAGGCCTCTCGCTCGGCTATGTTGAACAGCTCTATACATTTGCAGATCGCGGTCGTCACACACGGCCGGATGATTGCGCGCCGCATGTGGTCTCGATTGGTTATCTCGCACTGACACGCATCGCCGCTCATGGTGATGATGGCGCTGATCCGTCCGCATTTCGCTCATGGTATTCCTATTTTCCGTGGGAAGATTGGCGTGAGGGCCGTCCAGCGATTTTGGATCGCGAGATTGTGCCGCGGTTATCCGCTTGGGCATCTGATCATAAAGCGGAACGCGCAGACACGCATCAACGCGCTTTGTTGCGTTTTGAAAGATTGAAACTCGCCTTCGGCATTGATCCTTCACCATGGGATGAAGAAAAAGTTCTTGATCGATACGAGCTTCTTTATGAAGCGGGATTGATCTTTGAAGCCATTCGTGACGGAAGACCGGGCGATCTTGATGAAACAACAGCTCGTCGTTTCGGTTTGCCGATGCGCCATGATCATCGTCGCATCTTGGCAACAGCGATGGGACGCTTGCGGGCAAAACTTAAATATCGCCCCGTTGTGTTTGAATTGATGGCGTCGGATTTCACTTTGACAGCGCTTCAACAAACGCTTGAATCCATTTCCGGCCACCATGTTCACAAGCAAAATTTCAGACGTCTTGTTGAAACATCTGCGCTTGTTGAACCCACCGGTCAGCAAACAACCACACGCGGAAGACCGGCGGCGTTGTTTCGTTTTCGCAGAGATGTTTTACAAGAACGTCCGTCGCCCGGTTTGCGTGTTGGTGTGAAATAGAAGCTTGCGAATTCGTCTTGTAAAAATCAGCGCCGCATAATCGCGAGTGCTTTATCAAGAATCACATTCAACCCTTTGGTCGTAGCGATCCCGCCAAGCGCATGAGGATCAGCCCACATCACATGCGGTGCCTCAGGCCCTATTGTCGCTTCACCCGCAACCCATTCGCCGACAAATGCATTCACGACAAAATGGCGTTTTACTTTTTTCTCATCATCATGTTCGATATATTCGACATGATCGACAAAGCCGATGATGCGCGCTTCAACGCCCATTTCTTCCATCAATTCACGCAAAGCCGCCTCGCGCAACGTTTCACCGGTTTCAACAAGACCTCCGGGCAAGGAATAAACCGGATTGGCCGCCGTTTCTTTGCGCGCGGCAAGCAACACTTTACCGTCGCGAAAGACCGCAATCGAAGCAGCGATGATGGGGCGTGCAGGATAGAGACGATCACTCATAGAAGATGAGACTCAAACGTGCTGACCGCCATTGATGTGAATTTCAGCGCCATTCACATAAGAAGATTGTTCGTTGCACAGAAAATAAATCGCTTTCGCCACTTCTTCCGGTGTTCCCAAACGACGCATCGGAATCTGCGCCACGATTTTATCCGTTCCGGGTGAGAGGATCGATGTGTCAATCTCACCGGGTGAAATCGAATTCACGCGTATGCCAAGAGGACCGTAATCCGAGGCCATTTCACGCGTAAGACCCGCAAGAGCAGCTTTTGAAGTTGCATAGGTCGCACCAGCAAATGGATGGACGCGTGACCCTGCAATCGATGTGACATTCACAACCGAGCCTTTGGCTTTCTTCAATTCATCGAGAAGCCCGCGCGCAAGCATAACAGGCGCAAAGAAATTGACCTGAAACACGGAGCTCCATGTTTCAAAATTCGTATCGATGGTGCCGAGCCGCGAACCGCCCTCACCTTTCGGTGAAATGGCCGCGTTATTCACGAGCGCATCCAATCGACCATCTTCAAGACGTCGTTTGATTTCGGCGATCGCTTCAAGCGTGTTTTGCGGATTGGCAAGATCGACCTGAATGTGATCTTGCGCGCCCATTTCCCAAGGACAATTCTCGGGAAAAGGTTGACGCGAACAACTGATCACGCGCCACCCGGCTGCAGAAAATCGTTTCACCGTCGCGTGACCGATGCCGCGACTGGCTCCTGTCAGAAGCATCGTACGGCGCGGGGCGTTATCGCCAGTCAGTGTCATCGGGTTCATCCTTCACACGCAAAACAAAAATTGAAAAAACAAAATTAAGGATAGAGACGAGCCTTAGTCCAACCGCCTTCGGGTGCGGGACGACGGAACACGATCCGGTCATGCAAGCGAAACGGTTTATCTTGCCAAAATTCAATTCCGACAGGACGAATGCGGAAGCCCGTCCAATGCGGCGGCCGCGGCACATCCCTAGTCGCATATTTGGCGGCATTAGTTGCCACCGCTTTTTCGAGCGCGAAACGGCTCTCAAGCGGGCGCGATTGCTGGCTTGCCCAAGCACCAATCCGGCTGTCACGCGGACGCGAGTGAAAATATTCATCCGCCTCGGCATCGGTTACGATTTCAACCGGACCCCGCACGCGGACCTGCCGCTTAAGGCTTTTCCAATGGAGCACGAGTGCAGCTTTCTTGCCGCTCAACAATTCCCGCCCCTTGGCCGATTCGGTGTTTGTATAGAACACGAAGCCCGCTTCATCCCAGCCTTTCATCAAGACCATGCGGACATTTGGCAGACCATCTGGATCGACGGTTGCGAGTGCCATGGCGTTGGGATCATTGGGTTCTGAGGCCGTGGCGTCAGAAAACCAGCGCTCGAACAGAGCAAAAGGCTCCGAAGCTTCAGTAAAGTCACCATCCGTTAAACTTTTCACGATTCTAATGCTCCGGACATTTACTTGCTGAAACATGGCCAGACGGTCGCATAGGATATACGGCGTAACACTGCCAATGGTTTTTCTTCACTTTGCCCGCCGAAGCTTCCGGCCCCTCGGTCAGCTTCTGGCCCTCTCGACGCTCGTAGCTCTTGCGGGCTGCGGCACAAGTCTTCCGATTTTTTCGGAACTGATCCCGGATCGCGGTCCGCTCTATACAAGTACAATCCGGTCCGAGTCCGCCGCGCTTTCGCCGGGCCTCACCGCGAATGATTGGAATGAGGCCTCTCTGGCTTTGTCCTCGGCACTCGGCCCGGATAATGAAGGCACCACAGTGCTTTGGAGCAGTAAAAGCGGATCGAAAGGCTCGTTCAGGGCGCTAGGGATGGCTTTCATGCGCGATGGCGATCTTTGCCGCGCCTTCGAAGCGGAAATCAAAACAACCAGCAAAGAGCCGCAGGTGACCAAGGGCACGGCATGCCGTTCGATGGCAGGCGCTTGGCATATTGTCGATACGACTTCGCAAAAAAGCTGACATCCCCCTTCCGTCACATTGCGGAGAGATGACGTGGCCCTTAAATAGGGATCGAGAACCGTTTTTCTCGATTTCCAAATAAAAGACTGCGTCAGGACCTGCTTCATGCGTGACCCTTATTCCGTCCTCGGCGTCGGCAAGACCGCGAGTGATGACGATATCAAAAAGGCCTTCCGCAAGCAGGCGAAGATTCTTCATCCTGATCGCAACAAAACGGACCCTAAGGCCAAGGATAAATTCGCCGAATTAAATTCAGCTTATGAGGTTCTGGGCGATAAAAAGAAGCGCAGACAATTCGATTCCGGTGAGATCGACGCTGAGGGCAAACCCCGCGCGCCTTTCGGTGCCGGCTTTGGTGGTGGGGGACCTTTTGGAGGCGCGCGTGGTGGCCGCGCAGGTGGTTTTGCAGGCGGACCTTTCGGAGGTGCTGGCTTTGGCGGCGGCGGTTTTGGTGGACAAGGCTTTGACGCTTCCGATCTCTTTGCGGAATTTTTCCGCTCCGGATCGGGTGAAGCCAAAGCCAAGAAGCGTGGACCTGAACCCGGCCCCGACATAAAAGTGGTTGCGGAGATTACATTAGTGGAGTCGCTTGCCGGCACAACGACGCGCGTTTCGCTTCCGACTGGACGCACGATCGAAGTTAAAGTGCCTGCGGGTGTGACTGAGGGCAAAGTGATCCGCTTGAAACAGCAAGGTCATGCAAGCCCGATGGGCGGCCCCCCGGGTGATGCCTATGTCACGATTCACATTTCGCAAGATCATCGCTTTCAGGTTGATGGAAAAAATCTAAAAGTCCGTGTACAGATCCCGCTTGAGGATGCGGTGCTTGGTGGTCGCGTTCGCGTACCAACGCTTGAAGGCGCAGTCGAATTATCCATTCCGCCCTATAGTTCGAGCGGGCAAACTTTGCGCCTTCGTGGCAAAGGCGTTCCCGCAGAAAATGGCGCAGGCGATTTGATGGTCACGCTTGAAGTGACCATTCCGAAAGAGCCGGATCTCGAGCTTGAAATGTTGATGAAGCGCTGGCGTGATCGTAAACCGCGCTAAGAAAATCGAGAGAGTCGCCGATGGCACAGCTTCAAGAAATCTCATGCATCGGTCGCGTTGTCTGCTGCTATCTCTCGCATGATCGCAAACCCAGTCTCGAAAAAATAGCGAAAGATCGCCTTGAAATTACGCTTGATGGCGTTGTGGGCGATTGTCATTCCGGCCGCACACGCGTCTCCGACAGCCGCACCCTAAAGCAATATCTGCGTGGCATTGATATTGTTAACAGTCGTCAATTTTCAATTGCTTCGATCGAAGAGCTTGCCGAAGTCGCCACGCGCATGGAGATTCCAAAAGTAAAGGCCGAATGGATCGGCGCCAATCTTCTCGTGAAAGATATTCCGCATTTCACGCTGCTGCCACCGTCATCTCGATTGATGTTTTCGTCTGGCGGAACGGTGATTATCGATCTCGAAAATCATCCGTGCAAATACCCCGCAGAAGTGATTGAACGCCATCACCCCGGCAAAGGACTCGCCTTTCCAAAAGTCGCGATGAAAAAACGCGGCGTGGTCGCCTATGCGGAAAAAGGCGGTGCGATTGCGATTGGCGATACGATCCGCGTTTTCATACCCACGCAAGAAGCGTGGCCGCATCGCGAGCGCTATTTGCGCGGCGAATAATCGCCGCACGCAATTTTAAGGTTAAACAGAAACCTGTGTGCCGACTTCCACGACGCGTCCGGTCGGAATCTGGAAGTAGCTCGTGGCATCATAGGCGTTGCGCGCCAGCGCAATGAAGAGCTGATCTTGCCAAAGCGGCATGCCCGATTGCACCGCAACTTTAATCGATCGACGCGACACAAAGAAGGATGTCGACATAATGTCGAAAGCCCAACCATGTTTGCGCGCAATCGCGAGGCCTCGCGGCACGTTCGGCGTTTCCATATAACCAAATTTCATGGAGACACGAATAAAACGCGGACTCAACTGTTTGACATGGACGCGATCTTTGTCGCTCACACGTGGTGTGTCACCTGTTGATATGGTCAATACGACATTCTTTTCATGCAAAATCTTATTGTGTTTGAGATTGTGCAGAAGCGAGGTTGGTGCCGATTCCGGATCAGATGTCAAAAACACCGCTGTACCGGCAACAATATGCGGCGGCTTCTTTTCAAGTGAATGAATGAGCACTTCCAAAGGCACTTCGCCTTGTCGCGTTTTCTCAAAAAGAATGCGGATGCCCTTCCGCCATGTAGCCATAAGCAAAATTAACAAGAGGCCGAAGGTCAAAGGTGCATAAGCACCATCGAAGAGTTTCAGCAAATTAGCCGAGAAGAAGGTGAAGTCGATCATCATAAAGGGAATGATGGTGATGCCCGCAAGCCAAGGGCTCCACTTCCACAATTTCCAAATCACGATAAAGCCGAGCGTGGCATCCACCACCATTGTGGTTGTCACCGCGATGCCATAAGCGGAGGCAAGTGCGTTCGAAGATTTAAACACAACAACAAGAACAACAACGCCGATCAACAAAAGCGAATTGATGCGCGGCAAGAAAATTTGACCCGCATGGGTTTCAGATGTGAAGCGAATTTCCATACGCGGCAAGAGACCGAGCTGAATGGCCTGGCTTGTCATAGAGAAAGCACCCGTGATCACCGCTTGGCTGGCGATCACCGTTGCAAGAGTTGCCATTGCCACAACCGGCACCGTCGCCCATGTCGGATAAAGATGGAAGAAAGGGTCGGTTGCCAATTCGGGATTGGCGAGCACCATCGCGCCCTGACCAAAATAATTGAGCATCAAAGCCGGAAGAACAAAAAATAACCAGGCAGAGCGAATGGGCTTCCTACCGAAATGACCGAGATCGGTGTAGAGCGCTTCACCCCCTGTGACCGCAAGGAACACCGCCCCCAAACTCACAAGACCAATTACCCGATGTTCGATCACAAAGCGAATGCCATAAATCGGATTGAGCGCATTCAAAATCGAAAGATCATCGCTGATATGCATGATGCCGCCAAGCGCGAGCATCAAAAACCAGATGATCATGATCGGACTAAAAAACGTCGCTACACTCGCGGTGCCTCGGCTTTGCACCGCAAAGAGCACAATCAAGATCACAAGCGTGATGGGAATAATAAAGGGATCAAGCGCGGGCGTAATGAGCTTCACACCTTCTACCGCTGATAAAACGGAGATCGCGGGCGTGATGATCGAGTCGCCATAAAACATCGCGGCGCCAATCACGCCCAAAAAGAAGATTCCGTTGCCGCCTTTGCCCACCGCTCGTTGACAAAGCGCCATCAAAGAGAGCGTGCCACCTTCACCATTATTGTCGGCGCGCAGAAGAATGATCACATATTTTGCTGTAACAACCAGAAGCAGCGCCCAAAAGATCAAAGACAAGACACCATAGACGGCATCTTTAGGAACCTCAGGCAGAACAGAGCCTTCCTGAAATTGGTGAGCGCCAACGGCAGCCAGCAAAGCTTCACGAAACGCATAGAGTGGGCTTGTTCCGATATCGCCGAAGACAACCCCGATACTGCCGATCGCCAAACCCCAAAAATGTTTTTGGCCATGGCCTCCGTTATGCCCGCCGTGACCATGATGATCATCATCATGATGACGGTCGTGACCGTGCGAGGCATCGTCTAAATCAATTCTATGGGGGGGCATGGTGACACCACTCTTTACGAGCCCCGAGTCCTCGCGGGGTGGGGCGGCGCGTCTATAGCACTTTCCGGATCGATTACCAGTGGGGACACGCCCGCTCGTTCCGAGTTACCCCGAGGCAATTGGATAAGAGACGTGACGCCTTGGCGCTTTCATCGGGAAGAGGCTTGGGCTAAGGAGGGAGCAAGGTCTGTGGACCACCCCCTTTCCCTTTCCCTGTCTCTGGCTCAGGTAATTATGACGTCAACTTCTCCTTCAGGCATTCTTAGTGGCAAACGCGGGCTCATAATGGGCCTGGCCAATAATAAATCGATCGCCTGGGGCATTGCCCGCTCGGCCCGTGACCAAGGCGCGGAGCTGACCTTCACCTTTCAAGGCGAAGCGCTAGAAAAGCGCGTGCGCCCGCTGGCCGCCGAACTCGGCGGCCGTGTGGTGGGTCATTGCGATGTCACCGACTCCGCTTCAATTGATGCCGTTTTCGTGGAAGTCGAAAAACAATGGGGTGGCATTGATTTCCTCGTCCATGCGATCGCCTTCTCTGATAAGGACGAATTGACTGGCCGCTATATCGACACGTCGGAAGCCAATTTCACAAAATCGCTTTTGATCTCCTGCTATTCCTTCACCGCAGTGGCGCAACGCGCTGAAAAGCTCATGAAGAATGGCGGTTCGATGCTGACGCTTACTTATTATGGTGCTGAAAAATGGATGCCGCATTACAATGTGATGGGCGTTGCAAAAGCCGCCCTTGAAGCCTCGGTGCGTTATCTCGCAGCAGATCTTGGCCCGCAAAATATCCGCGTGAATGCGATTTCAGCAGGCCCCATCAAAACGCTTGCAGCTTCGGGCATTGGTGATTTCCGGTACATTCTTAAATGGAATGAATTTAACTCACCGCTACGTCGCACAGTAACGATTGAAGAAGTCGGTGATGCGGCCGCTTTCATGCTCTCCGATATGGGCCGTGGCATTACAGGTGAAATCCAACACGTCGATGCCGGCTATCATGTCGTCGGCATGAAGAACCCCGAAGCGCCCGATATCACGCTCGACAAAGGCTGAGTTTCGATGTCAGCGCGGCCGCGCATTCTCTTCGTCCGTCATGGCGAAACCGACTGGAATGTCGAAGGACGTTTGCAAGGACAACAAGACATTCCTTTGAATGCGCTTGGTCGTATTCAAGCTGAAGATGTTGGCCGTCGCCTTGCCAAACTCATCGACAATACCGCGCACTCAAAATGGCTCGTCAGTCCCTTGGGCCGCACGCGCGAAACCGCCGAGATCGCCCGCCACGCACTCGGGCTTGATCCAAAAGCCTATCAAACCGAAGACCAGTTGAAAGAAATCACTTTCGGCGCTTGGGAAGGTTTCACATGGGCGGAGCTGAGAAAATCCGAACCGCTGGCCGAAGCCGAGCGCATGAAAAACAAATGGGGTTATGTTCCCCCTCAAGGGGAGAGTTATGAAATGCTCACCCACCGCATCGGTTTGTGGCTTGAGACTGTGAAAAGCGAAATTGTCGCTGTCTCACATGGCGGCGTCGCCCGCGCTCTGATGGTGCTGGCCGCAGGGCTTTCGCCTAACGACGCGCCGCGCTACGAAATCCACCAAGGCCGCGTGCTGGAATTCGCGGAAGGCCGTTTTCGCTGGCATTAACCCTGTTCGCGCGCCTTGGTTTGACCCTGCCGCGCGCGCGCCCTAGAAAGGGCGCTTCCGAACTCATCACGCGTTTAAGCTCATGTCTTTCAACACATTCGGCCACATGTTCCGCGTCACGACCTTTGGCGAAAGCCACGGGGTGGCGGTTGGCTGCGTGGTCGATGGTTGCCCGCCGCGCATCGAACTCGATGCGGCGGATATTCAAAGTGATCTTGATCGCCGCAAGCCCGGCCAATCGCGTTTCACCACGCAACGCCGCGAAGCCGATGAAGTGAAAATTCTCTCGGGCGTGTTCACCGACGAGAAGACCGGCAAGCAAGTGACCACCGGCACGCCGATTGCGCTGGTGATTGAAAACACCGATCAGCGCTCGAAAGATTATGGCGACATCAAAGACAAATATCGTCCCGGTCATGCCGATCTCACTTATGATGCGAAATATGGCATTCGCGATTATCGCGGTGGTGGTCGTTCCTCCGCGCGCGAAACAGCCGCGCGTGTAGCCGCCGGTGCGATTGCGCGCAAAATCATTCCAAACGTGATCATCCGCGCGGCACTTGTGCAAATGGGCCCGCATAAAATTGATCGCGCGCGGTGGGATTGGAATGAAGTGAACAACAATCCCTTTTTCTGCCCCGATGCGACGCAGGCGAAATTTTTCGAATCCTATCTCGATGAGATTCGCAAAAGCGGCTCATCGGTTGGTGCGGTGATCGAAGTCGTCGCCGAGAATGTACCCGCCGGTTGGGGCGCGCCGCTTTATGGCAAGCTCGATGGCGACATCGCCTCGGCTTTCATGGGCATCAATGCGGTCAAAGGCGTCGAGATTGGCGATGGCTTTTTAACTGCTGCGATGACGGGCGAAGAAAACGCCGACGAGATGCGCATCGGGCCGGATGGCAAGCCCTTATTTCTCGCCAATCACGCGGGCGGAATCTTAGGCGGCATTTCGACCGGCCAACCGATCATCGTGCGTTTTGCGGTGAAGCCGACGTCATCGATCCGCACGCCGCGCAAAACAATCGACAAAGCCGGACATGACGCGGATATTTTGACCAAAGGCCGCCATGATCCCTGCGTCGGCATCCGCGCCGTACCTGTGGGCGAAGCGATGATGGCCTGCGTGCTCGCCGATCACTTCCTGCGGCATCGCGGGCAGAACGGTTAGTCGGCAAACGGTAAAAAATTTCCCTCCCCTGCAGGTGAGGGTGGCAAACGCGCAGCGTTTGACGGGTGGGGAAAATCTACACATTGCCCCCTCCGATCCCTTCGGGATCACCTCCCCCTACAGGGGGAGGAAAGGATATAGCGTTCACGCCGTTTTCGCCCCACCACTGCTGATTGCCACCCCCCCCCTCATTTCATCCAAACTGAAATTTGCGCTCCTGCAAGCGGCTTTGCCTAGGCATAGTATTTTAGTCGTGCTAAAACGCCGCCATGAAACTCGCAGAATGGCTCAAACTCAACGATGTCAGCCGGATCGATTTCGCTCGTAAAATCGGCGTGTCGCCCGGCACGATCACCCAATTGTGCAACCAGGACGACGCCTGGCTCTCCCGCGAGACGGCCGAACTCATCTCGCGCGAGACCAAAGGCGCGGTGACGCCGAATGATTTTCTGTCGCTGACCCCCGCCGCACAATCCCCTGCCCCGCTTACCCCTCAAACCGGACCCGCCGCCATGCATCATCATGTTATCGAAGCGATTGAAGCCTTTGCGAAAGGCGCGCTTGTCATCGTCACCGATGATGACGACCGCGAGAATGAGGGCGATCTGATTTGCGCGGCGGTGCATTGCACGCCCGAGAAAATGGCCTTCATCATCCGCAACACCTGCGGGATTGTCTGCGCGCCCGTCTCGGTAGGGGAAGCCAAACGCTTGAACCTCACGCCGATGGTGGCGTCTAACGACGCGCCGCTCGGCACCGCCTTCACCGTCACGGTGGATGTGAAACACGGGCTCACGACAGGCATCAGCGCGGAGCAACGCTCGAACACTGTACGTGCGCTCGCGAATGGCAATATGGGTGCGGATGATTTTGTACGCCCCGGCCATATTTTTCCGCTGATTGCAAAGGATGGCGGCGTGCTCATGCGCTCGGGCCATACCGAAGCGGCGGTGGATTTATGCAAACTCGCAAACCTCCCGCCTATCGGCGTGATTTGCGAATTGGCGAATGATGACGGCACCGTGATGCGCGGCGATCAAATCAAAGCCTTTGGCGAGACGCATCAAATCAAACGCATTTCGGTTGCCGATCTCATCGCCTATCGCCAAGCGCGCGAAAAACTCGTGGAACGCGTGGCGACCTTCCCTGTCACCACTACGATTGGCGAAGTGACCGGCTATGCCTATGTGACGCCTTTTGACCCTGTGCATCATTTCGCTTTTGTGCATGGAAAAATTGGTGATGGCCGCGCGATGCCGACGCGCCTTCACCGCGCCAATGTGCTCACCGATGTGTTTGGCGGTGGCGAAACCATTGCGCGCGCGCTTGAGCATTTCCGCAAAGAGGGCCGCGGCGTGCTCGTCTATCTGCGCGATGGCACATCGGGCGTGCCGGTGCAGGCGCTGAAAGGTCAAGCCAATTCAGATGATGTGCGCCAACAACAATGGCGCGAAATCGGCCTCGGCGCACAGATTTTGAAAGATCTCGGCGTAAGCTCGATTTTGAACCTCACCTCGTCTGCCCGCTCTTATGTCGGCCTCGCAGGCTTTGGCATTGAGATTTTGAAGAGCGAGGCGGTGTGAATTAGGCTTTTCGAATTTCTCGTTCAATCATGCCAAATTACTTGTTAACGCACATGACAAAAAGACATTTTCCATCGGATGCATCGGCCCACGTCTTACCGAGTTTAGTTTTATCAATCGTGTCGGGCGTTTCGGCCAGATGAGCGCCTTTATATTCAACAGCGATAATACGCCCATCATTGAGCAGCGCTACAAAGTCCGGATAAAACTTGTCCGATGATGTTTGAAGCCAAAAAGAATTTTGCTTTTTATCGGTATTGCGCAACCAAACTTTGACGTCATCGCAATGATCCAGGTAGCGCGCGCAATCATATTCTTCACCATCTGAATCAAGATCGCCAACAATTTGGAACAGGTGTTTTTCAAATTTTGGTCCCGTGTAGGGACCGTTATAACTATAGTCATGCTCGTTCTTGCTATTAAATAAGAATAACTCGTCAGAACTTGTTTCAATTTCAAGCGCATTGGGTCCGAACAATGCACTTTGCCATGCTTCGGTCTCGCGCTCTTTGCGATGATGTCCGATCACTTTGACCAAAGCGTCAAGAATATGAAACTTTACGCGAACAAGTCGATCAAATTCATATTTGTATGACGCCGCAATCGCATCCAATGCTTTATCGATAAAGAGCTTTGATGAAACGGAAGTAATGTTGCGTCTTTCGTCACGCGGCAATCTGCGGTCGAGCCAATTAATTAAACCTGCCTTTGTCCAGCCTCTCTCAGATAAAAGGCCCGGAATATTTGCCATGAGCTCGAATTTTATTTCAATGCGCCCTGAGGTTTCGACATCAATCTTCGCTTCATCGCCTTCGGAAACAGCAGTGAACATATCCGGAATTTTGGTCGCATCATATTTTTCGAGATACCAAGGCTCGTCAATATAAACTGATTTATCGAATGGCAGAATTATATTGCTACGTCTCATGACAAGAAAGGGAATTGAGATTTCGATTAGATCTTTCGCGTCATCGGGCGGCCCTAATCTTAAACTGCTCAATTTATGGGCCAAACGTTGAATGACAGGTTCACTCTGCGGCCAAGCCAATGCGATATGTTTGCGCTCATATTCGGTAATTGCTCCGCGCGCGATGATTTTTTGATTATCCAAATCAATTGAAATACGACCGCGGGTGAGTGTTTCGATTTTTTCTTTTATCGATGTTGCATCAAGCGTCGGGGGAATTGATTCTTCATGCTGATAGGCAGAGCCACCTTCTTCCATTCCACTAAAACCGGTCGCCTGATAAACAAGGGTTTCGGCCTCGATTTTATCAAACTCGTTGGCGACGAGACTATCGCGCAAGGTCTCGGCGGTTTCACGAAAACTTGTCGTGGTTGAATAAGCATAGGCGCGATTTAAATCTTCTTCTTGCTTTCGTTTCGCGCGCGGCAAACACAAAATACGACCGAGCAATTGCTCAACAGCGCGCTCGGATTTTTGTTCGGCAACCGAGCAGAGAATATAGGCAAAAGAGCAATCCCATCCTTCCTTCAATGCTTGCTTCGTGACGATGAAATTGATTTTGCACTCCGGATCAACCAAATTGACATTATCGATTTCACAGGAATCCCCGGTTGCCAAAGCGATTTCATCAGACGGAACGTGAAAATCTTCCGTCAGCATAAATTTCAGCTTTTCGGCATGAAGCGTTTCCCGATCATTTGAGCGCGCCTTGGCCTGAAGAAGCAGTACCGGCCTTATAAATTCACCCGTTATCGACAATTCCCTCGTTACTTTTTCTTTGAGGAATTGAAGACCGGAAATTGCATCGCCAAGCGTTTCGCGTGGATCAGCGCGGCCACGCAAAATGACCGGAAGTTTGATCATATCCGCCGCGCACAATTCAGCGGCTGAGACGTGATGCAATATATTGGACGCGAACTTTCCCTTTTCGGGCTTATGTTCAGCACGGGTTGTTGGTGTTGCTGAAAATTCGACAATCGCCGAAGGCAAGAGGCGTCCGAGCGTGTCAAATGACAAATCCTTCCGCATATTATGGGCTTCGTCGGCAATAATCAGAGGCCGCCTTAAGCGAAACTAATTGGCAAGTGAATAAATAATGTCACCACTATCGCCATGTTCAAGTTCGGGGCGGAGTTGCGGTGGCACGTCGAGGAAATGATCCATCAACTCGCCATTCGATTCATAAACCTTGCGGCCCTCTTTGTTATCGACGCGGAAGGCTTGAATGGTTGCGACGATCACAACCGCACCGCCATCATAATCGGCACGCTTGGCATAAAGCGCTTCGTTAATATCCATGATCCGCACATTCTCGCCAAAACGGTCCGAAAGGGCCAAACGGTTGGGATTGTTCCGGTCGCGTAATCCGGCAAGGGTTTGATCGCGGATCGTCTTGGAAGGCACAAACCAGATCACAGTCGGCTTGTCTGTTTTCATCCAATACATGGCGGCAATATTCACCGCATGGGCGGCAAGGAGTGTCTTTCCGCCGCCGATCGGCACACGCAAGCAGATATAGGGGATGGGACCCAGTACAGGAGGCGCGAGATAAGGAAAATTTGTTTTGATAATGACGGCCTTATCCGGCGCATACATCTGGTCGGCCGTGACAAAATAATCACGCAGCGCATCAAGCGTTTGGACTTGATAATCTTTCAGCGCAACAGGAGCGGACCTTCAGACCCCCGCAATATGATAGGGAATATGTTTGAAAATCACGCCTTCTTTCGCAAGGCGGCTCTCGAATAATGTGCATCCTTCAGCATAGACAATGCGATGGCTGACACCATCTTTTGCTTTCGGCAAAGCTTCGAGCGTTTTGCTGTCGAGCACATTGCCCAATTTTGCACTCGGCACGCCGATCGAATCTTTAGCGTAGAGGAAATGAATGGCGTGGTCTTGAAATATCCCGTTCAGTGTGGACGTGCTCACAGCGCGTTTTGGAATGGGCGCCTCTGTTTCACAAAAAAACATATGCGCTGCCAGATCAGAAAAACTCACCGCATCGGCAATATTACCGTCAGCATCAAATAATGTTTCGCCGAGCGTGCAGTAGCGGAAACCGCCTCCACCTTGCCAGCCAACGCTTTCGCTGATGCCACCTTGATCTTCGCCAGATATGACTTTTTGGTAGCGTGGAACAATATGACTTGTCGCGTGATCGCCCATTTCAACGCTAATATGGCGACGTCCCATTTTATGAGCGACGGCCCTCGTTGTTCCTGAACCGGCGAAGGAGTCGAGAAAGAGGTCGCTTTCAATCGTTGAAATATGAATGATCCGATTTAGCAAACCTTCAAGTTTTGGCGTCGGAAAAACTTCGGTTGGGTTCGCTAATTTAACTTCGGTTTTTGCATCTTGATTATCACCAACCTCCTCGCGTAACCAAAGTGTCGTAGGCACTAAGCCATCCCTAACGTCGGACTTAAAACGCTTGAATCTTGGAATGTTATTTCCGCTCGGACCAAAATATATCCTGTTATCTAACACTAATTCTTCAAATTTAGTTTTATTAAACCGCCAACTTGTTCCTTGAGGAGGCATAATTTTCCGCCCAGATGGCGTTGTAATTTCATAAATATCTTTTGGATTAGGTGTTTTTGCATGGCATGGGCCACTTGCCCAATCACCTCTTGGATCGTTATCAATATTTGAATAATTCGAGTCGTAACCTTTCGTCCTTTCCAACAGATTTAATCGCCAATTTATTTAACTTCGTGAGTAGCAAATTATGAAATCATGATTATCAGAAAAATATTTTGCATCGTTTGATCTAGTATGCTTTTTTTGCCAAATGATCGAGGCTACAAAATTTATTCTTCCAAAAATTTCATCGCAAAATAATTTCAATCCATGCGCTTCATTATCATCAATTGAAATCCAGATGCTTCCGTCCTCGCGCAAAAACTCTTTTAGCAAGCGCAAGCGCGGATACATCATGCAGAGCCATTTATCATGGCGAGACAAGTCCTCCGCTTCTTTGCCGACGACCTTGCGAAGCCAGACTTTGATTTCCGGTGAATTGACATTGTCGTTATAAATCCAGCTTTCATTGCAGGTATTAAAAGACGGGTCGATAGAGATGCATGTTACCTTGCCGGCATAAAAAGGCAACAGTGCCTTTAAGGCTTCGAGATTGTCGCCTTGCACCAATAGGTTGCCGGACTCGGGATCGCCGAAACTCGTGTCCTTGTCGCATTTCAACAGGCGGTACGGGACTTCACGATGATGATTGATGACGGCTCTTTTGCCGATCCAATCCAGACTAGGCATAGGTGATACTGCGACTCTGACACGAATCGCCGGATACGCAGGCGTGGCGTTACATTACCTTAGGAAAGTATGTTGACAAGAGGGGGCGGGCAATCGGCAGTTGACAGTCGGCAGTCGGCAGTCGGCAGTCGGCAGTCGGCAGTCGGCAGTCGGCAGTCGGCAGTCGGCAGTCGGCAGTCGATTATCGTCCTTGCGAACGAATGTGAAGCAATCCAGTTAATGGTTCTTCTTAGATGTAGCGAAGCCGTTGCGCCTCTTTTTGAGACTCCAACTGGATTGCTTCGCTCACGCTCGCGGTGACGGGCGCGGCTTTCTCGCAATGACGGGCACGGTTCGCTCGCAATGACGGTTGAGGTTTACGCGCGCTCCCAAAGCCCTAAACCCTTTCCGGCGCTTCGCTTTCGCTCCGCGCGTTCGTTGTTCAAAACGATTCACAGGATCGTTTTGTCGCGCGATGCGCGATCACGCCTCACCCCCATCCAACGCCCACGACTTCATAATCGCATTGGCAATCGCCATGGGTTGGGGCGCGAGAAGGCCCTCTGGGTGCGTGCCTTCAAGCATCAGCCGCACTTCGTCACGCGTGAAGAAACGTGCGTCTTCCAATTCCGTGTGATCGATGGTCACATCATCATTCAATGCCTCAGCCAAACAGCCGATCATCAGCGAGGCGGGAAAGGGCCAAGGCTGCGAAGCGAGATAGCGCACGGCGCCTGTGCGCACGCCCGCTTCTTCCAAAGTCTCGCGGCGCACGGCCGCTTCAATCGTTTCGCCGGGTTCGAGAAAGCCCGCAAGGCACGAATACATGCCGGGCAGAAAGCGTGACTGTCGGCCAAGCAAACATTTGTCGCCCTTGATCGCGAGCATGATCACCACAGGGTCGGTGCGCGGAAAATGTTCTGCCGTGCATGCGTCGCACACACGCTTCCAGCCCGCGCTAGAAACACGCGATGGCGCTCCACACGCGGCGCAGAATTGATGTTTGCGATGCCAATGCAACAGCGCTTTCGCTTCCGCGAGCGGGCCGATGAGCGCCTCGGGCAAAAGCCCTTGCACCGCAATCGAGCGCGTATCAATCACGATGAAATCATCACGTGTGCTCAAACGCTCGGCGGCTTCCGCCTCAATCTCTTCGGCAAAAATCGGGCGCTCACCATGAAGCCCCAAAAACAAAGTCGCATGCACCGTGCCAAGCGCGCTCACTTCATGCGACGCGAAGAGCCCTTCAAGCGCCTCGCCTTCGCGTTTCAAAATCGATTGATCGCCCGCAAACACCAGTACGCCCGCGTGTTTTTGCGCGCGGAGATTTTTGAGCGCGTCGGCTTGATCGCGTAAATCCGCGCGACGGTTAAGCGGGTTCATCACATAACCCAATTTAGAAAAGCGATCATTCATTCAGAGATACCCCAAAACACGCGAAAGCGCGGTGATGCGCGTGCGTGCCGCTTCCTGTGCATAGAGTTCGCGCGTGCCTACGCCCCAGACCGGCTTCGGCCAGGCGTCGTCCGTATCGAACCGCGCGATGATGTGCACATGCAATTGCGCCACCATATTGCCGAGTGCGGCGACATTGAGCTTCGTCGGCGTAAACAGGCGCTGCAGCGCTTCGCTCACGCTTTCCATTTCGCGGTAAAGCGTCGCGCGGTCTTTGGGGTCAAGATCAATAATCTCGCGAAGCCCATCGCGGCGCGGCACGAGGATCACCCAGGGAAACCGCGCATCATTCATCAACAACACGCGGCTAAGCTGCAGCTCGCCAATCAGATGCGTATCGGCCTCAAGGCGCGAATCGAGGGTAAAATCACTCATGGCGGGGTTTTAGACCCTGCCCCGCCGGTCCCGAAGTGAAAAAACGGGGCGCGATCGAATCGCTTGTTTTTTCCCGTCCGATCCCCGATATAGAGGGTGGAAGGTTGGCGTTGGACGTACCACTCGCCAACCGGGTCAGGTCCGGAAGGAAGCAGCCCTAACGAGCCCGGGCGGGTCATCGTCCAGCCTTCCACCCTCCTTTTCGTTGAAAATGGGGAGGCACGACCGCCTTCCTTACCGGTTTGTTGAAGTTTCTTGCGGGGGACGACGCCACAAATGAGCGACACGCCCGCTTCCGATACCGGCTCCTCTCTCTTTGGTGACCTGCCAAGCGCGCCGCAAACGGGTGGCGCCTATCGCGTGCTCGCGCGCAAATATCGCCCGCAAACTTTCACCGATCTGATCGGCCAGGAAGCGATGGTGCGTACGCTTTCAAACGCGTTTGATACGGGTCGCATTCCGCAAGCCTGGATGCTCACGGGCGTGCGCGGGGTGGGCAAAACCACAACCGCCCGCATTCTCGCGCGTGGCCTTAATTATCTCCTGCCCGATGGCACGGGCGCGCCAACCATTCACATGCCGGTTGAAGGCGTCCATTGCCGCGCGATTATGGAATCGCGCCATTTAGATGTGCTTGAAATGGACGCGGCCTCGCATACCGGCATCGATGATGTGAAACAGCTCACCGATGGTGTGCGTTATTCGCCCGCATCGGCGTGCTACAAAGTCTATATCATCGACGAAGTGCATATGCTCTCGGACAAAGCTTTCAACGCGTTTTTGAAAACGCTTGAAGAGCCGCCCCCGCATGCGAAATTCATTTTTGCCACGACGGAAATTCGCAAAGTGCCGGTGACGATTTTGTCGCGCTGCCAGCGTTTCGATTTGCGCCGTGTCGATGCCGATATGCTCATCGCGCATTTGAAAAAAATCTGCGCCGCCGAACTTGTGAAAGCCGAAGATGATGCCTTGGCTTTGATCGCGCGCGCGGCGGAAGGCTCAGTGCGCGATGCGCTCTCGCTGCTCGATCAGGCCATTGCGCATGGCGCGGGAACTGTTGAAGCTGAAACGGTGCGCGTGATGCTAGGTCTTGCAGACCGGGCACGCATCATCGATCTCTTTGATCATCTCATGCATGGCCGCATGCATGACGCCTTGATGGAATTCAAAGCGCAATATGATCTTGGTGCTGATCCGCGCCAGATCATCGCCGATCTTGCCGAGTTTTCACATTTCATCACGCGGTTGAAAGTCGTGCCCGATGCGGCGATCAGCCAGGATGTGACTGAAGCTGAACGCACACGCGGCAAAAATTTTATTTCGCTGCCTATGAATGTGCTTTCGCGCGCCTGGCAGATTCTGTTGAAGGGTCTTTCTGAAATCGATTCAGCGCCGCGCCCTGTAACCGCTGCCGAAATGGTGTTGATCCGCTTGGCCTACGCCGCCGATTTGCCAACGCCCGATGAAGCGCTGCGCCGATTGAAACAAGAGGGCGCGTCGCAACCGCAAGCATCTTCTTCATCGCCTTCTGGCAATGGTACAAGCGCGCGCCGCGTTTCGAATGGCGCGAAGACAATTGCCGCACGCGGTGAGCCCGCATCGCTCCCGCAAATCGCGCCGGATGCACAGGCCCCGCAAGCCTTAAAGCTCAATTCGTTTGAAGCGTTTGTGGCTTTGGCTCACGAAAAGCGTGACATCACGCTTAAAACCGCTCTGGAGCGCGATCTGCGCTTGGTGCGTTTTGAAGACGGGCGTATGGAATTTTCTCCCGTTGAAGGCGCGTCATCCGATCTTGCAGCGACCATTTCAAAACGTCTTTATGAATGGACCAATCGCCGTTGGGTGGTGGCCATCTCTTCCGACAAAGGTCAAGCGACTTTGTGCGAGAAAGCAGAAGCCGCGAAAGCCGAAAAGCTTAATGATGTGCGTATGCATCCGATTATCAAAGCCGCGCTTGCCGCGTTTCCGGGTGCGGAGATTGTCGACATTCGCGAAGTCGCCACACGCATCGAAGCAACAGACAACAATGATGAGCTTAGTGAAGACGGTTTCGACTTCACCCTGCTTGATCGTGATGATGACTAAACCCTCTCGCAAGAATTTTACGGAGCCTTCGCGGTGAAAGACATGTTCGGCATGATGAAGAAAGTGCAGGAAATGCAGTCAAAACTCGGCCAAGTACAGGCCGAGCTTGATGCGATGGAAGTCTCGGGTCAATCGGGTGGTGGGCTTGTGCAGGTCACACAAACCGTCAAAGGCCAGA
The DNA here is from genome assembly GCA_016870035.1 of Alphaproteobacteria bacterium. Lineage (GTDB taxonomy): Bacteria > Pseudomonadota > Alphaproteobacteria > Rhizobiales > Beijerinckiaceae > CAIUPE01. Next base: position 26,588 of record VGCJ01000004.1, read on the forward strand.
CAAAATCAATCTCGATTGATGCCTCGCTGTTAAAAGCTGATGAAAAAGAAATCGTCGAAGATCTTCTTGTGGCCGCCTTAAATGATGCGCGCGCGAAAGCCGATCAACTCACCGCCGATAAAATAGGCGCTTTGACCGCCGGCCTTCCCATTCCTCCGGGCATGAAATTGTTCTGATGGCCTCAATCGCCGGCCCCGAAATTGAAAGACTGATTCAGCTTCTCGGCCAAGTGCCGGGATTGGGTCCGCGTTCAGCGCGTCGTGCCGCGTTGCATCTCATCAAAAAACGTGAACAGCTCTTAAGTCCGCTCACTGATGCCATGCAGATGGCGCGTGAAAAAATCATCACCTGCGAAACATGCGGCAATATTGATACGCTCGCGCCCTGCACGCTGTGCCGCGATGCGCGACGCGATGAGACAATCCTTGTTGTTGTCGAAGATGTTGCCGATCTTTGGGCGCTTGAACGCGCAAGCGCCACCAATGGCCGCTATCATGTTTTGGGCGGCGTGCTTTCCGCTCTAGATGGCATTGGCCCGAAGGATTTGGCCTTGGATCAACTTGTCGCCCGCGCTTCATCTGGCGGTGTGCGCGAGGTTATTCTCGCCTTGAATGCCACGGTCGACGGGCAAACAACCGCGCATTACATCACGGAACTGTTGTCGCCTTATGGAATAACGGTCACGAAATTGGCGCATGGTGTGCCGGTGGGCGGTGAGCTTGATTATCTCGATGAAGGCACATTGTCAGCTGCGATGCGGCAACGGACCGCATTATGATTTTTAGCAATAAAGGTGAACAATTTGGCTCCTCATTCGTTCTGATTGTGTTTTTATAAGGAGTGAACTCACGTGCACCGTCGTTTCATTGCGTTTTTGTTCCTCGTTTTCGGTTTCATTCCCTCACTCGCCTTTTCCGCTGATCTTCAGTGGCGTCATGCGCTTTCGCTGATGGGGGAACCGAAATACAAACCCGATTTCAAATATTTTGACTATGTAAATCCATTAGCGCCTAAAACTGGCGTGGTGCGTATTGCAGCCACAGGCGCTTTTGATAATTTCAATCTTGCGGTTGCCGGTGTCAAAGGACAACTCGGCGCGGGTATTGGTCTTCTTTACAACACGCTTCTTACACGTTCGCTTGATGAAGTTTCCACTGCCTATGGCGAATTGGCCGAAGCGGTCGCCTATCCCGACGATTTTACTTATGTGGTCTATCGATTGCGGGCGAATGCCAAATGGCATGATGGGACTGCCATCACACCAGACGATGTGATTTTCTCCTTTGAAGCGCTTAGGGCCAATAGCCCACAATATGCGGCTTATTATGCTCACGTTACGAAGGCAGAAAAAACAGCAGAGCGCGAAATCACATTCCGTTTTGATCAACCGGGCAATCGCGAATTACCGCAGATCATCGGAGAATTTCCAATTTTGCCCAAACATTGGTGGAGCGCGAAAGATGCCTCCGGCAAACAACGATCGATCAACGAGACAACGCTTGAAGCGCCTTTGGGCTCAGGTCACTATCGAATAAAATCTGTCTCACCGGGTCGTTCGATCACTTATGAACGTGTGAAAGATTATTGGGGCACTGATTTACCAACATCGGTGGGCACAAATAATTTTGATGAGTTGCGCTATGAATATTTCCGTGATTCCACAGTTCAGCTTGAAGGCCTCAAGAGCGATCAATATGATTTCCGTCTTGAAAATAGCGCGAAGAATTGGGCGACCGCCTATGAATTTCCGGCGGTGAAAGATGGCCGCGTTGTGCGTGAAGAATTTGCCGAACGCGCAACGGGCCGAATGCAAGGCTTCGCCATCAATCTTCGACGCGAGAAATTCAAAGATCAACGCGTGCGCCGCGCGCTCAATCTCGCATTTGATTTTGAAGAAATGAACAAGACCGTGTTCTTTGGTGCCTATAAGCGCATAGATTCCTATTTTGAAGGCACAGAGCTTGCCTCTTCAGATCTTCCGCAAGGATTAGAAAAGGAAATTCTCGAGAGCATTAAAGATAAAGTGCCGGCGTCTATTTTTACGACGCCCTATAAAAATCCGGTCAATAGCACGCCACAAGCCGTGCGTGACAATTTGAAAGAAGCGGATCGTCTGTTGCGCGAGGCGGGTTATTCCGTGAAAGACGGCAAATGTTTGAACGCAAAAGGCGAACCCTTTACGATTGAGCTTCTTGCGAATGATCCAACATTTGAGCGCATTCTATTGTTCTGGAAACCATCGCTCGAAAAATTAGGCCTAACCGTCACAGTGCGCGTTGTTGATCCCGCGCAATATGAAAACCGCATGCGTGATTTTGATTATGACATTACCACTGATCTTTGGGGACAATCGCTCTCGCCTGGTAATGAGCAACGCGAATTTTGGGGTACAGAGGCCGCGGCACAAAAAGGATCCCGCAACACAATGGGAATTGCGGATAAAGCCATTGACGCTTTGATTGATCGCATTGCCTTTGCAAAATCACGCGACGAGCTCGTGGCTGCAACGCGCGCGCTTGATCGCGTTCTATTGTCTTATGAGTTCATCGTCCCGCAATGGACTTATGGCTTCTCACGCACCGCGCGCTGGAACCGCTTCTCGCATCCCGAAAAAATGCCCGAATATGGCGCCTCGGCTTTCCCCACAATATGGTGGTATGATGAAGCGAAAGCCAAAGAGACAGCTGCAAAGAATTAAGGCATAAACTCACCTCCATGCTCGCTTATATCCTCCGCCGCATTTTGCTCATGATCCCGACGCTCTTCGGGATCATGCTGATTTCGTTTGTGATGGTGCAATTTGCGCCCGGCGGCCCGATTGAACGGATCATTGCGCAAGTGCAACAAGGCACAGACACATCGGCAACCGCGCGAATTTCAGGTGGCTCTGGCGGTGATTTCGGCGGCCAATCACAGCAGATGCAAGCGGGCTCGGCGGTGGCTGATGGTACGGTTTCAAAATATCGCGGCGCGCAAGGGCTCGATCCGAAATTCATCAAGCAGCTCGAAGCGCAATTTGGTTTTGACAAGCCGGCTTATGAGCGTTTCGCGGTGATGCTTTGGAATTATCTAAGATTTGATTTCGGAAAAAGCTATTTCCGCGATGTTTCAATCCTTCATCTAATCAAAGAAAAACTTCCTGTTTCGATTTCGCTCGGGCTATGGATGACGCTTCTCTCCTATGCGATATCAATTCCGCTTGGTGTTGCCAAAGCCGTGCGTGAAGGGTCCCGCTTTGATATATGGACATCGGCAATTGTTATCATCGGCTACGCGATCCCGGGATTTCTCTTCGCAATCTTGCTCATCATTCTTTTTGGAGAAGGATCTTCTTTTGCGCCCCTCTTCCCTTTGCGTGGTCTCATATCAGAAAATTTTGCTGCTCTGCCTTGGTATTTAAATATCGCCGATTATGCGCATCATCTCGCACTTCCTATTCTCTCGATGGCGCTTGGTGCCTTTGCGACGTCAACGCTGCTTACTAAAAATTCTTTCCTCGAGGAAATCCGTAAACATTATGTACTGACCGCGCGGATGAAAGGCCTGTCCGAATCCCGTGTTCTTTATGGGCATGTGTTTCGAAATGCGATGTTGATTGTGATCGCAGGCTTTCCCGGTGCATTCATCTCGGCTTTTTTTGCCGGCTCACTTCTGATCGAAACCGTCTTTTCACTCGATGGTTTAGGTCTTCTTTCTTTTGAGTCGATTGTTAATCGCGATTACGCCGTCGTTTTTGCTACGCTTTATATTTTTTCGCTTTTGGGCCTCATCGTAAATCTCATCTCGGATCTTATTTATACTTGGGTTGATCCGCGCATTGATTTTGAAACGCGTGAGGTGTGATAAAATGGCGCGCGCCTCGCTCTCGCCGATCAATAACCGCCGTTGGCAAAATTTCAAAGCCAATCGGCGTGGCTATGTCTCGTTATGGATCTTCTCAATTCTTTTTGTTCTCTGCCTTTTTGCGGAATTCATCGCCAATGATCGACCGATCTTCGTATCCTACAAGGGCGAATGGCTTGCTCCCGTCTTTATCGATTACCCGGAAGAGAAATTTGGCGGTTTTCTTGCTGAAACTGATTATCGCGATCCGGTGATCGCGGATGAAATTAATGCGCATGGTTTCGCGCTGTGGCCGCCGGTCCGCTTTGCTTCAAACACCATTAGCCGCGATCTACCAAGTCCCGCACCGGCACCTCCGACATGGATGGAGCGTGAAGAAAATTGCGCCGCGATTGCCATGAAAAATGGTGGCGAGACCTGTCGTGATATCGAATGGAATTGGCTGGGCACAGATGATGGCGGTCGCGATGTGTTGGCGCGCATTATATATGGCTTTCGAATTTCAGTATTGTTCGGCTTGATCCTTGCGGCGATTTCATCCGTGATCGGCATTTTTGCGGGAGCGTTGCAGGGTTATTTTGGCGGTCGCCTTGATCTCATCTTCCAACGCTTTATCGAAATCTGGTCGGCTATCCCTGCGCTTTATCTCTTGATGATTTTATCCAATTTCTTTCAGCCAAGCTTTTTCACTTTGCTTTTTATATTGCTCCTGTTTTCTTGGGTGGCCCTTGTTCATGTGGTCCGTGCTGAATTCTTACGCGCACGAAATTTCGATTATGTGCGTGCCGCCCGCGCACTTGGTGTGTCAGATGCACGCATCATGTTCCGCCATGTTCTCCCCAATGCGATGGTGGCCACACTTACCTTTCTGCCCTTCATTTTGAATGGCTCGATCACGACGCTCACTTCGCTTGATTTTTTGGGTTTCGGCTTACCACCCGGTTCTCCTTCGCTTGGGGAACTGCTTCTTCAAGGTAAAGCCAATATCACCGCGCCGTGGCTCGGGTTGACAGGCTTCATGGTCATCGCGCTCATGCTTTCACTTTTGATTTTTATCGGCGAAGCGATCCGCGATGCGTTTGATCCGAGAAAGACTTTCTCATGAATGCAACGCCCCTTCTCTCCGTCTCAGACCTCTCCGTCGCCTTTCACAATGGTGACGAGACGACGCTTGCCGTTGATCGCGTCTCGTTTTCGATTCAGAAAGGTGAGACCGTCGCTTTGGTGGGTGAATCAGGATCAGGCAAATCGGTAACCGCCCTTTCGATCTTGAAATTGCTCACTTACCCGCCAGCATCACACCCATCAGGCCATGTTTTATTCAAAGGCGAAGATTTGCTTCATGCCGATGAAGAGGCGTTAAGGCGCGTTCGCGGCAATGAAATCACGATGGTATTTCAGGAGCCTATGACCTCGCTCAATCCGCTTCATACAATTGAGCGACAGCTTGGCGAGATTATTGCGCTGCATTCTGGATTTAGCGGAGATCAAGCGCGCGCGCGCATTCTCGCCCTTCTCGAAGAAGTGGGTTTACGAGACGCGGCATTGCGTTTGAATGCGTATCCGCATCAATTATCGGGTGGTCAACGCCAACGCGTCATGATTGCCATGGCGCTTGCGAATGAACCTGATCTCTTGATCGCGGATGAACCGACCACGGCTCTGGACGTCACCATTCAAGCGCAGATTCTTGATCTTTTGAAAGAGATTCAAAAGCGCCGCAATATGGCGATCCTTTTCATCACCCATGATCTTGGCATTGTTCGCCGGCTAGCCGATCGCGTTTGCGTTATGACAAAGGGACAAATTGTCGAGCAGGGAGCGGTCAAAGACATTTTCACTTCACCACAACATGATTACCCGAAAAAACTTTTAGCCGCAGAACCGAAAGGCACGGCAGAGCCGCTGCCTCAATCAGCACGGCTTCTTTTGAAAGCCGATCGCTTAAAAATCTGGTTTCCCATCAAGCGCGGCTTTCTGCAACGAACAGTAAGACATATCAAAGCCGTTAACGACATTTCGCTTGCGCTTCATGAAGGCGAAACTTTAGGCGTTGTTGGTGAATCAGGCTCCGGCAAAACCACGCTTGGTTTGGCGTTGTTGCGGTTGATTTCATCTGAGGGCCCAATTGTCTGGTTTGGCTCTTTGATCGACTCCTATTCATCAAAGATGATGCGGCCCTTGCGGCGCGACATGCAGATCGTGTTTCAAGATCCTTTCGGGTCCTTGTCGCCGCGCCTATCGATTGCTGACATCATCGCCGAAGGTCTTGAGGTTCATCAGCCCCATCTTGGTGAACAGGAACGCGAGGCGCTTGTATCTTCTGCCCTGCGTGATGTCGGACTTGATCCCAAAACGCGTCATCGCTACCCGCATGAATTTTCGGGCGGCCAGAGACAACGTATCGCGCTCGCGCGCGCGATAATACTCAATCCGAAATTTATCGTTCTCGATGAGCCAACCTCCGCGCTTGATATGTCCGTGCAAGCACAAATTGTTGAAATCCTTCGGGATCTACAAAAGACGCGCAAACTTGCTTATCTCATTATCAGTCACGATTTGAGAGTCGTCAAAGCACTCGCTCATCGCATTATGGTGATGCGCGAGGGTGTCGTCGTTGAGGAGGGGGAATCGGAAACGCTTTTCGCCAACCCGAAACAGGCCTATACAAAGGTGCTTTTAGACGCGGCCTTTCATCACAAGACCCGACAGGATTTACAATGAGCTTCTCAAGAAAAGATCTTTTGATTGTTGCTGAAGTCTTGCGCGAAGCCGCGCGCGCAGAAATCATGCCGCGTTTTCGTTCCTTAAATGCGGATCAGATACGTCAAAAATCTTCAGCACTTGATCTTGTCACCGATGCGGATGAGGATGCCGAACGGTTTATCACCGCGCGTCTAAAAGTGCTCTTTCCACAATGCGCGGTCATCGGCGAGGAGAGCACTGAGAAAGACAAATCACTCCTATCAAAGATTAATGACCCTGATCTTCTATTCATTCTGGATCCCGTTGATGGCACGGCCAATTTTGCATCAGGACTCCCGCTCTTTGGTGTGATGGCGGCTGTTATTTCAAAAGGCGAAATCATTGGTGGATTGATTTATGATCCACTCGGTGAAGATTGGGCACTCGCTCTTCGCGGTCAGGGCGCTTGGTTTCAAGCGCTTGATGGCAAGACTCGCGATATGAAAGTGGCTCAACCCGCGCCGCTAAATCAAATGGTCGGGGGCGTGTCTTGGGGCTATGCTGATGAGCCTTTGCGCTCAACGCTCACAAAGAACATGTCGAAAGTCGCCGCTGGTGTTGCGCTTCGATGCGCGGCACACGAATATCGTTTAATGGCATCAGGCCATACGCATTTTACATTCTACAACAAGTTGATGCCATGGGATCACGCGCCCGGATGGTTGATGCATCAAGAAGCAGGCGGCTATTCAGCGCTTCTTGATGGCGCACCCTATCGACCCGATATTCATAAAGGCGGCCTTCTCTGTGCGCCCGATCAAGCAAGCTGGCAGGTGCTTCATGATGCGCTTATGGTTCGTTGATCGCGAATAGACATGGCGCGCGCTTTTCTCATCATTCTTGACTCGGTTGGCTGCGGTGGCGCGACAGATGCCGCGCTTTATGGTGATGAAGGCGCAGACACACTAGGCCATATCGCTGAAGCCTGCGCGATGAGTGAAGGTGATCGCAAAGATTTGAGACAAGGCCCCCTTCGACTTCCTTATCTTAGCGCATTGGGGCTAAATGAGGCGTGCGCATATGCGACCGGCAAGCGCCTTCCTCTCGCACCGACAGAACTGCATCCGTATTGTTTTTTTGCTACCGCAGAAGAAATTTCAAAAGGCAAAGATACGATTTCCGGCCACTGGGAAATTGCTGGAGCGCCTGCTGATTTCGCTTTTGGATATTTTAAAGAGATTCAATATTCCTTTCCGCCCGAGTTGATCGAGGCCATATGCCGTGAGGGTCAAATTCCAAGCATAATCGGAAATTGTCACGCCTCCGGTACAGCCATCATCGAAGAACACGGCGAAGTACATATCAAAACCGGTCAGCCCATCATCTATACTTCTACTGACAGTGTCATTCAAATTGCGGCGCATGAAACATATTTCGGCTTGAAACGCCTTTATACGCTTTGTGAAATTGTTCGACGTCTTGTTGATCCTTTGAAAATTGGCCGCGTCATCGCGCGACCCTTTATCGGCGAAACGTCAAAAACTTTTTCACGCACTGCGAACCGGAAAGATTATTCAATTCCACCGCCGCAAGGCACATTACTTGATCGAGCAGAGGCCGATAAACGATCGATCATTACGCTTGGAAAAATTGGTGACATTTTTACTCATCGCGCGACAGACCGTGAAGTGAAAGCCGCCGGCAATGAAGCGCTGTTTGATGCGTTGCTCAAGGAAGCCGACGCGCTCGCAGATGGTGGTTTGCTATTTGCCAATTTTGTTGATTTTGATTCCGAATTTGGCCATCGGCGCGATGTCGCGGGCTATGCCGCATGCCTTGAAGCATTTGATCGGCGTCTGCCATCTCTTTTTGAAAAATTGCATGAAGGCGATCTTCTTTTATTAACCGCCGATCACGGCAATGATCCCACATGGACAGGCACAGACCACACCCGCGAATGTGTGCCGATTGTGGGGCTCGCCAAAGACCAAGCGCCCCGCGCTTTAGGGAAAAGGAAAAGCCTCGCCGATAGTGGCGCAAGCATCGCCCAATGGCTTGATTTGCCGCCCGGACCTCAGGGCCACGGTTGGTTTTAATCGGCACAGCCGCCGAAATTCGTGGAAAACAAGCGTGAGATCTCCGCTTCCCGTAAATGCCTGATGGCAGGCGGGGGCTCGTGCCTTAAAACTCCAAAAGGCGAACCCACACCGCGAGGCCATCATGAAGGGCGTTACCGTCGTCGATCATCCGCTCGTCCAGCACAAACTCACTTTGATGCGCGACAAGGATCGCTCGACCACAAATTTCCGGCAACTCCTGAATGAGATCGGCATGTTGCTCGCCTATGAAGTCACGCGCGATTTGCCGCTCGAACTTGTCGATATCGAAACGCCGCTCGAGAAAACCAAGAAGCCGATGATCGCTGGCAAGAAACTTGTCTTTGCGCCCATCTTACGCGCAGGCGTCGGCTTTCTTGATGGCATGCTCTCGCTTGTGCCTTCGGCACGCGTCGCGCATATTGGTCTTTATCGCGATCCTGAAACGCTAACCGCGATTGAGTATTATTTCAAAGCACCAAGCGATGTGGCCGAGCGTCTTGTGCTTGTGCTCGATCCGATGCTCGCTACCGCTAATTCGGCCATTGCAGCGGTTGATAAATTAAAGAGCCGTGGGGTTACGGATCTGCGCTTTGTGTGTTTGCTCGCTGCGCCCGAAGGCATCGAAAAATTTACGAAAGAGCATCCCGATGTTCACATCTGGACCGCGGCCATCGACAGTCATTTGAATGATCGCGGCTATATCGTACCTGGCTTGGGCGATGCAGGTGATCGTATGTATGGGACAAAGTGAGAAACTTATCTTTTCAACCCCAGTTAAGATTATTATTTCCTTCGCCCGACCTTATATCATTCACCCGATATTTTTCACACGGAAGGGATGCGCGGGGTAAACGCCCAAAATTTTCACTTCGCGCGAGAAGAACTCGAGCTCTTCAAGTGCGAATTTTAGGCCCGCATCTTCTGGGTGACCGTCAACATCAGCCAAAAATTGCGTCGCCGAGAAAGAGCCATCCACCATATAGGATTCAAGCTTCGTCATATTGACGCCGTTCGTCGCAAAACCGCCCAGCGCCTTATAAAGCGCTGCCGGTACGTTGCGTACGCGGAATAAAAATGTCGTAACCGTCGGACCATTATTCGGCTTGGTCCAGCGCGGCTCTTTCGACAAAATCACAAAGCGCGTGGTGTTGTTCTCCGAGTCTTCGACATTCTCGGCTAGCGTCTTCAACCCGTAAATCTCGCCTGCGAGTTTTGTCGCAAGCGAGGCTTTGCTTTTATCTTTCCACTCCGACACTTCGCGCGCCGAGCCAGCAGTATCTCCCGCAATCACGGGCTTTAATCCATATTGGCGAATGATTTTACGGCATTGGCCGAGCGCATGAACATGGCTATGCACCGCTTTGATATCGTCAATCGTCGCGCCAGGAACGCCAAACAATTGAAAATGGATCGGCAGAAAATATTCGCCAATAATATGCAAACCCGATTGCGGCAGAAAATGATGAATATCGGCAACGCGACCGGCGAGTGAATTCTCAATCGGAATCATACCGAGTTCAGCCGTGCTATCTTGAATGGCACCGAGCGCGTCTTCAAACGAGGCGCAGGGCAAAGGCGTCCAATCAGGAAATACATCACGACACGCAATATCAGAATTCGCGCCGGGTTCACCTTGATAGGCAATCAATTTCTTCGCACTCATTATCATCCTCGATCCCTAAAAGTCTTTATCTTAATTTCTCAGTGATGTTTTCTCAGTGATGTTTCTTGCATGCCGCAATCACTTCGCGCGCACGTTCAAGATCATGCGGCGCATCGACGCCGAGTGGCACATCATCGACAAGAGCGGCATCAATGCGCATACCCACTTCAAGAGCACGCAATTGTTCAAGCCGTTCGCGAATTTCAAGCGGTGACGGCTTCAACGTCACAAAACGTTGCAGTGCTGAACGCCGCCACGCATAAAGCCCGATGTGATGATAAAGCGGGCCGGGGCCTGTGGGCGCGGTCGCGCGCGTGAAATAAAGCGCACGGAAATGCGTTGGTCCAATGCCGCTCACAATCGCTTTCACAACATTGGGATCGGTCTTTTCTTCCTCGCGTTTGATCTCGGTGATCAAGGTCGCGATGTCGACGCTTTTATCGGCAAGCGGTGGCACGGAAGCGGCAATCGCTTCAGGGTCAATCGTCGGCAAATCGCCTTGCACATTCACGATTACATCGTGACGCCCTTCGGGGTCGAAAGCCTCAACCGCCTCATGAATCCGGTCCGAGCCCGAGGGATGATCCGCCCTTGTCATGGTGGCAATGCCCCCCACACGCTCAATTGCGGCGATCACTTCGGGCGTGTCGGTCGCCACAATCACGGGTCCGATGCCCGCTTCCTGCGCGCGACGCCAGACATGGACGATCATCGGCTCGCCACAAATATCGGCCAAAGGCTTTCCCGGCAGGCGGGTCGAGGCCATTCGGGCCGGAATAAGGATGACTGGATCGGACATTTTGACTGCTTTGACGAATGAAGTGCGAATTTAGAGGCGGAATGACAAAAAGTATCACCCAGAAACCGCTTATACGAGTTGCCAAGACCGGCGCAAAGCGGGTAATCGGATGCGTCCGGAAAAAGAGGCCGCGCTTGGGCGCGCCCAGTCCGGTTTGCTTGGTGGGACTATCGGAGATTCGGAATGGACTCGTTCGAATTTAACAAGATTTCCGGCGCGGTTTTGGGCATCCTGCTCTTTATGATGGGCACCGGCATCGTGGCCGATTTCATTTTTGCCGGCCCCAAGGTGAAGGTCGAAGGTTATGCGCTCCCTGGCGCTGAAGAAACCGCGGCCGCGCCGAAAGCGGAAGCGAGCGCAGAGGCCGCCGCCCCGATTGCGGTTCGTCTGAGGACGGCCGATGTAGCGCGCGGTCAAGCCGGCGTGAAAGCCTGCGCAGCCTGTCATAATTTCGAAAAGGGCACCGCCAACAAGGTCGGCCCTGTATTGTGGAACATTGTCGAACGCGTTAAAGGTTCGGCTGAAGATTTCAATTATTCAGCCGCTCTCAAGGAGCGTGTCGACAAGGGCGAGAAATGGTCTTATGACAATCTCGACGCCTTCATCGCCAATCCTAAAGGTTATTTGAAGGGCACTTCGATGGGTTATGCGGGTCTTGCAGATCCGGCAAAGCGCGCCGACATCATCGCCTACCTGCATTCGCTCTCTGATGAACCGGCTCCGCTGCCGTAAGTCGACAACAACTCTTTATAAATTCAAAACGCCCCGTCTCAACGGGGCGTTTTTGTTTTTGGCATGACTCATTGACTCAGCGCGTTTTAGCAATCGCCCGCCACCCGATATCTTTGCGATAAAACCCGCCCGGCCATTCAATCACTTTGACCGCTTCATAAGCACGGCTTTGTGCTTCTGCGATGGTTGCGCCACGCGCCGTGATCGCTAAGACGCGACCACCTTTTGAAAGAAGCGCACCATCCTCACGCGTGGATGTCCCCGCATGATAGACGGTCACGTCTTTCATCGCGGCCGCTTGATCTACATTATGAATTTCAGTGCCGGTTTGCGGCGTGCCCGGATAACCTTTCGCGGCCATCACAACGGTCAGCGCCGCATCATGCGACCATTGCGGCGTGATATGATCCAAGCGACCTTCAACAGTTGCGAGAATGAGATCAACAAGATCGCTCTCAAGACGAGGCATCAAAACTTCACATTCAGGATCACCAAAGCGCGTATTATATTCAATAAGCTTTGGCCCTTCTTTTGTGATCATCAAGCCCGCGAATAACACTCCACAAAAAGGTGTGCCGCGCTGCTTCATGGCATCAACGGTTGACTGAATAATCTCGCGCATCACACGAGCGCTCATAGCTTCATCAATAATGGGGGCAGGCGAATAAGCGCCCATGCCGCCGGTATTCGGACCCGTATCGCCATCACCCACGCGTTTATGATCTTGAGCAGAGGCCAACGCCAAAGAATGTGTGCCATCAACAAGTGCGAAGAAAGACGCTTCTTCGCCTATTAAGCATTCTTCTATCACAAGCTCAGCACCCGCTTTCCCAAGCGCGCCGCCAAACATCATATCGACGGCTACTTCCGCCTCTTTAATCGTTTCAGCAACCACAACACCCTTGCCAGCCGCCAAACCATCGGCTTTCACAACAATTGGTGCGCCCTGTTGACGAATATACGCTTTCGCGGCTTCCGCATCGTACACTCGTTTGAAAGCGGCAGTTGGAATGTTCGCTTCGACACAAAGTTCTTTTGTGAAGGCTTTCGAGCCTTCAAGCTGCGCTGCCGCTTTTGAAGGGCCGAAGGCTTTAATGCCCTGCGCCTCAAGATCATCGACAAGCCCTGCAACCAATGGCGCTTCAGGACCGATGATGACGAGATCAATCGCCTCGCGCTTACAAAACGCAATCACATCGCCATGACCTGCGACATCAAGCGCGACATTGGTACCGCAGTGCGCGGTGCCGGGATTACCAGGTGCAATGAAAAGAGCATCGCATTTCGAGCTTTGCGAAAGTTTCAAGGCGAGCGCATGTTCGCGCCCGCCTGAACCGATGAGAAGAAGCCGCATCAAACGCGATCCCGAAGGCGTGTTGATCAGATTTGTGTGATCAAGGCCGCAGCGCCCGAGATATTGGCATTGCCGGGGCTATCTTCGATATTGAGGATTTTCACAACGCCGTCTTCAACTAGCATGGAATAGCGAAGCGAGCGAATGCCCAAGCCACCAGCGGTGGCATCAAGCACAAGACCGACAGCTTTCGTGAATTCCGCGCTGCCATCGGCCAAGAATGCAATTTTGTCCAACGCGTCATTGGCTTGCGCCCAGGCCTTCATCACATGAACATCGTTTACCGAAACGACAACGATCTCATGAATGCCTTTCGCCAAAAACTGATCACGGAATTTGAGATAACCGGGCAAATGATTGTTCTGGCAAGTGGGCGTGAAAGCGCCGGGTACCGCAAACAAAACAACGCGACTACCTTTGAAGATCTCGCTCGTGGTGCGGGCGGACGGAGCGTCTTTTGTAGGAATGCGGAATGTCACTTCGGGGAGGCTTTGGCCAACAGCAATGGTCATGAAGAGATTCCTGAAACGGAGAAAAATGAATCGCGAGGATTTTACGTTGCCCCTGCCTAACGGATTGCCCCGTTCGGGTCGAGCGTCACTTCGGTCTCTGTAGCCGCTTGATCCCCAAGCAATGTGACAATGAGCTTAAGACCTCCAAGGACGGCGTCGCGCGGCTTTTCGAGAATTCGCACCCGATAGACCGGTGTCGCGTCAGAGCCGCCTCCACGCACCGCATCGCCGAAATACCAGCCCTTTGGTCCCTCAAGGACGAGATCGCCTGTAGGCGCGCCTGTTGCCACAAGCAATGTATCCTCGGCATCGGGCGCGCGCGTGATTGAGAGCAAGCGCGGATCGGGTGCAGCGCCGAGCGCGCCTTTCTTCGGAACCAGCGCGCGAAACGCGTCAATCGCGGCTTTATCACCACCCTCATTCAAGAGACGGGAGGCTTCGGCTGCGAGAGGAACGCAAATCTCCTCGCAGATGCCAAAATCGAGTTTGACTTGAAGGCGGATCGGCTTTGCCGGATCGATCGCTTGCACAAGCAAAGGAAAAATCACCTGCCCACGATAGCCGAGGATCGTCCCCGCCGCATCGGGCATCCGTTCCGGACGCGGCCATTCGACCACTACAGCTTTTACATTTTCCGATCCCGACCAATCGAACAACGGGGGCAGACCGGAATCGCCCGGCATTCGCCAATAGGTTTTCGCTTTGCCGGAAAGACTGATTTCAAGCCCGGCAAGCCGCGTAGCGCCCTCAAGGGCGCCGCCATCTCGAAGGTTTAATTTTGCTTCAGGCACAGCAGCGATGGTCGCGCCAAAACCGGGCGTCATCATTACAAAAGCAAGACCCAAAGCGCCGAGAACGGTCCGCAAAAAACTCATAATTCTATTTATTCTCTTCTTTTCTCTTTTACCATGGAATTAACTTTGCGTGTTTCACAAAAGCACAAAATCGGGCTAGACTAAAATAAGGATCAGGGAGTCGAAATGATCGACAAAGCGGATCAGCTTTTTCTCAGAGGCCAATTGCTCGTGGCATCCCCGGGCATCGGCGATGAAATATTTAGCCGAACCGTGATTTATCTCTGCGCGCATTCAGTGGAAGGCGCAATGGGTCTTATCGTCAACAAGCCCGCAGAAGAAATCAAATTTTCCTATCTTCTTCAGCAATTGAATCTCTTGCCGAAAAGCGAAGACATCCAGATTCCACCGAATATTCGCGAGATGACGGTTTTGCGCGGCGGGCCCGTTGAGACGTCACGCGGTTTTGTGTTGCATGCAACAGATGCGCGAAGAGATTATGGATCCGTTGCAGTGTCTGATCATGTTCGTCTTTCCGCCAGTATCGAAATTCTGCAAGCAATTGCAAAAGGCGAAGGGCCTGATGAAGCGGCGTTTGCATTGGGTTATGCCGGCTGGGGTGCCGGGCAACTTGAAAGTGAATTGGGCGATAATGGATGGATCCTTTGCCCCGCCCGTCAAGACATTTTGTTTGATCGCGATCACGAAACAAAATACGCGCGGGCACTCTCTTTGATTGGTGTAAATCCGGCGATGCTGTCTTCCGTTGCGGGGCACGCTTAAGACAAGTTCAACTCACCCTTTAATGAGTTTACGCGTTTCTTTCGCCGTCATGGCTGGGCCGAAAGTGGCGCCCTGCCCCAAGCCAAACCCCAATTGCACAAATTGAATCGCGTCCGATTCTGTTTCCAACCCATCCGCGATCAATTCGACATCCAAATCATGCGCGAGTGTTACAACCGAACGTAAGATCGCGGGCCTTACTCCTGAAGGATCGGGTCGCGTCACCGCGCGCGAAAGACGGATCGCACCAAAGGGGAAACGCTCGAGATAACCGAGCGATGAATAGCCATGACCAAAATCACCGATGGCAATACCGGTGCCGATATCTGCAAGTCCATTTAAAACATGTACCGCATGTTCGGGATGATCCATAAGATAGGTTTCAGACACTTCAACGCGCAATGTTCCGCGTGAAACGGGAGCGCGCGCCAGTGCGGCTTTGACATCACGCAAGAAATCTCCGCGCTCAAGCATCGCATTCGACACGGGAAGAATGGTGTAGAGCAACGGATCGGTTTCAAGCAATTTATGCCAGACACTCAATTCATTGAGCGTCTGCTCAAGAATGAAATTTGTGAGCGAACCGATAAGTTCGGCGCTCTCTGCCAGTTCCATAAATGCATCTTGGCTCAACACGCCATGATCCGGATGATCCCAAATTGCTACTGCCTCGAAACCTGCGATTGAACGATCCGCCAAGCGGACAACCGGACGCCAGGTTACAAAAATCTGATTGTGCAAAATCGCCGAGCGCAGATCAATTTCAAGCGCCAATCTTTCACTTGATTGCGCGCGCATCGAGGGACGGAACACATCAATCCGATCGCCGCCCAGTTTTTTCGCATGAGCGACCGCTATCTCGGCATTGCGCAGCAAAAGATCCGCGCTCGTCTCAACGCGTTGATCCGGCAAGGCGATACCAATGGAGACGGTGAAATTCACTTCACGATCGCTCACAGATATTGGCGCGGACAATGTCTTACGGATTTGATCGACTAACGCGGTGATTGGTGCGGGATCTTTTTCGGAAAGAAGAAGAATGGCAAAATGATCACCGCCAATACGCGCTAAACCGTCTTGCGGTTGCACAAGGCGCACAAGGCGGCGTGTGACGGCAAGAAGCAAAGCGTCGCCACCACTTAATCCCAGCGATGTATTGGTTTCATGAAAACGATCAATATCGATTATGACAACGGTTGGCCGTAACGCTTCGCCCGCACGCATCAAATGCAGCATCGTATCAATGCGATCAAGCAGAAGGCGGCGATTGGGAAGTCCGGTCAATCCATCATGGATCGCATCATTCAACAAACGCTCTTCGGTCAACCGTGAATCGGTCACGTCTGAGAGTGTGCCCATCAAACGCAGAACCGTTCCACCTTCACCCACAACAGGACGCGCACGTAAACGGAACCAGTGATAATGACCATCATCGGCTTTAATACGAATATCGCTCGAAAGCCGACCGCGTCTTTCATGGCAAATCCGATCAACCGCGGTTGAAAACGGATCGCGGTCTGCGGGATTAAGATGTTCGATAAATTCGTGCGAAGTGCCGGCAAGATATCCGGTCGGGTAACCGAGCACTGCTTCCGCTTCCGCGCCAACACTCACTTGATCGCGCTGCAAATCCCAATCGAAAATGATATCGCCCGCACCCGTGAGCGCGAGCGCTTTGCGTGAGGCGTCAGCCAATTCCGCGCCAACGAGTCCCGATCCGGAAAACGCGTGTTGCGTGACCGTAAATCCGATCAACAAAATGATCAGCACAAGTCCGCCGATCAATGAATGCGGCGCAATATCACCACTCACACGGCCAAGAAGTGTGAAGCCTTCCGCCGTGACCCACGCAAACAAAATGATCCATGTTGGAATGAGCAGAATAGCACGGGCTTGCCCATGGGTCGCGAGGTAGACAATGAGTAAAAATCCAAAAATGGCGACGCCCGCAATCGACAACCGCGCGAGTCCCGCGGCCACTGCCGGATCAACAAAGATAATCGCAAATAAGGTAGCAAGAAAAATGAGCCAGACCATCGCAATCTGGCTGTAATGAATGCGCAAGCGATTAAGATCGAGATAGGAGAACAAAAACACAATCAAAGTAGCGGCGAGAACCGCTTCGGCTCCGGCGCGATAGATGCGTTCGGCTTCTGGTGAAACCGAAAGTACGAGACCCAGAAGACCAAAATCAACGGCCACATAGGCAGCCACAGCCCAGGCAAGAAGTGCGGCGGCAGGAAAAATCAATGTGCCACGAATGAGCATCAAGACGGTGAGAAACAGCGCCAAGAGTCCAATGATGCCGGTGATGATGCCGCGATAAAAGGTCAAACCATTCGCGGTGTCTTTATAGATTTCAGGCGACCATAAAGTGAGTTCGGGTAAATTTAGTGTTGCAAGTTCTGCGACGAATGTAACGGACGCACCGGGTTCAAGTGTTAATTGAAAAATATCGGCTTCCGTGTTGGGCACACGTTCGGGTGATGAGCCTTGGCTCGCTGTGAGATTGGCAATACGTGAGGCACCAAGATCAGGCCAGATGACCCCGGAACCGATCAATCTTTGATGCGGCGCCACAAACCAGCGCACCAAAGTTTTGTCCGTATCATTCCGAAGCGCGAAGACGATCCAATCCGGTTGGCTGCCTGTGTTTTTCGCCTTCACGGCAATGCGACGCACAATGCCGTCTGCCCCGGGCGCGGTAGAAATCTGGATTTCGTCACCGCTCGAACGATGCCGATCAAGGCTCGGCAACAGATCAAGCGTATCCGCCTCATCATGAATGACGACGAGATCAAGCGCGCGCGCTGGTCCTGAAAAAAAGAGGGCCGCGCCGCAGAGAACGAAGCTTAAAATGAAGGCGCGGAGGATCAAATTAAGGAGGCTCCCTCTTAGAGGCGGCACCCTATCGCAAGGCAGGGGGAAAGGTAAACCGAAAGCCTAATTTCGGGGTCACACCGGCGGATCATCTTCCAGCCGGGCGTAGAGGACATGGTCCTCGTAAACGCCGTTGATGCAGAGATATTGCCGCGCATATCCCTCGCGCTGGAAGCCATTCGCCTCCAAAACACGGATTGAGGCGGTGTTTCGAGGTAAAGAACCAGCCTCAACCCGCCGAAGCCCCATAGGACCAAAAGCAAGCCTCAGCGCCAAGGGTACGGCGCGGGTCATGATTCCCTTCCCCGCATGGGGGGCGCCCATCCAATAGCCCATCATACCGGAATGAGCGACTCCACGCCTGACATTGCCGAAGCTGATCCCGCCCAAAAGTGCACCGCTCGCCGCGTCACAAATGAAAAACGGATAGAGAATGTCACGATCTTCCGGATTGAAATAACGCAAGCGAAAAGCGCTACGGGTCAAATCATCGTCCCGCCAGCTTGGCTCCCATGGTGTGAGAAATGCACGGCTCTCGGCGCGCAAACGCGCCCAAGCCGGAAAATCATCCATCACCGGAAGACGAAGAAGAAGATCGCCACCCCGAAGCGGATTTACAGCGCGGGCGCGATCGGAGCGGGCAAAGAGCGCCATGTCATCTGCGCCTAATTCATCTTCGGCGCAGGCGTGCCAAGCCGCGCGACCATCGCATCGATCGACATCAACGGCTTGATAGGGCCAATGGCGGCAATAGTTGGTGGCGCTTTCAAGGAGCGCGAGGCCACGCGGCACACATCATCAATGGTGATCACGTCAATCATCGAGACCATTTCGTTACGCGGCAAGACGCGACCATAAGCGAGCATGTGCCGCGCCATTTGTTCAGCGCGACGGCCAGGTGATTCCAGCGCCGTAAGCAGAGACATTTTCATCTGCGCCTTGGCGCGAGAAACTTCAGCCATGGTCACAGATTTTGTGGCTTCACAAAGGGTATCAAGAACAAGCGGCGTATAATCAGCGAGCTGCATTTCACCCGTGCCACCATAAATCGCAAAGAATCCAGAATCAGAGAATGGCGAAAAGAAAGAATAAATCTCATAACAAAGACCACGCTTCTCCCGCACTTCTTGAAAGAGTCGCGATGACATGCCCCCGCCAAGGATATTGGAAAACACATGCATCGCGTAATGATCAGGATCGCGCCATGAAGGCGCATCAAAACCAAAAACAAGATGGGCTTGTTCCAATGATTTCACACGGCGGCTGTCGCCTCCCGTGTAAAGCGCTGCCTCCGGCGCAGGGGCTTGATCACGTGCAAAGCCTTTTAAGCGAGATCCCACTTCATGAATCAAAGCTTCATGATCAACTGCACCTGCTGCTGAAACGACCATTGACGGCAAACGATAGGTGCGATCCATAAAGCCGCGCATAGTTTTCGGATTTTGCGAACGAACCGTTTTCGGCGTTCCAAGAATCCGGCGTCCAATCGGTGCGCCTGCAAAAGCCGTTTCCATCACCATATCAAAAACGACTTCATCGGGCGTATCTTCATAAGCGCCGATTTCTTGCAAGATCACTTCTTTTTCACGCGCGAGTTCCGTTGTATCAAATGCGGGATCGGCGAGGATATCGGTGAGAATATCAACCGCCAAAGGCATGTCCGGTCCGAGCGTGCGCGCGTAATAGGCTGTATATTCTGTATTTGTTTCAGCATTCACTTCGCCGCCGACGGCTTCGATCTCTTCAGCAATCTGCAAAGCATTGCGGCGCGTTGTGCCTTTAAACGCCATATGTTCGAGAAGATGCGCGAGGCCTTGCTCTTCCGCGCGTTCATGACGCGAACCCGCGCCACTCCAAATGCCCATCGCCACAGTCGCGAGACCGGGCATGGTTTCACTCACCACACGCAGACCGTTTTCAAGCATTGTGACACGAACATTCTCCGTACGATCAGAGACGCTCACAGCTTTTACTCCCGACCCGCGCGAGCATGCGCGATGATGAAGGCTTCGATCTTCGCTTGATCATTCGGCAATTCTGTCACGCGTTCTTTCCGCGACATGAGATCAGCAAGATGCTCCGGCAAAGCCGGAAGAACACCTGTTGCAGCTTTCACGGCATCAGGAAATTTTGCAGGATGCGCCGTGCCTAATGCGACGACTGGCGTCGCGCGATCTTCTTTAAGCAACGCGCGCGCGGCTTTCACACCAATCGCCGTATGCGGATCGAGAATATAACCGGCGCGCCGCCATGTCTGTTTCATTTCATCATCAACTGCCGCGCGATCCGCACGCAACGCGGTAAAATCACGTCGCATCAGATCAAGAGCTGACGAGGGAATCGTAAAGCATTTTGATTGTTGCAACGTCGCCATCATGTTGCGCAACGCGCCGGCATCGCGCCCCATCACTTCATAAAGGAGCCGCTCAAAATTTGATGAAATCTGAATGTCCATCGAAGGTGAGCTTGTCGCAACCACGCCTGCCATTTTATAGCGACCCGTAGAAAGCGCACGCGCGAGAATATCATTCTCGTTGGTCGCGACCGACAAACGCCCCACGGGTAAGCCCATAAGCTTCGCCACATAGCCCGCAAGAATATCACCAAAATTTCCGGTTGGTACAGCGAATGAAATTTTCCGATGCGGTGCGCCCAAAGACACACCCGCAGAAAAATAATAAACAATCTGCGCGACAATACGTGCCCAATTGATCGAATTCACACCGGATAATTTCAAGCGATCACGAAACGCATGATGATTGAACATCGCTTTTACCAAAGCCTGACAATCATCAAATGTACCATCAACCGCAACGGCATGAACATTCGGAGCATCCACAGTTGTCATCTGACGGCGTTGCACCTCGCTCACGCGACCTTGCGGATAGAGGATAATCATATCAACGCGGTTTAAGCCTTTGAAGGCATCAATCGCCGCACCACCGGTATCACCTGATGTTGCACCCACAATCGTGGCACGCTCATTGCGCAAAGCAAGCACGTGGTCCATCAAGCGTCCGAGTAATTGCATCGCCACATCTTTGAATGCGAGTGTCGGACCATGGAAAAGTTCGAGCACAAAAAGACTGGTGTCGATTTCAACAAGCGGACAAACAGAGGGATGCCTGAACGTCGCATAGGCTTCATGGATCATCTTTGAAAGCGGTTCAGACGCAATGTCATCGGCATAGAGGCTGATGACACGATTGGCGATGTCGGCATAAGGAAGTCCGGCAAAATCCGAAATCGCTGCGTCAGTCAAAGTCGGAAAGGTTTTCGGCCAATAAAGACCGCCATCACGCGCAAGGCCCGCGAGCAACGCATCCGAGAAACCGAGCGCTAGCGCTTCACCGCGGGTAGAGTGATGGATCATGGCAGGGCGGGACACGGGCAGCGTTTCCTTGATGAAATTTGATCTTCTTTAGAAACAGAAAGGCGCCTCTGGCAAGCGGCAAGGTCTAGGCCTTGCGGGCTTTCAGCGCGAAAGCCGTAAAGACCCCGACAAGGACGAGCGCGAGACCAAACCAGGTCAGCGCATATTCAAGATGGTTGTTCGGTACTGAGACGACCGTATGCCCGCCCTCCGGCCAGCGTCCAGGCACCGGAGTTGAATCAGCATCGACGATAAAGGGCGCCACACGCTCAAAACCAAAAGACGCGGCAATTGCAGCGGGATCGCGCAGGAAGCGGATATTTTTTTTGAGATCGTCTGTCGGGGTAAAAAGTCCGCGCCGCTCGGGCATCCGCATCAAACCCCTTATTGTGATTTGGCCTTCGATGAGACCAAGCGTGCGCTGCTCAGGCGCTTTCAACGCTTCGGGAACGAAGCCGCGATTGACGATCACCCGACTACCATCCTGAAGCGTGAGAGGCGTCAAAACAAAATATCCAGGCGCCGATCCGCCTTTACTGTCGGTGACAATAAAACCGAAGAGATGCGCTTCATGCTTGTGATCAAATTCGCCATTCACCGTGATTTTTCGATAGGAATAATCATCAGGCTTTAACGCGGGCCATTCAGCCTCGAGCGGCATCGCAATAGTATCGGTTTTTAGCGATTGATCAATGCGCTTTAAGAGCGCCTCTTTCTCATAGAGTCTTTCGAGCTGCCAAATACCGAGCCCGCATAGAATGACGAAGGCTATCGCTGAGACAATCGCGGGAAGAATGAGACGACGCACAACAAAAACCTCTTTGAAAAAATCACGATCGGAACTTAGCGTTCAAGCTGTCCTTGCTCGGCTTTGTGGCGATATTGCGAAGCAATCAGCCAGCCTTTAAGCGGTCGCAAAAGACCGAGCGAGACAATCACTGTAAGCGGTAAAAAAAATTGCTCCCAGAAGCCACAAAGGCGGCTCATAATTCGCATCAATAATCAAAGCGGTGCCAACAACAATCGCGCCCGCAATCAGCATGATAAACACTGCCGGACCATCGCCTGAATCCGCGAAAGAATAATCAAGGCCACACGCATCACAACGCGGCGCAAGGTCAATGAAGCCCGCGAATAAATGCCCTTCCCCGCAACGCGGGCAACGGCCTTTGATCCCCGCCATGATACCGGCATCACCATGCGAGGGAACAGAAGCTGTCATAAAAAAAATCCTTTCGGAAATGAAAAAGGGGCGGCCAAAACCGCCCCTTCAAATTTTCTTTCGCCGTTCTTAGTGGCCGTGGAACGCAGCACCCCAATTCGATCCCCAAAGATAGATGGAGACGAAGAGGAAGAGCCACACAACGTCAACGAAGTGCCAGTACCAAGCAGCAAATTCGAAACCGAGATGTTGCTTCGGCGTGAAATGACCTCTCGAGGCGCGCAGCAAGCACACTGCCAAGAAGATCGTTCCGATGATCACATGGAAGCCGTGAAAGCCGGTCGCCATAAAGAAGGTCGCGCCGTAAATATGACCGCCGAACGAGAACGGCGCATGCGCGTATTCATAAGCCTGCACGCAGGTGAAGACGAGGCCGAGAATAACCGTCAACCATAGGCCCTGCTTCAAACCCTGACGATCATTATGGAGAAGCGCGTGATGCGCCCATGTCACCGTTGTTCCCGATGTCAAAAGAATGAGTGTGTTGAGAAGCGGCAAATGCCAAGGATCGAACACTTCGATGCCTATCGGCGGCCAGTGACCGCCTGTGAACGCATGACGCAAGAAAGCCTTTTCTTCACCAGCATAAATGCTTGAGTCGAAGAAGGCCCAGAACCACGCCACGAAGAACATCACTTCGGAGGCGATGAACATGATCATGCCGTACCGATGATGCATCTGCACAACTCGGGTATGATTGCCCTTATGCTCGGCTTCATTGATGACGTCCGACCACCAGGAAAGCATCGTGTAGAGAATGCCAAGAACACCGACCGTGAAAATGATCGGACCAGCTTTCAACGAACCGATATGCATACCCTTCATGGTCATGATCGCGCCAACCGCGAAAATGAAGGCGCTGACCGAGCCTACAAACGGCCAAGGGCTCGGATCGACGATGTGGTAATCGTGGTTTCTTGCATGCGCGTCGGCCATAGCTAGATCTCCGGTCTTCTTCGGGGCCCTTCTTGCGGACGCCCACTCTATCAAGGGTTACAGTTGCGGTTTGGGCGGTTCTGTCAACTCCGCGACCGGTGTTTTCCGGCTCTTAGAGGGGAAGAATGTGTAGGAAAGCGTGATTGTATCGAGGGTGGCGATGTCTTTGTCGGTCACGAGCGCCGGATCGACGAAAAAGACGACGGGCACATCAAGCGTTTCGCCGGGCTTCAATGTGAGATCCGTGAAGCAGAAACATTGCAGCTTGTTGAAATAGGCCCCGGCCAAATCAGGCTGGACATTATAAGTCGCCTGCGCGGTCACGGGTTCCGCCGCATTATTTGTGATCTTGTAGAAAATCGTTGCGGTCTCACCGATCTTCAAAGTCGTCACCTGCGTTTCCGCCTTGAATGTCCAAGGTAAACCTGGCGCAACATTCGCATCAAAACGAACCGAAATACTTTGCGCCAAGGCATTCTCGGGTGCGACACTTGCCACCTGTGTCGTACCGCCAAAGCCCGTCAATTGGCAGAAGAGCCGATAAAGCGGAACCGCCGCATAGGCCGCGCCCACCATCACACCCACAAGCGCAACGCACGCGATCAGCGTTGTGCGATTGGAAGCAATGCGAGGGGATGGCGCTTCAGACATGGATCAGATCGGACGGTTCAAAACATTGCCACCAAGTTTGGCGATAGTGACAACGAAAAACAAAATGACAAGCGCGCCTAAAAACCACCCAAGCGCTCGAGAGCGTGCATTGCGGCGGCGAAGTTCTTCTTCAGTCAATTCGGGCAGATGCGAAGGGCCGCTCATTTCATCAAACTCCACGGAATGAAGGGAAGAAGCTGCTCAACAAGACGCGCGCCAAAGAGAGCAAACAAATAGATGATCGATGTACCGAACAAACGGAACGCGGCTTTGCGCCCTTCGTCCCCTTCACGTTTGCGATAAAGATCATAGGCAAAATAAGCGAGCACAACGCCGAAGGCCGTAGCGACAGTGAGATAAATCCATCCGGCGTGTGAAATCAGCGCCGGCGCCATTCCCACCGGAATAAGCGCGAGCGAGTAGATCAGGATTTGCAAACGCGTGGCATCAGGTCCTGCAACCACAGGCAACATCGGTACACCCGCGCGCGCATATTCATTGCTCTTCACAAGCGCTAAAGCCCAGAAATGCGGCGGCGTCCATACCAAGATCAAAAGGAAATAGAGAAAGCTCTCGAGGCTCACATCGCCTGTAACAGCCATATAACCGATCATCGGCGGGAACGCGCCCGCAGCACCACCGATCACAATATTTTGCGCAGTCCAATGTTTGAGCCACATCGTGTAAATCACGACATAGAAGAAGATCGTAAACGCAAGAAACGCCGCAGATTGCCAATTCGCAATCAATCCCAAAAACAAAACAGATCCGAAAGAGAGCGTCATGCCGAAAGCAAGCGCTTCATTGGGCTTCACTGCGCCTGCAGGAATCGGCCGCGTCGATGTGCGCGCCATCATCGCATCAATGCTCGCATCATACCACATATTGAGACAGCCCGACGCGCCCGCACCGACGGCAATCGCAAGAAGACTCGCAAAGCCAAGAATCGGGTTGATCGGTTCAGGGGATGCGAGCATCCCCACCAGCGCCGTGAAAATCACGAGCTGCATCACGCGGGGTTTTAAAAGTTCGAAGTAATCGCGCGCAGTGCCGAAAGCGATTGTCGGCCGCTCTTCGTCATAAGCGGGTGAAGCGGGATCAAGAAGTTCAGCGGCAATCGTCATGGCGAGCGTTGTTGTTCCGTAACGGGAAAGAGCGGGGGTGCCCCCGCTCTGATTAATTTAAAAAGATTCCCTCGAGAGCGGAGGTCCGCCTCACGAATTCCCTTAGTGACCGCTTCCAGAGAAACGCGGCAGCATGTCAAATTGATGGTGCGGAGGTGGTGAGCTCAAGGTCCATTCGAGCGTCTTAGCCCCTTCACCCCATGGATTATTCACCGCACGAACCGGGCTCAGATAAGCGCGCAAAATGCCATAGAAGAAAATCAGCAAGCCGGCAGCGAAGATGTATGAGCCATAGGAGGAGATACGGTTCCACCCCGCAAAAGCTTCCGGGTAGTCAACATAGTGACGCGGCATGCCCGAAAGACCCGTGAAATGCATCGGGAAGAAGAGCACGTTCGAACCAACAAAGGCAACCCAGAAATGGAAAATGCCGATCCAATCCGGAATGATGCGGCCCGACATTTTCGGGAACCAATAATAGAAGCCCGCAAAAATCGAGAACACCGCACCAAGCGATAAAACATAGTGGAAATGAGCCACCACATAATAAGTATTATGAAGATTCCTATCAATGCCCGCATTTGCGAGCACAATGCCGGTCACACCACCTATTGTAAAAAGAAAGATAAAACCCATTGCCCATTGCATCGGCGCAGTGAAGCGGATCGAACCACCCCACATCGTCGCAATCCACGAAAAAATTTTCACGCCCGTTGGTACCGCAATCACCATAGTGGCAAACATGAAATAACGCTGCGTATTGAGTGCGAGGCCCGCTGTATACATGTGGTGCGCCCACACGATGAAGCCAACAGCGCCAATAGCCACCATCGCATAAGCCATGCCAAGATAGCCGAAGATCGGCTTCTTCGAGAAGGTCGAGATGATGTGGCTGATCATGCCGAAACCCGGCAAAATCATGATGTAAACTTCTGGGTGACCGAAGAACCAGAAGAGATGTTGATAGAGGATCGGATCACCGCCATTGGCCGAATCAAAGAAGGCCGTGCCGAAATTGCGGTCCGTCAACAACATCGTGATCGCACCGGCGAGAACCGGAAGCGAGAGAAGAAGCAGGAATGCCGTGACAAGAATCGCCCAGGCAAAAAGGGGCATCTTATGCATAGTCATGCCCGGCGCGCGCATATTCAAAATCGTTGTAATGAAATTGATCGCACCAAGAATGGAAGACGCACCCGCCAAGTGGAGCGAGAGAATACCGAAATCAAGCGCAGGACCCGGATGACCCATGGTTGCGAGCGGAGGATACACTGTCCAACCGCCACCGAAACCATCTGAACCCGGAGCTCCTTCAACGAAGAGCGAGATGATCAACAGGCCTAACGCTGCGGGCAACAACCAGAACGAAATATTGTTCATGCGCGGGAACGCCATGTCAGGCGCGCCAATCATTAAAGGCACGAACCAGTTACCAAAGCCGCCGATAAGAGCAGGCATGACGACAAAGAACACCATGATGAGGCCGTGACCCGTCACGAACACATTATAGGTTTGCGGATTGGTGAAATATTGAAGGCCCGGCTCTTGAAGCTCGAGACGCATAGCAATGGAGAGGAAGCCCCCAACCAAACCCGCGATAATCGCGAAAAACAAATACATCGTACCGATGTCTTTGTGATTGGTCGACATAACCCAACGCTTCCAACCCGTCGGATTACCTTCTTGAGTCGCATTTAATGTCGCTGCCTGTGCCATTCATTTATTCCTAAGGATCCATTATTGCAACAAAGCGGCGATGGTCGTCGCCCGGCTTCACTCAATTGAATTATTCATTAGCCGCAAGCGCGACAGGTTTTACATCCTTCGAAGCAAATTTCTTTTTCGCTTCCGTAAGCCATGCCGCATATTTTTCTGCACTCACAATACGAACCGCAATCGGCATATAGGCATGATTAGCGCCGCACAAACGCGAGCACTGGCCGTAATACATGCCCTCACGATCGGTATTGAACCAAGTCTGATTCAAACGACCCGGCACCGCATCCATACGCACGCCGAAGGACGGAATTGCGAAATTATGAATGACGTCTGCGCCGACAACTTGAACAACTATTGTTTTGCCAGCGGGTAGCACCAATTCATTATCAACCGCCAGAAGCGCAGGCTGATTGGCCTTAACTGCATCTTCAGGGGAGAGCATATAAGAATCAAAGGCGAAACCGCCGCCCTGATCTTCCGTATATTCGTAAGACCAATACCACTGATGCGCGACCGCTTTCACAGTGATGTCGGCCTTCGGCAACTGAACCTGCATCGTCAAAAGACGGAAAGACGGGATCGCGATACCAACCAAGATCAACGCAGGAATGAGCGTCCAGGCGATTTCAAATCCGGTGTGATGAGTTGTCTTCGACGGAACCGGATTGACCTTCTCATTGAAACGGAAAACCACAATCGCAAGTAGCAAGAAAACAAAGGCAGCGATCACCGTGATCACAATGTTCACACTGTCGTGGAGCGTTCCCAAAAACTGGGCAATCTCTGTGACAGGTGTTTGCATATTTATCTGCCATGGCGAGGGCTGACCAGTTCCGGCGAAAGCCGCACCTGCAAAACAGGCCGACAGCAGAACGACGAGCGTGGCGCCGAAAGTCCAACGGGTCATGATCGTGTTTTCTCCATCCAAACGCGGGATGCGTCTCATTCTCGGATCACGAACGGGAAAAGCCATACCGACTCCTCAGTCCGGATTGTGCCGCCGCGTCTTACAATCATAAACAGGGAAAACGTGCAACATCCACAGCGGCTAATCTGTGCGTTTTCATGCGAAAGTCATAGGAGATGCGACAAAATAAACCTATTTTTAGGTACATGGTTTGACAGGGTCGGCCGCACCGACTTAGGTGACATATAAACTGTAGGAAAAGCCAAAGGCGGGGGTAAACCATGGCTAAAATCTGGTTGAGGGGGGCATTTCTTGTCCTCTTAGCTCTGTGCCCGACCCTTCCGAGCGTCGCCTCAAATCCGCCGGCGCAAGACCCTGCCATCCGCGGCATTTATGGCGAATGGGCACTGCGTTGCGACGTGCAACCGGGCTCAACGGTAGAACAATGTGCCCTCGTTCAAAATGTCTATGCCGAGGGCAAACCGGATCTCCAACTCGTTGTGTTGGTCGTGAAAGCTCCCGAAGGAGGGTATCTTTTGCGAGTTGTCGCTCCTTTGGGCATCATTTTACCGGCAGGTCTCGCACTTCGCATTGATAGCATAGACATCGGCAAAACTGGCTTTATGCGGTGTCTCGTCAATGGCTGTATGGCCGAAGTCGCCATGGATGAAGGCCTGATCGGCCGCTTCAGCACCGGCTCGACGGCGCTCTTCATCATTTTCCCGACGCCCAGCGAAGGGACTGGCCTACCCATCCCGCTCGCGGGCTTCGCCAATGGGCTTGCAAGACTGCCCTGACCTCCCAATCTCTAGGCACGACAATTTTTGGAGACGACCCCATGAATTTCTCTCTGACGAATTTCACCTCGTCGCGTTCCCTGTGTTTGGCCGCC
This sequence comes from Alphaproteobacteria bacterium, assembly GCA_016870035.1. GTDB lineage: Bacteria > Pseudomonadota > Alphaproteobacteria > Rhizobiales > Beijerinckiaceae > CAIUPE01. The sequence continues at coordinate 55,556 of VGCJ01000004.1, forward strand.
CTCCTCTCGCTTGGCCTCGCGGGTTGCATGAGTTCAGGCGGATCGCAAAGCCCGAGCGGCACCGCGGGCGGCTCGTCATTATTTTCGAATTGGTTCGCGGCTCAAAAGACCGAACCCGCGCCGCAAGTCACAGCGGCCGCACCGGAACCGGAAGTCCCCTGCCCCAAAGTTGAAATTAGCGAGGGCGGTTCCACCCTGCGTCAAGGCAAAGGCAGCGATGTGAGTTTCCAATTTTCACTTCGCGATGTGGCGCGTGAATGTTCGGCGGGTAAAAACGGTGCAATTGTCATGAAGATTGGTGTTGAGGGCATCGCCGTTATCGGCAAGGCAGGCAAGCCCGGTGGCGTTTCAGCACCGCTCGTTGTGACCGCGACCAAGAACGACAAAGTGGTCGCGACAAAGACCTTCACGCTGAAAACGACAATTCCCGCCGATGAAAATCAAACCCAATTCCGCTTCATCGACCAAGGCTTCACGCTTCCCGCCGGATCTGACGACGCAGATGTGACGATTGGATTTAAGGGGTAAGTGAAAATTCGTGATTGGGAACGTGAGCAAAGCGATCCCTAAAATCCAACACTTCAACTTAAAGCTGTATCCACCGCGCGATGCTTAGATCACCCCTCCGCGATGATCGCGTCAGGGTTTGTGTTTTGGTGCGAGGCTGATAGTCTTTCCCTTAGGTCATGCACATCATGACTCGGGACTTAACAACCTCATCTAGTCCGGCAGAGCATCTGCCGACACCAAACTGCCCTGACGTGCTTTCACGTCGGGGTGGCGGCGTTATGTCCAGGCTGCAAAGCTAAAAGCGCTGCGGCCATCACTAGATGGCTTGTTAACACCCCGGCATCAGCGCGCATTGCGCTGGCGCCATTTTCTTTTCTAGGGAGTGACGGGGGATGGAAAAGCCGCAAATCGATTTCACTCAACCCATGACATTTCAAAACGCGCTGCAAAATTTCGCGCTTTCTTTGGCCTGCGTGATGGTCGCCTTGCACGATGAAGTGAATTTCGGCGAAGATCGCGATCACGCCATTCTCACTGCCGCCAATTTATTTTGCTCGATGCTCGAGGACGCACATACCGAAGCTGTTGCGCTTATGAACAAACTTGAACGTAGGATATTGGGGATGAATTAGCGCTTTTCAAAATGTTCAAGCTCTTAAACCGTCATTGCGAGGAGGCTCGAAGAGCCGACGTGGCAATCCATTCTTTTCCTATATCATTCCTTGGATTGCCGAGTCGCTTTGCCCCTCGCAATGATGAACAAAAAGGGCGCCCTTGCGAGCGCCCTTTATTTTTGAGAGGCCGATTTTGGACTTCTTAGAAGTCCTTGCCGCCGCCATGAAAGTCTGGCTTGCCAGATTTTCACTTTTTTAATGATGGGAGGCCGGCTTTGGACTTCTTAAAAGTCCATGCCGCCGCCCATACCGCCGCCTGGGCCGCCCATCGGCATTGCAGGCTTATCCTTCGGCAATTCGGCGATCATCGCTTCGGTCGTGATCAAGAGACCTGCAACTGAAGACGCATCCTGCAACGCTGTGCGAACAACCTTTGCAGGGTCAACTATACCGGCTTCGAGCATGTCGACATATTGTTCCGACTGCGCATTGAAGCCAAATGTCTGCGACTTGTTCTCGAGGATCTTGTTGACAACGATCGAGCCTTCAACGCCAGCGTTCTCGACGATCTGACGGATCGGGGCTTCGAGCGCCTTCAAGACAATGTTGATGCCCGCTTGCACGTCATCATTCTTGCTCTTCAACGCCTGCACCGCAGCCTTCGCGCGAAGGAGAACCGTGCCGCCGCCCGGAACAATGCCTTCTTCAACGGCAGCGCGGGTTGCGTTCAACGCGTCATCAACGCGGTCCTTCTTTTCCTTCACTTCTACTTCTGTCGCACCACCGACGCGGATCACCGCGACGCCGCCTGCGAGCTTCGCAAGACGCTCTTGAAGCTTCTCACGATCATAGTCGGAGGTTGTTTCTTCAACCTGCGCCTTGATCTGCGCAACACGACCTTCGATGTCCTTCTTCTTGCCGGCACCGTCGATGATCGTGGTGTTTTCCTTGTCGATGCGGACGCGTTTTGCACGGCCGAGCATGGTGAGTGTGACTGACTCAAGCTTGATGCCCAGATCTTCCGCAATCATTTCTCCCGAGGTGAGGATGGCGATGTCTTCGAGCATCGCCTTGCGACGATCACCAAAGCCTGGAGCCTTCACGGCAGCAACCTTGAGGCCACCACGGAGTTTGTTCACGACGAGAGTCGCGAGCGCTTCGCCTTCGACATCTTCCGCAATGATAAGGAGTGGCTTGCCGGTCTGCACAACGGCTTCGAGAACCGGGAGCATGGCCTGGAGCGAAGAAAGCTTCTTCTCGTGAATGAGGATGTAGGGTTCGTCGAGTTCGACGGTCATCTTGTCCGCATTTGTGATGAAGTATGGCGAAAGATAGCCGCGATCGAATTGCATACCTTCAACGATATCCACTTCGGTTTCTGCTGTCTTGGCTTCTTCAACCGTTATCACGCCTTCATTGCCAACCTTCTGCATCGCATTGGCAATCATCTTGCCGATGAGCGCATCACCATTGGACGAGATTGTGCCGACCTGAGCGACTTCGCTCGAGGACTTCACTTTCTTCGCGCGAGCCTGAATGTCCTTGATGGCGACTTCCGTTGCCATGTCGACGCCGCGCTTCAAATCCATCGGGTTCATGCCGGCGGTGACATATTTCACGCCTTCACGAACGATGGCTTGTGCGAGAACGGTTGCCGTTGTGGTGCCGTCGCCAGCGATGTCGTTCGTCTTTGACGCGACTTCGCGCAGCATCTGTGCGCCCATATTTTCGAACTTGTCATCAAGCTCGATGTCTTTCGCGACTGTCACACCGTCTTTCGTGATGCGCGGGGCGCCGAATGACTTGTCGAGAACAACGTTACGACCCTTCGGGCCGAGCGTGACCTTCACCGCATTGGCGAGGATGTCGACGCCGCGCAACATTCTGTCGCGTGCATCGGAGGAGAAAAATACTTGTTTAGCAGCCATGATATAGCTTCCTTAAATGAGTGTGATCAAAGAACGAGAGCAGTTCGGCTTACTTGCCGATCACGCCCATAATGTCAGACTCCTTCATGATGAGGAGTTCGTGACCGTCGATCTTGACTTCAGTGCCCGACCATTTGCCGAACAGAACCTTGTCACCCTTCTTTACATCGAGGGGGACGAGTTTGCCGGTTTCATCGCGAGCGCCATTGCCGACGGCGACGACTTCACCTTCTTGCGGCTTTTCCTTGGCGGTATCGGGAATTATGATGCCGCCCTTGGTCTTTTCCTCTGAATCGAGGCGGCGGACGACCACGCGGTCATGAAGCGGACGGAATTTCATGTAATATTTCCTTCAGATTTGGTCCGTTGAAACTGTTGTCGGGGCGAGCCCGTTTTTGACGCCTACTAGCACTCAGTTTCTACGAGTGCTAGCGGTCCGTCTAGAGAAATAGGGAGAGGCTCTCGGTGAGTCAAGGCGCGCGCGGCAAAATTTTGCTCGATTTACCAAGCGCGGGGCTAAGTTATTAAAAATTCAGCTCTTTTTGGCCTTCAGAAGCAGGAACGAGCCGGCAATGATCAGCACCGCACCGGCATAGACCGTCCAATGCGGCCATTCCTGAAAGATGAAGATGCCAATGAGGGTTGCCCAGATGATGTTCGTATATTCGACCGTGCCGATGCGGGCGGCGGGCGCGCGGTGAAGTGCGGTCGCCATCATGAATTGGCCGATGGTGCCGAGCGCGCCCATGGCGAGGCCGAGCATCCATTCCGACCGCAACGCCCCGATGGGGTCGCCAATCAAAAAGGAGAAAGGCAAAACAAGCGTCGAGGCGAGGATGTTTTGCAACACCACCACACCGGCGATAGTATCATCGCCCGCGCGGGCGCGGAGAAGAACATTGGCGAGCGCATAAGTTCCCGCTGATCCGAGTGCGGCGATGATTCCAAGCATGCTGCCTTGCAAATGATCGAGCGAAAATCCTTTGCCGAACGCGATCACGAGAATGCCGATAAAAGAGAGAAAAATAGCAAGCGCGGTGGAGGCCGGAACCTTTTCCTTCAACAATACACGACCAAATATCGCCATGAAAATCGGCGCGATATAAGTGAAGACCATGGTTTCAACCATTGGCAACACGCTGATCGCGTAGAAAAAGAGAAAACTCGTTCCCGCATAAAAGAAAGCACGAATGGAATGTGCTTTCACCATCTCGGTGGAAGGCCATGGCGGGCGATAAAAGGCAGCGACAACTGCGGACCATATGAGCCCGCTCAAATAACGGATGGACACAACATCAATCGTTGAATGGCGTGACCCGAAATCTTTTGCGATGCCATCAAGCGCGGTGAAGAAAAAGACCGCGGCAATTGCCAGAAGAACCGGACCAATTGAAAGATCGTGATGATTTTTATCCATCATCGATCCTTACTCGTGTTCAGAGCTAATCGATAGCCATATTCAAAAGTCTCAGCTGCATCATGCAATTGGCGAATACCGGCCACACGCTTAAAGCCTGCTTTTTCATAAAAGCGATGACCGGCATGAAAACGTGTATCGGTCCATAACATCACTTCACTTGCGTGTTGCGCACGCGCATGATCAAGCGCAGTGTCCAGCATGAATTGTGAAAGACCTTGTCCCCGAAATTCATGCGCGAGATAGATTTTGAACAATTCAAAACGCTTTTGCTCAAAGGTCGGTGTGATCGCGATGGAGCCCGCAACGGGAAACAAAGCCTCCGCGCGTGGATTTTCAAGAATCCAGAGTTCGCCTTTTTTCTTGCCCCGATAAAAATCGGCGGGTGCTTCAAGCTCAGGAAATTCATGCGGCAGAAAAGGACAATTCTCGTAATCTGCAAAAATGCGAGCGATCAATTTTCCCATGCCGGCGCCATCCTCATTGCGGCCGAGTCGAAATTTTAAAAAAGGATGCGTTAAGGTGGTGAACATCAAAGATCGTTTATTTTATTCGGATGACGAATTTTTGAAAGGCGCCATACCGTCACGCGCAAGCTGATCGACTTCTTCATTCTCGGGATGACCCGCATGGCCCTTCACCCAATGAAATTCGACAGTATGTCGTTTGACAACATCATCAAGCCTTTGCCAGAGGTCGGCATTTTTCACAGGCTTTTTATCGACTGTCTTCCAACCATTGCGTTTCCACCCATGCATCCATTGTGTGATGCCTTGGCGCACATACTGACTGTCTGTGTAAAGATCGACTGAGCAAGGCCGCGTGAGGCTTTCAAGCGCTTGTATAGCCGCCGTCAATTCCATACGATTATTGGTTGTTTTCGCTTCTCCACCATTGAGCGTTTTTCGTGTCTCGCCATAAATCATCAGAACGCCCCAACCGCCCGGTCCCGGGTTACCCGAGCACGCGCCATCAGTGAACAGAGTCACACGTTTAGGAGTCCCTTCGCTCGTCATTGCTAATAGCCGTAATCACGCGCATTGCGGCACGCTTCAAAAAAGCGAAGCTTGCGATAATATTCGAGCGGATCTTTCGGACGCACGAGAGCGCCCGGCGGAACATTCAACCAATCAACAAGGCGTGTGAGCATGAAGCGTAAAGACGCGCCACGGCATAACACCGGCAGCGCTTCAACTTCGCGCGGTTCAAGATCGCGAATGGCGCGATAGCCCGCAATCATCGCTTGGCCTTTGGTGATGTTGAATGAACCATCAAGTTCAAAACACCAGGCATTGAGGCAGATCGCCAAATCATAAGCGAGAAAATCCGAGCAGGCGAAATAGAAATCGATCACGCCCGAGAGTTTGTCTTTCAAGAAAAACACATTGTCAGTGAAGAGATCGGCATGAATCACGCCTTGCGGTAAATCCTTGGGCCATTCTGCTTCCAAAGCCTGAAGCGACGCAGCCGTCGCGTCGCTTAGTCCCGGCGTCACGAAATCGGCAAGGTTTTTTGCGGCATCAAAAAGCGGCCGCCAGCCTTGCACAGAGAGCGCATTCACACGGCGCGTTTTATAATCCTGTCCGGCGAGATGAAGCTTTGCCAGCGCTTCTCCCACTTCGCGACAATGATGAGCAGCGGGGCGTGCAATGCCCATGCCTTCAAGAAATGTCACGATCGCTGCAGGGCGCGTTTGCAATTCACCCAGCGTCTCGCCGTTTTTCATCCGAACAGGACGCGGACAATTAATGCCGCGCATCGCGAGATGATCCATGAGTCCGATGAAAAATGGCAGGTCTTCTTTTTTCACCCGCTTCTCATATAGCGTCAGAATGAAATAACCGCCTTCGGTATGAAGGAGAAAATTCGAATTCTCGACGCCTTCGGCGATGCCTTTGAACGACAACACACCGCCGATATCATAGAGCGCGATGAATTTTTCGAGCGCGTCCTCGGGGACATCAGTATAAACAGCCACGATTTATCCCTGAGTCTTTTCGCGCAATTCACGCGGCAGAGGAAAGAACATGGTTTCATCCGCCGTTGTGATCGTCTCAACTGTCACATCATAGCGTTCTGCAAAGGCATCAACGATGCCTTCGACAAGAATATCCGGCGCGGACGCGCCCGCTGTAATCGCGATGGTTTTCATAAGCGGAAGCGTGTCCCACTCAATATCGCGCGCTTCATTCACAAGCTTCGCAATCGGCGCACCGGCGCGCTCTGCCGACTCCCGCAACCGTTGCGAATTTGATGAATTCCAAGACCCAACAACAAAGACAGCATCCGCGCGGCCTGCAACGGAGCGCACCGCCTCTTGGCGATTGGTTGTCGCATAACAAATATCTTCTTTATGCGGTCCGGCGATCAGAGGAAATTTTGATTTCAGCGCTTCGACAATATCGCGCGTATCATCAACAGACAGAGTCGTTTGTGTTACAAAAGCAAGTGACGCCCCATCACTTTGCGGGAGCGTCTCTACATCTTCAAGTGTCTCAATCAGAGTCACGGCGCCTTCGGGCAATTGGCCCATCGTGCCAATCACTTCAGGGTGTCCTTTGTGACCAACAAGAAGAATGGTGCGGCCGCGCTTGTGATGAATTTCGGCTTCGCGATGAACTTTAGTCACCAACGGGCAGGTTGCATCAATCGCAAAAAAATTCCGGCGTACAGCTTCAGCGGGTACTGATTTCGGAACACCATGCGCAGAGAAAATCACCGGCGCTTCGGTTTCCGGAATCTCATCAAGCTCGCGTACAAAGACGGCGCCTTTTCTTTTGAGATCGTCGACCACGAAACGGTTATGCACAATCTCGTGCCGCACATAGACGGGCGCTCCATAGGTTTTAAGCGCCGTCTCGACCACATCAATGGCACGGACAACCCCGGCGCAGAACCCGCGCGGGGCACAAAGCAGGATCGTAAGCGGCGGCTTAAAAGCCATCATTGAGGTCCGGACGAGAAAACTTGCCTGTTTGTGAGGGGCGCGCGAGAAGAGGTCAAGCGATGCCGCCCGTTTTCCCTGTTTGGAGGATGCCGCTTTTGCCGATTGATGCTTTCATTTTCGATATGGACGATGTGGTTTGCACCTATGATGTGGGGCGCAGGATCTCGGCGCTGGCCTCGCTTTCCGGCCGACCGGAGACCGAAATACGGCAGGCGATTTGGGAAAGTGACTTTCTCGACCGAGCTGACCGGGGCTATTATTCGGCCGATGCCTATCTTGACGAGTTCGGCCGACTTTTGGGAATGAAATTGAACAGAGCCCAATGGGTCGAGGCGCGGCGTGCCTCGATGATACCAGATCTCCCCATGCTCAATCTCGTCCGGGCGCTCGGCCAAAGCCATCGCCTTGCGCTTTTGACGAATAATGATCGGCTTCTCTCCGAGACCATCGATGATCTTTTTCCCGAATTACGCCACCTCTTCGGATCGCATCTATATGTCTCTGCCGATTTGGCACTCGCAAAACCTGATCCCGATATATTCCGCGCGGTTTGTAATCGTGTCGGCGCAGAAACTCGGCGCAGTTTTTTCATTGATGATCTGGCCGTGAATGTTGCAGGCGCGAAAGAAGCCGGGCTTCAGGGCCATGTTTTCAAAGGCGTTACAGGCTTTCTTGAGGCGCTTAAGTGTGCCGGCATCACAGTGACCCATGAGTGAACGGACACCTGGCGCCGCTTCACCCTTGACGGCGCGGGCCCTTCATGCGGATTTGCAGCTATGAACGACTCAAGCGCTCGCCCGGACAAAGCCTCAAACACG